>JAPPOJ010000160.1 GCA_028817975.1 Zetaproteobacteria bacterium | reverse complement strand
ACCTAACTCTGCTCACAACTATGCCTCGCAAACAGAAGAAGCCGCAACATTTCCATAAAGTAGTGCAAGAAATTATCGGTAAAAATCAAACGACTGCTTCCCACTGGCGACGAATCTCATAAGCCACAACGGCATAAGCCGTCGCAACATTCAAAGAATTCTTACAACCGTACATAGGAATGCGAAGCACTTGGTTACAGCGCTGCAAAGCCATGGCTCCTAAACCATGGCGCTCATTCCCCAGCAAAATAGCACATGGACGTGGAAAGCGGAATTCATATACAGGAGGAGCACCTTCTACAGTTTCTAAGGCCAAAATAGGAATATTCATTTGTTCCAAACGTGTTAAGACATCGCCCACACTTGCATGCCAACTCCACGAGACATATTTATCTGCACCCATAGCAGCTTTTTGGGTTCTTAAGTTATCCGGACCTGCTGAGTACCCACACAGGTACACATGCCTAGCCCCCACACAGTCACTCGTACGCAGAATAGACCCTACATTAAATGCAGAGCGAATGTTCTCCGCAACCACAAAGAGAGGAGCTGATTCAGCCATGTGTATAGAAGACGTGCGATCCTTGGCACATACGACATACTCATGTTCGTGAAGATATAAATCTAACGCACGTTCCAAAGGTACCGCAAAGGCTAAAAAATCCTCTAACGCCTTAAACTTCCCCAGCGCAGGGGTTATATAGCGGCCAACAACCTCAGGTAAAACTTTCTTCCCAAACGGGTGACCTAGGCACCACACAAGTTCATGAAGTAGGGCCAAGCGCAGCTTTTCATCTCTCCAACAGTTCTCAATCTCTTGAATCAACTGAAATAAAAACCGACGCGCCGGCATTAAAGGCAGGGCTTCGTAAAGCCCCTGAGAGGCTTGTAACAACCTTCCCCGATCATATTTTTTTTCCATACCTTACCCCGGACAGTCGCACCCAGCCCAAATTCTACAAAAGAACTTGAGCAAAAAATGCCATTGCCGTTTCATGAGCATGCAACACACCCAACTTGTGACGTGCATGGGACAACTGCCAACCAACATCCCAGTTTGCAATCACGACCGCACACCTCTGCTTAAACAACGCCTGTGCTGCTCGAGCGCCACCGTATTGCTTTGAATCCCCTTGAGGCCCGATATACGTCATCGACTGCGACAAACGAAACCCATTTTTCCACAGACTTTTTTGCCACCATAACTCCCCTTGCAGGGTTTCTCCAACAAGTGCTAAGTCATTACGCAACAATACATCAGCCTGAATAACCATATCTCCACCCAAGTCTGGCTGCCAGCTCAATCCAACCAGATAAACAGGGGCAAAGCTATTCAACTGATCCATACGTGCTACAAGGCTCCAGCTCGGCAAAGGGCGCTCCACCCTGTCTCGCAGCCAGGGGACATCTATCCCCGTCCGAGCTTCAATGGACACATGCAACTGGCGATCATAAGAGCGCTTATTAAGACCAACAATATCAAAGGCAAAAGAACTACGAATATAACGTCCATTTACTTGGGTTTGATTGTGGAGAGTCTCAAGGGCCTCAGTCGCATGCAGATCTGCATAAGGATTTTGAAGCACTCCTCGGTGCATGGCATATGTAAGTCGGCTCTCCACAGCTCCACTAGCTAAAAAAGGAGTTCCCCACAATACACCTAACAGAGCTGTGCCCACAAAGTACCATGCTCTCATCTCTATGCACTCCTAGTCGCACTTGCGTGACCAGTGCTCCATACAAGCAGCTACCGGCGCCGCCGCTAACATACTTGTTCGCTTTAACTCCCAAGCATCCACATCCCAGTCAGGAAAAAATGTGTCTGCCTCAGGGTCACTCGCAGCAATGCGCGTTAAAAACATCTGATGGACCTGAGGTAAGACCGACTGATACAAAGCACCTCCCCCAATGACAAATAATTTCGAATCTCCAGCAGTATGCGCGTAAGCCAACATTGCTTCAAAATCACGAAAGTAAAAGACCTGGCCTGAAGACTCCGCACGCGGATGTTGCAACGGGGTTGCACTTCGGGTCAAGACATAATGCTTGCGACCAGGCAAAACCTTAGGTAAGGAGGCAAATGTTTTCCGCCCCATAACAATGGGAAACCCCATGGTTAGAGACTTAAACATGGCTAAGTCTTCTTTAATTCTCCAGCATAAGGCTCCGCGCTTACCTAACTCGCCACCTTGGCCAACAGCTGCAATCAAATGAATATCCACTTTAAGGACCTTTTCTAAATCGCAATGGGAGCACGAATCGCAGGATAGGGATCATAGCCCCGCCACTCAAAATCATCAAACTGATAGTCTACAATACTCTCAGGCTGACGCTTAATATGCAGCTGTGGCAAAGCACGAGGTTGGCGTCGCAACTGTTCATAGACAATATCGTCCGTAAGGTGATTATGATACAAATGCACATCACCAAAAGTATGGACAAAATCCCCTACTCGCAAGCCCGTCTGTGCTGCAAGCATGTGCGTCAAGAGAGCATAGGAGGCTATATTAAAGGGTACTCCAAGGAAAAGGTCTGCACTTCTCTGATAGAGCTGACAGGAAAGCTCACCATCTTTTGACACATAAAACTGAAACAAACAGTGACATGGAGCAAGTGCCATTTTCCCCAAACGGACGTTCTGCTGCGGCGAGTGTGCTTCATCTGGCAAATCAGCAACATTCCACGCAGAAACAACATGACGTCTAGAAAAAGGGTGCTTAACTAAGTTCACCACTAACTGCTGAATTTGATCCACTCCAGCCCAGTGGCGCCACTGCTGCCCATATACAGGGCCTAAGTCTCCTTTTTCATCCGCCCACTCATCCCAAATCCGCACCTTATGTTCTTTTAAATATTGAACATTGGTGTCACCACGCAAAAACCACAACAGCTCATGTACGACACTACTCAAATGAATTTTCTTTGTCGTAACCAGGGGAAACCCCTCACGCAGATCAAAACGCAATTGACGCCCAAAAACAGAGCGCACCCCTATCCCCGTTCGATCTTGGCGATCCTCACCATTTTCTAGTACATCTCTCAACAAATCTTGATAAAACTGCATGTTCAACTTCTCAAAATTAAAAAAAACCTTCAATATGAGGACACACTGAAGGTTACAAAATTTTAAATGGCGGTCCCAAGAGGAATCGAACCTCTACCTAGGCATTAGGAATGCCTCGTTCTATCCATTAAACTATGGGACCAAAAGGCAGTCCACTCTATCACAAGAAGAAAGAGCCTTCAAGCATGAAGCCGTAACATTGCAAGCATCATCCGAGCTACGGTAGCATCGCCGACAGTTCCCCCTTACGGTGTAACTCCATTACAATGTCACATCCACCCAAAAACTTACCATTAACATAAAGTTGAGGGATCGTTGGCCAGTTCGAGAATTCTTTAATTCCCTCACGTAAATCCCAGTCTGCAAGCACGTTCTCCGTATGATACTCTACACCCGCTTGGTTCAAAATCTGTACGACTTGTGCGGAAAAACCACACATAGGCTCCGTCTTTTCACCTTTCATAAACAACATCACACGGTTGTCTTGAATACAAGATTCAATTTTTGCTTTGACTTCTTCAGATAACATACGCACTCCTTTAACTTGCAGTATTTTCTTTATTTACAAGGAAAATACGAAATCTGCCAGTTGGCCAACATACCTAAAAGTTTAGGCAAAGTCAAGTTTTGACCTTGCAAAAAAAAAGTTCTTTTGGTAGAAGACATTCTTGTGACTTCATGCATGCATCACCATTTGAAAGAAAAACTGTGGAATATCTTACTCTACAAATTGAGCTGTTAAGAGACTATTTATGGTCAGCACCCTTGTCATTACTCATGGTTGCCACAGGACTTTGGCTAACATGGTGCCTAAAGGGCCTACAGTTCACTCTCCTCCCCAAAGCCTTCTCACTCGTCTTACGTAGTCGAAGTGATGCCGAAAACCAGGGACCCGGAGAACTTACCCACTTTCAAGCGCTCATGACTTCTCTCGCTGCTGCCATTGGCACCGGTAACATAGCTGGGGTTGCAACCGCACTTGTAAGCGGAGGGCCAGGATCACTCTTGTGGATGTGCATAATCGCCTCCATCGGTATGATCATTAAGTTTGCTGAAAGCTTTCTTGCCCATCATTACCGCCAAAAAAATGAGAAAGGAGAATCCATTGGTGGCCCCATGTACTACCTGGAAAAAGTGAGTGGAGCAACCTACTTGAGTTTTGCCTTCGCATTGTTTGGTACGCTTGCAACCGTCGGTACAGGAAACATGGTACAGGTACACTCCGTAACAGATGCAGCGCTCTCTTTTATGGGCATCCCTAAACTTTGGAGCGGCATCTTACTAAGCCTCCTCACAGCTGCTGTGCTCTTTGGAGGGATTCGATCTATCGGACGTATTGCCGAAGTATTTGTACCCGTTATGGGAGCAGCTTACTTAGTAGGCGGATGCTGGGTCATTTACGTTCATTTAGACATGCTTCCTACCGTACTGTATCAAATTGTCGATGCAGCGTTTACACTCCGTTCAGCTGCGGGTGGAGCCGCAGGCTTTACCCTCGGACAAGCTTTACAGGCTGGGGTTTCTCGGGGGATCTTTTCGAATGAGGCTGGACTAGGAACGTCCTCGATTGCCGCAGCAACCGCTAAGTCGAACTCCAGCTACGACCAAGCGCTTATTTCCATGACAGGAGCCTTTCTTTCCACATTCGTTGTATGCATGGTCACAGGGATCGTCATCTGCATTACTCAAGTGCAGGGAGAAATAAATCCTTCCTCAGGGCTTCCCCTCAATGGCGCTCCCCTTGCAATGGCGGCGTTCGAAAAAGGTTTTTCTGGAGGTGCTGGATTTGTTAGCATGAGTCTCATTTTCTTTGCATACTCAACCATATTAGGGTGGGCATACTATGGCGAGAAGTGCGTGGAGTATTTAGTGGGGACAAAAGGAGTACTTCCCTATCGCACCCTATATGTCGCCATTATGGTTCCAGCTGCACTGATGGAATTACATTTGGTTTGGGCCATCGCAGACCTGGCTAATGCTTTGATGGCTATTCCTAACCTGATCGGCTTGCTACTTGGAACAACATATATTGCCAACTATATTCGCCAAAGCGAGTCTTAGCCAAAAGAGACTCCATATGCGGCTTCTACAGTATTTTCCAAAAGAGAAAAAATAGTCATCGGGCCCACCCCTCCTGGTACCGGGGTGTACATATGCGCCACATTTTGTGCAGCTTGAGGGTCGACATCTCCGGTGAGCGAGCCATCCGCCTTACGATGAATCCCCACATCGATAACAACAGCACCCTCTTTGATCCAATCACACCGCACCATTTCTGGCTGCCCCGCTGCAACCACTAAGACATCTGCTTGACAGCATATTTCCTGTGGACACTTGGTTTTCGAATGTACTAAAGTGACCGTTGCATTGGCTAAAGATAACAGCCGTGCAACGGGGAGTCCCACCAGTTTACTACGCCCCACAACCACAGCATGCTTGCCCTCTAAAGAGACACAGGCTTCACGCAACAAGCAAAGTATACCCTTAGGCGTACACGGCACACGATAAGGTGAACCCAAAGCCAGCGCACCTTGATTATATATGGTAAGGCCATCCACATCCTTATCAGGACCTATCTTGTCAATAGCACTTGAAGAGTCAAGACCTTGAGGCAAGGGAAGCTGAATGAGAATACCATCCACATCAGTGTCCAAACGTAGCTTTTCCACCAAGTTTTCCAGCTCCTGCTGAGAAGTTTCCGCTGCCAGACGATGCGTGTAAGAGGTAATCCCCACACGCGCGCACGCCTTCTCCTTATGCCCTACATAAACCTGGCTAGCAGGGTCATCTCCTACCAAAATAACATGCAGAGAGGGACGTTTTCTCCCTTCTAGAATGTAATTTTCAACCCGTTGAGCCAACTGCACCGTCAGCTTAGCCGCAATTTCTTTGCCTTGAATCAAAATTCCCACACATCCCCCTTCACCTTCAGAGTTAGAACGACATCAGATGGCACGTTTCTACGAGCGCAAAAACTGACCCACTTTATCGCACACCCTTACGACAGATGTCATAAGATTTTTGTCTGGAGAAAAGGAAGACCCAAGCATATCTCCACAAAAAGAAATATATTTGCCATGCAAAGACTGCTCTAACTCCAAATAAGCCCCTAGCCTCGCGGCCAGAGACGTTGCGGGATGTCCAGGACCCACAGGAACTAAAGCAATACGCTCACGACCTTGTGCGGAACTACCCTGATCCACAAGACCTAAAGAACGCAACAACTTTTCCTTCGCGCGTCGCAAGCGTCGCACAGCTTTCACAACACTTGGCGCATCTAAGCTTTGTTCGAAGTCAATCCAAGTTTTAAACGAAACTTTGCCTTCTCCCTCAAGCTGAAAGGTAACATTTTCCACTAAAATCCAGGTGGCCGGACAAAAGTTTGGCGCTTCTGCAGACCAACTTTCATCTAACTGTGGTAAGTCTAACGATAGCTTAACAAGTGAGACCGGTAACACTTTAATCGCTTGCTGCATAACCGGGCGAGGTAGCCATTCCATTTCGAGCCAATCACTCATCAATGCCGGGGGAGTCGCATTCACCAAATAACGTGCGTCCATTTGCAGTTCAGGTCCTACAAGTTTCCACCCCAACGTCTGGGCAGGTATGGCCTTCATCAACTTTGTGCCACGCAGGATCTGAAGATTTGCCATACTTCCCTCCAGATCAGAGAGCATTACGTCCAAGTGATCCCAACTCAGCTCCCAGCTCAAAGCACGGCTATATTCCAACCGTTCTAAAAGTGCACGTACGCTCCAAGTAAGCAGCTCCCCACTAAAGCCTAGAGGATGAAGCCACTGTTCTATAGCACGCAAAGCAGGATGTTTTTTACTTTCACTCCATATTTTGGCAAGCGGTACGTCTCTTTGAGGAACCTCCAAGGCCATCATTTGCTGCTCGAGCCGTCGCCATATCGTTGCAACTTCACCGCTACTCACCGTACGCAAGCCAACATCCGAAAAGTAAGTTGACCACGAAAGTGACTTAAACTTCTGCTGGTGGAGCACCATCGCAGATTTCACCGGTACCGCCAGAGAAGCCGTTAAGCCCTCTGTTCCCAAAAGGGGCTGAAAAGTACGCCTTAAAAAAGCGAACATTTCCTCCGTAACTAAGGAGAAACCCACTCCCGACAAATCGTCCTTGCCATGTGTTGTACGAGCGCGCCCCCCTACCCTCGAAGACTGTTCCCAGATCACTACTTTTTGCTGAGGACAAGCCTCCGCGAGCCGCAATGCTGTGAGTACGCCGGCGAGACCAGCCCCGACAACGCAGACGTCTACCTGAGATAATTGATCCACTTTATCCATTCAAATACCCACTCCCAAAGAAATCACCCTGTATTTAACCCAAACACAGCTTTTAACATGAAGATGGTTTGTTTTTATGGTATATACCTCACCAGGGCTTTTATCTACGCCTTAATTCAGAAAAAGTTCAACATCCTTCAAGGAGACATGCGTTGCCTTTTTTTGAAGCACCTTTCGAGTCATCCACAGATAGATTGATGTGCTAGAGCAGTTATACTTGATTTTGGCCCCATTCCCTACAAAGGGATTTTAAATGAGAATGTACAGGAACGCTTATGAGCACTCAGCCAGTTCTGAAGGTAAATGGACTCTGCAAAAAATTTAATAGCGCTCTTGCTGTGGACCACATAGACTTAGAGCTTATGCCCGGAGAGTGTGTGGCGATCCTCGGACCCAATGGCGCTGGAAAAACAACGACTTGCGAACTCTTAGAAGGGCTTATCGAGCCTGACCAAGGGAATATCGAAGTTCTAGGCATGCAGTATCGCAGCCAAAGAAGGGCGATATATGCTCATGTCGGGGTGCAACTACAAGAAACTCACCTCTATAAAAAATATACGGTACGAGAGACCATCGAACTCTTCGCAAGCTTCTATCCCGAAAAATCAAATACCGAGCAGCTCATCCAGGACATGCAACTGCAACGCAAACAGCATACTCGACTCGAACACCTGTCCGGAGGACAGAAGCAACGCGTATATCTGGCATGTGCTTTAGTTCACTCTCCCAAAGTCCTATTTCTAGATGAGCCGACAACTGGACTCGACCCCCAAGCTCGTATGCATTTGTGGCAAAGTATTGAGGCTCAAAAAAAACAAAATGTAGCTGTCATTCTCACGACTCATTATATGGAAGAAGCGGACAAACTTGCAGATCGGGTTGTAATTATGGATCAAGGAAAAGTCATTGCTGCAGGTACTGTACGAGAACTTATCCAAAATCACTGTCATGCAAGGGCAATTCTAACCTTCCAAACTTCACGTACCAATTTTCAACTTCTCTCGGAACAGATTAGCTGGCTCCGCAGCGCCCAAGTCACCGATGGCTTTCAAAAAATTCAAGTCGGAGTTATTGAGCCGAGTGAAGCGATCCAAACATTAATGCAGTGCGCCAGCAAAAATAACTGCCAAATTGAAGAACTAAGTCTAAGATCACTTACACTCGAAGACGTTTTTTTAAACCTCACAGGGAGAAGCTTACGCGATGATTAATCGAAGTTTAATAGAGCTGGTTAAAGGTCGCATCCGTGAATTTTGTCGTGAGCCTTCGGCGTTGATTTTTGTAGTTTGTATGCCTGTCATTTGGATTTGCGTCCTGGGACTTGCACTTTCGGACACTCAAGAAAAGCCCGTTTTTGTTGGGTTGATCAACCAAAATGACAGCCGGCATGGTTTCTACGAAAACATCCGTCATGCATTGGGTGAATACCCAAACCGGATAAAAGTCAAAGAAGTCGCTCAGGAAGAAGGGTATACACAGCTCAAACGGGGCAACATCTGGCTACTTGTTGTTCCAGACACTGACAAGGACTCTATCGACTATGTCTATGACCCTGAACTCAGTGAAGGAAGCCGCGCTTTTCAAACTGTGAACGATGTCATCCAGTCAAGCTTTGGCCGGACAGATCCGGTGAAGACACAGACTCGTTCGCTTGAAGTTCCAGGTGCAAGGTATGTAGACTTTCTCATACCAGGGCTACTCATTTTTAGCTTGTTCACCACAAGCATGTTTGGCACAGGCATGACGATTGTCTCCAACCGCAGAGAAAACCTACTCAAGCGCTATCTTGCGACTCCGATGAACCCTTACTCATACATTCTGTCACATATCATTGGACGTATCTTTATCTTTGCGATAGAAGTCTTCGTCGTTTTGCTTACAGGCATGGCGATATTTGGATTTCGAATCCAAGGGTCTCTCCCACTGTTCCTCACTTGCGCGCTTATCTCAACAGCGTGTTTTACATCTATTGCAGTGCTGCTCGCGGCACGTAACTCCAATACAGCAACCTACAATGGGACCATCAACTTTCTCACACTGCCTATGATGATTTTTGCCGGGGTGTGGTTTTCAAGAGACCATTTACCTGAGTGGATCAATATGGTCGCAAGCTACCTTCCTCTCACCCTCGGAGTGGACTGTGCACGCCTCATCGCGTTAGAATCGGCAAACTGGGTCGCTGTAGCACCCACTTTGCTCCTCCTTCTTGCATACACGGCCATCTTTACCTGCATCGCTAAGATACGTTTTCGGTGGTACACCTAAACAGTAATTGCACCCAACCGCAACAAACGGTCCGTTGCAGATTGCGCAAGAGGGGGCAAGTCGCTGCGTGGAAGTCCCATAAATACCTGCGCAAGATGTTGCCACCAAATTCTCCAACGTACCGAACAAGAAAGAGAGGCTGTCTCAGGAAACTCAAACCATATACGGGGTGGCGTGTGTACCTTGAGAGAGGCAATATAAAGCAGATCACCCGCTCGGTAATTTTCTACGGGAGCAACACTCCCCTCCTCATCAGAAGACATCGGTTTGGTTAAGGTGCACTCATAATTCCCATGGAATCGCTGCAAAGCTGCATATTTGTCGAGCTGTTCCCCATGAGGTGGAGCATACAAAGGATTCACCAAATCATCTAATTCGGCCTAGCGATCCATCACCGCAGTCAAGTGAAAACCAACCTCACGAAAGATTCCCAGCCACTGTACAATAGAAAAGTAACGTTCCAGAGGGTGCATAAAACGGTCGACAAAGTCAGCATCGGAGACTTTCCATGCCGGACCTATCGCTGCAAAAAAAGATTGCCAGTCCTTATCATCGGCCAAGGCCCTAACACGCGCCCTTGCCTTCATGATGTCTCTCGGTTCAAAAGGTGAGAAAGGAGCCACACGGTCACGCACACGCCGCACCAGCTCACGGCCATGATGATGATAAACCATGACACGAACGGTAGCGCCTGGCTTTAAGCAATCAAACAAAGGAACCAATACATCTTCAGGATGTGACATGTGGTGTAAAACTCCGAACAAGTCCGCATGGTCCAAAAAATTATGCGGAAAGCGTTGTAAGGTCGCCTGTAATGGTTCCACAAACCACCTATTCTGAAACAAATGGCGCCATCGCATCGCAAATTTTGCACGCCTCAGACTTCTCGCCGAGAGATCATTTACAATCAGCACGTCATTCGGACACAACCAACTACCTATGACTGCAGGAAGAATCGCCCCTGCTCCGCCTATGAGTACTTTTAAAGGCCGACTTCCAGCTTTAAGACCAGCCCGGTGAAGATGAAAACGAGGATTAGCCCAAATCCCCTCTTGAAACCGTGGACGGGCAGCAAAAGGGTAAGAAGGATAGGGATGCATATCATAAAAAGTTTGGAGGACAGACTCTTGATTCGCACGGCCCACGAGCAACTTCACTCCTAAGTTCTAGGGGGTCACTTTATTCCAACTTACTCCACGAGGTCCCAAAGAAACCACCATTGCAGCTTTCTCTGGAAAGGGGCTGCGCACACCCACTGTAAAAGCCCCCAAAAGACCAGGGACTTCCCTCAAAGTGTGCAAAACCCTTTTTAATTCCGAACTACGTTCGGAATTTGCTTGCTTAAAGGCTGAATACGCCATCATCATACTGTCGTATCCCAAGTATGCTATCGCACTAGGATATCTTTTAAGACGCGCCACAAACTCAGAGGTAAACCAGCGCACCTCAGGGTCCGCTTCATTGCGATAGGAAAAGGGTAGCAAGTAGGACATCTGTTGAGTTCGCCCCCCCACTTTCTGTGCAAAAGCTGGCTCTCCCCAAGCATCTACCCCCAACAGCTGTACAGAGGCTTTTTTCTTATCTATCTCCGCAAGCATACGCCGCACATCATCGACATCTTCACTCGGATAAAGTAACACTCCAGCCTGACGCTCTACCAAAAGACTCGCTAACTCCCCATACTTACGTTCTTTCACGGGGACATCTTCTTTGAAGACCAACTGAGCAGCCGACACTCCCAAGCCTTGTACAAATTGTTCCACAAGACGGGAAGCAAAAGGAGACTGAGCATCATAGATCACCCCTACACGACTCTGGGGTCGAGATGTAGACACCCACTTCGCGAGCAGTCGCCCTTGCCACGCTCGCGGATAGTTCGCCATAAAAGCGTTCGTATAAACATCTTTGAGAGACACTGTGGTCGCCACAGGGACAATCACAGGCTTCTGCTTTTCAGCCGCCAATTTAACCAACTGTTGGGAGTTGATTTCCGTAACGGAACCAACGTATATCTGCACACGACGTTTATCCAATTCACTCACCGCAAGATCGACACCTGACACGGAAGAACGATCATTTGCCTTTACAAGCTCGATCTTATGCCCCATGTCTGCGTCCTTTGCACGTATTTGAGTCATTGCAATCTGCATACCCGTATAGACTTCCTGACCGTAATCTGCTTGCGATCCAGTAAAAGGCAACACCACCCCTACCCGCAAACGCCCTACCGCCATACCTTGAGCCTGATGAGAAGCTGCCGATGCCTGGTCATGGCTTACCCATCCAAATACAACACTCCAAGCCAACATCGGCACCCACGCTAGCGAGAGGATACTTAAATATATCCGCATAACACACACATCAGACCTCCCCCGATAAAACCATGCCATCTTAAATTCTCCCCAATTCCCCATGTAAACACTCTGTGGAGGGACTTTGTTATGCTCTCGTGGTATTAAGTTTACTAAAGTAGTATTCCTGACATTGACAAGTAGCATATTCTTATTGTAATTCCAAGTTTTAGCATCAACAAATCGGAGAACGTTCCTTTGAATTCAAAATCAACCTCCATCGACCAAATCGACTACCTGGTCCAAGAAATTATCTATCATAGAGAGCAATACACCCACGGGAACGCGACTTTATCCGATGCAGACTATGACCAGCTTGAAGATCAGCTACGGACACTCTCTCCGGAACACCCCATTTTGCAGCAGGTAGGCTCCAAGCCATCTTCTGGGCTTGAGAAAGTCGAGCACACCACCCCCATGCTGAGTCTCAAAAAGGTGTATAACCTGCAAGAAATGGAAGCATGGCGCAAAAACCTCGCCGTTGTGGGCGCATACAAAATTGACGGTAACTCTATGAGCCTGATCTATAGCTATGGAACGTTTACAATCGCAAAAACACGGGGCGACGGCAAAACCGGCGAAGATGTCACGAGCAAACTACACTGGGTATTGGCACGCAAAAACCTCCTCAAACTTCCCATGCTCCAGGAGGCGCCTTATACAGAAATAAGAGGTGAGCTTTACTGCACGAAGAACGGATTCAAACTACTTAGCACTGAAATGCAGCGCCTAAATCTTGATCCACCTACAAGTGAGAGAAACATCGTCGCAGGAGTGCTCACCCGCAAATCCCATGCGAGCCTCGCACGGTTTTTTGATTTTTTCAGCTTCGATGTGCTGAGCCAAGAGCTAAATATCGCGACCGAAGAGGACAAAGTAAACTGGCTCACAGAAGCTGGATTCACTCCACCCCCCAGCCGCCTCCTAAAATCACCTGAAGCATGCAAATCTTTTATTGAAGAAGCACAAGCATTCAAAGAAAATCCC
This sequence comes from Zetaproteobacteria bacterium, assembly GCA_028817975.1. Classification (GTDB taxonomy): domain Bacteria; phylum Bdellovibrionota_B; class Oligoflexia; order Oligoflexales; family Bog-1112; genus JAPPOJ01. The sequence goes on along the minus strand of JAPPOJ010000160.1, from coordinate 23,593 downwards.
AAGCGTGAATACGAAATTGACGGGGCCGTCATGACCATCAATCATACTCAGCTCCACACCGAAATGGGCGCCACCAGCCACCATCCCAGATACAGACTTGCATTCAAGTGGCAATCCTATGCTACATCCACACAACTTAAATCTATCGAATGGAATACCTCTAGATCTGGGCTTGTCATTCCAGTTGGCATTCTCACTCCCGTCCATATGCCCCCTGGCAACGCCAAAATATCACGGCTATCCTTGCACAATGCAGGAGTCGTGGTCAAAAAGAACCTCAAACCAGGCTCTCAAGTCAAAATCGTACGTGCGGGAGACATCATCCCCCACCTCCAGGAGAATCTACACACCACATTTGGCCCTCCGCAAATTCCTACGCGTTGCCCCAGCTGTCAGACAGACCTTCTTTTTCAAGAAGAAGGGCAAACGGGGCGCAAGTCTGAAGGAAACTCTTTTCTACAGCTTTATTGTCCTAATTCATCGAGCTGCCCCAACCAACTCCTCAAAACACTACGCCATTGGTGTAGCACACTCGATATTGCCGATTTGGGGGAGCAGCGCCTTGAGCACTTCATTCGCGCTGGGCTTGTACGTTGCACGGGTGACCTATATCAACTAGAGTCGGAACAGATTGCCCGCCTAGAAGGATACCAGATGACCATTGCTCACAAAATTGTGACCAATATACAAGCTTCGAAAGGCTGCTCTACAGCTTTATTTCTCGCAGCACTTGGCATTCCGGGGCTCGGTAAAGAACTCGCCGTAGGCATCCAACATCACTACCAAGGAACCCACAAGTTTCTCCATTTAGCGTCAACCCAACAAGAAGCACTCAGTCAAGTGGAACTTGCCCCAGGACGGACGGTAGGAGCAAAGCGAGCACAAACCATACTCAACACCCTAAAACAAAAGCGCAATGATTTTTTAGCTCTGGAAAACCTGATAAAACCCAAATATATTCCACCTGCTCAGACACTTTCAACAATATCACCCATGACCGAGTTCACTTTAGTCATCAGCGGAACATTCTCATGTTCGCGCAACCTTATGACCAAGTATTTGCAATCTTTAGGTGCCACCATCAGCTCCAGTATGACCCAATCTACAAACCTGCTGTTAATCTCAGACAAATCGAGCCAGTCATCCAAAGCCAAAAAAGCTCGTGCATCTGAGACCTGCCAGATCTGGGATGAACAAGACCTCATCCGCTACTTAAAAAAACACGAAGTCGATACAAGCACAGCCCCCTTTCAATAAATACTCATGCGCACTTTGCCGTGCAAAACAAACACATCAAGCTCAGCCCTCATCCAACCGACGGACGAGCTGTTGTCGTCAATAAGAGCTTTTGGAATGGCTTCTTGGTCATACCTCATCACGAGGATACATTTATCGTGCCTTTTTCTCGCCCAACCAAACCCTATTCCTTGCGCACAGCGGCACGTTCTCAGGCTCAACAACACATTTGCTTCCTCGGTGACAAGGTAAGCACAACACTCCCTCCTCTGCCTGCAGAAGAGTTTGAATTCTTCCGCAAATTTTTGCATCGCAAGCACCAGATTGAAATTCTCCCCGAACAAAAGTTTGATTTAGAAATTTCACTACGCAAACGTTTGGCAAGACGGCGAATACACCGTTGGGTGGATTACATCTCCATTCTCGATCAGGACAAAGGAGGGGAGGAATCAAGGGCCGTCCATCAGGAACTATTACGTCAAAGCGCTCCGTCTTACACTCAACAGCCACATTATTTGCATGCCCTCCAACATGAAGTGTTGCCCAAACACCAGGGAACAGCAATGACACTATGGTTGAGCGGCAATGCCCTGCCTGTCGAAGCCTATGCAATTGCTATCCTCATCGAAGAGTGGAACCATCACCAGCCACAGCAAGTGAGTTACCAGATCATCACCAGCGGACACGAAACCAACAAAGATCAACAACCTCCTTCTGGAATGTTCCCTCAAAAACTCCTCAACCACTATGTACCTCCGTCCGTTTTAGCAAAGTATTCTGTCCGCGCACGCGGCTCCCATACAGGAAACTACAAGATGGACCCCTTACTAACACAACACATCCAATTTTGCTGGCACCAAGACCCGGACCTCCTCAATACTCCTAACTCACTTTTTGACTGCATCTTGCTTAAAAAGAAAGAAGTCGAAATAGGTTCACGGCTTCTCACACGAGTCAACCGACTACTGCACGCCAATGGGGTACTTTTATTAAGTGAAATGCCCGCTCTACGCACCCTAGAGGCACACTTCAAGCTGCATAAGCCATATGTATGCATCAAAAAATCATGTACTTCTATGTCCATATAGCTAGGAAAAATCCTCCCCAGGCCTTGATCAAGACACTCCAACAATCCACCGAGAAAAAGAAGGCGTGAGTCTCGGAGGGTTGAGCGTGGATGATGATGAAGAAGAAAATAGCGGTGCCGGGTGGATTGTAAGTTACGCCGATCTCATGACACTGCTCTTTGCGACCTTCGTGGTTCTTTATGGACTCAAACCCGAAGGGGAAACAAAAGCATTCTTAGGGGTAGCTTCCTCAATACGTGAGGCCTTTATGGAAGTCCCAGACGACATTCCACTAGTTTCCAAATATGGGCCCAGTGTAAAAGGCAAAGATATCTTCAAGTTCTGGCGAGGGGATGCAGACCACAAGCCCATTGTAAAAAAGTATAACCGTACCGAATACGCTTTGAATATCATTAACAAGGACTTTGACACCGTACGCAATGTTGTCGACTCAGTGCGTAAAAAGATGGATACCGGCTCCGATGGCAGTAAAGCAACCACCACCAGTCCCATTACAGTGATTAAAAGTGGTGACTTTCTCTCCATTCGACTGATGAGCTCCGTCTTCTATCAACCAGGAGCTTACCGGCTGAAAAGGAAAGCCATTCGTGAATTAGCACCCCTTGTGGAAACATTGATCAACACAGAAAGAAAGATTCATATTGCAGGGCACACAGACAACATCCCCAGCAATGGAGATTTTTCCAACTGGGAGCTTTCGGCTCTACGAGCTTCCTTTATGGCGAGATACTTTATTGATTACTACGACTTTCCTCCTCAGCGCATTTCAGCAGGAGGGTACGCCGACACCAAGCCCATCTTTTCCAACGAAACTCAACAAGGCCGAGATGGGAATAGAAGAGTGGAAATTATGGTGAAGTATGACGACTTACCTCAAGAGGAATAAGGGCTCGCAGGTTTTGAAAGCAACTCATCGTCAAAAAGTTTACCTGCCCATGGCTCGGCTCATCCTGCTGCTCCTTCTAGGGTCGGGGTGTGACCTCTATCACCACCAAAAGTGCGAGTGGTTTCTAGAACCCGACTTTGAAAACCCTGACATTGCTTCTAAAGGGTACGTCGCCATTTGTGTGCGCAACCACAAACTGAATAAGCAAAAATGTTTCCTTGAGATGAAGCTCCAAGATGCCGAGAGAGACTACCAGAAACCCATCACGTATAGCAGCCTCAAGTTTGACGTGAAAGGCTTCCCCAGAAAAATACGCTCATATGAGATATGTGGAGCCAAAAAAGAGTGACCTCAGCAAAGAACGAATAGGGAGCACCCTGGTATGGACATCGCAAGCGTAGGTGGATTAGCAGCTGGCTGTATTGTGATTCTAGGTATTATGCTTACAACAGGCGGTTTGGGCCTCTACTGGGACTTAGCGAGCTTAGTGATTGTCGTGGGTGGCGCGCTCTCAGCAGTTATGATCCGATTTACTCTACCTGTTTTCTTATCAGGCTTGAAAGCCGGATTACTCGCATTTACCGGTAAAGCTCAAGACAGCACGGAGCTCGTCGAAGAGATTGTGGAATGTGCCAATATTGCACGTAAAGGTTCTGTGCTAAGTCTAGAAAAACATGTAGCCTCTAACCCTTTCTTAAACAAGGCTATTCGGTGCATGGTAGACGGTTATGACCCTGAAATCATAGATAATATTCTTTTACTCGAAAAAGCAAACCTGAAACTACGTCATGGCTATGGCCACTCTGTCTACGATGAATTAAGTGATGGACTTCCCGCTTTCGGTATGATCGGTACCGTTATCGGGCTGGTCGTTATCATGGCCAACTTAAGTGACCCCAATGCAATCGGCCCTGGTCTAGCGGTTGCACTGATTACAACGTTATACGGTTCTCTCTTCGCTAACCTTTTTTCCATGCCTATTGGGGGAAAATTAAAATTCACCTCAAAACAAGAATGTATTAACGTAGATATCATTCGTGAAGGGGTCAAAGGCTTGTTAGGAGGAGAAAACCCTAAAGTCATCCGCGCTAAGCTAGGTTCATTCCTAGGAGAAAAAGATGCTGAATAACCACATATTATATAAAAGGAGGGTGTTTTCATGAAACATGCAATCGCCGGATATCTTGTATTGTTGGGCTTAACCCTAACAACGAGTTGTCAAAATACGCAGCAATATCGCTCAGAAGCAGCTAGTTCAAAACCCGTTAATAAAAAAGAGAGCATCGCTTATAAACAAGCACTTATCCGTTGCCACAAGACCGGCGGCACACGGATCGTCAAAATTAACAGCGTGCTGCGCTGTTTTTAAAATGTGTAACTCCTAAGATCCATCCGCAAGGAGCGCAGGAGGGGACACTTCACTTTCTCTGGGATATCCCGTAGCAGCCAGCTGTTGCCTATACTTACGTACCCTCTTTTTCTTAGAATGGTATTGAGCCTCATGAGCGTCTCCATTCTTTTTAAAATAGAGACGTAACCATAAATTAAGTGCAAGTCCAACGAGTAAACCAAACCACTTCCATTGGAAAAGGATACACGCTACGACGGCAGAAGCTGCAGTCGCAATAGCAGCACCCATAAACCAGCTCGTCAGCACCCACAAAGCACGGCCCACCTTAAGCTCTGCGCGGCCACGGTCAAAAACACGGTCTCCCCACCCCGTGGCAATAACCGAAGCAAAACAAACATAAGTCGTTGAAACGGGAAGACCCAAACCCGAAGCCAAAGCAATAACACTCGCACTTACAGCCAAAATAACTGAAGCACGTAAAGTATCGTAATGTACTTTCTTTCCTTCTTCATCACGTTCCTGTTTAGGAGTTTGCAAACGCGTTTGCTTTGCCTGCGAAAGGCTGCCTCTTGCTTTTCTATACAGAAGAATTTCTGCCAGCCGGATACACCACTGTGGAGCATACAGTTTCACCTTCGAATGCTGCGAAGCCGTATTAATTTCTGCACGAGTCACCCTTTGTGCTCTTTTCGTATTCATACCTAAAAATAACAAAATGCCACAAGCTACCAAGGTCCACACAGGAATGTCCATGTGACTTCCTTCTAACCCCTGCGAAAAAAGCATCCAAATCGCTAACCCTGGAGAAGCACAATTTGCCAAGTCATTTTGGCCAAAAGCAAAGGCCATACAAATCATTCCTAACACTGCCGTAAAGTGAAATAAGTGGGAACTTGCACGTTTGCCTAAAGTTAAAAGGACCATATAGATCACAAAAGCAAATGAGGCCCATAACAATATGAGGAAACCTCCCACACCAAACATGTCAAACAGTTGGCCACGCAACTCTTTAACAAGAGGAATCGCTTTCATTCCTTTTACAATCATGAACCACGAAAGTGAGACAAGAATGAGGCCAGAGATCCAAGGGCCATGAAGGAGCACAAGACCATGATCCTGAACATTTTTACCCATAGCCCCTCTAAAAATACGTTGAGCCAAAAAAGCAGCCACTCCACTCATGACAACAGAAATAAAAATAGCCCCGATCACCTTGTACATAGTTGCCATATGCAAAATATCTAAGCCGCCAGACACCCCCACAGCAGCACCTGCCAAAGAAAAAATGAGCGTGGCTGTCGTAGAAATCGGCAAGCCATATCCTGAATAACCATACAAAAGAACGGTATTCACTAAGTATGTGGTTAAAAAAACAGCCATGGCACCTGCAACCGATAACTCCTCTGGATCAAAGAGTCCTTTGCGCACTGTATTCATCACAGGGCTAGCAAAAGAAGCTCCAAAAACCACAAAAATACCCGCAAGTAGAACAGCTCGATTTCGCTTTAAAATTCTAGCCCCAAATACAGCATTTACAAGGTTCGCAGCATCGTTACTACCTACTTCGATACACGCAGAAATAAGCATCCCAAAAGACAAAACGGCTAGGACGAACTCATAAGAAAACTCAAAACCCACAACCAATTACTCCCATTAAAATTTTTTGTGCATCACACACATTGGATGTTTACCATAGCCCTTACGAACAGCAAACTTTATCCCCAAAACTCGCTAAGGTTTCAAGATGCAAATGGCCCAAACCACGATTTTTTTTGCATACTGCAAATCAGCACCCACGACAGACTCCAAGCATACAGAAACACATTACACACGGTGACCCATCGTAGGTCGTTTAGACAAAAGGGGCTATCGTATTTTCATTTAACATGTCAATATATTAAAAAAATATTCCAAATATTAAAAACAAAGAACATTCTGACGGCAACAACAGGCCCTTTTCAGGGGGGATTACCTCTGGCTTTCTTTCATCGAAAGACAAGCAACGAAAGGTAAACATGGCTTCTCATCCTAGCTGTATTCTTGCAATTCCACTCTTCCTGACATAGACTCTTGAAAAGGTCCTTTTTACCTTATACGCTTCGTCATAAAAGGAGATTTTGCCTTGGAGACACTGCCAGAGGAGATCCGTCGGCGTGCAATGTTTTGGGCAGAAGATCAATCATTTGATCGGGATACACGCTCAGAAGTTAAAACACTGGTCGATTCTAGCCAATATACAGAGATAGTGGACCGCTTCTACCGAGACCTGCAGTTTGGTACAGGTGGAATGCGGGGTAAAATGGGCGCCGGTACTGCAAGAGTAAACCGCTATAATATCCGACGCGCGACCAGTGCTCTGGCGGAGTACCTCACCACTTGCCGCATGGAAGGTGCCAAAAAAATAGCCATCGCTTACGACTCGCGGCATAATTCTAAAGAATATGCTCGGGAGTGTGCTGGTGTGTTCGCAGCTTACGGATATAAAGTCTACCTCACCGCAGAAATGCGCCCAGTCCCCATGCTTTCATTCATGGTGCGTTATTTTCAATGCCATGCAGGGGTCTGCATTACGGCAAGCCATAACCCCAAAGAATATAATGGCTTCAAGGTCTACTGGAAGGATGGTGGACAACTCGTCCCCCCGCATGACCGGGCAGTGACCGAGTTTTATCGCAAGCGCAATGATCTTTCTCAAATTCCTTACCTCAGCTATAGCGCAGCATGTCAACAAGGTAAAATCGAAGAGGTCGGTGAGCAACTTGACCTGTCTTACTTTAACAAGTTACGTGACCTTGCACCTCAAAGTTACACCGCACGTAACCTAAAAATTATCTATACCCCACTTCACGGAACAGGTATCCATGTCATTCCGGATGCCCTGAAGTGCTTCGGCTTCCACGATATTGCCACTCCTCCAGCACAAGCGATACCTGATGGCAATTTTCCTACGGTTGCAAGCCCCAATCCAGAAGATCCCGAAGCATTAGATGCTGCACTACAAATGGCACGCGAGCATCAAGCTGACCTCATTCTTGGAACAGACCCCGACGCAGACCGGGCTGCCTGTATTGTCAAACTACGCGATGGGAGTTACTACACCCTGAGCGGCAATCAAATCATTTGCTTACTCACAGACTACCTACTCCACCAGCAGCAAGAAAAAAATCACGACCTTAGTCAACAATGTGTCATTTCAACTATCGTCACTTCCCCAATGTTAAACAAAATCACCAAGTCTTATGGCTGCCATTACTTTGAAACGCTCACCGGCTTTAAGTGGATTTGTCACCTGATTGAAGCCTTTGAAGAAGGTCGTATCGAACCTGCGCTTAAGTTCTTATGTGGAGGAGAAGAAAGTTTCGGCTTTTTATGGGGTGAATTCGTACGTGATAAAGACGCTATTCTAACCTGCGCTATCCTGGCGGATATGGTGGAGTCCTATAAAACTCAAGGGCAAGACCTTATGGACCGACTCCACCAACTTTACCAAAAGTTTGGGATTTACTCCGACAGTCTCCATACCTTTACCCATGAAGGCAAAGCAGGGGCTGACAAAATCAGTCGTCTTATGGCTACGCTGCGGCAATCCCCCCCTGCAACGCTCGGTGGCAACAAACTAACGGCTGTACAAGACCACCTTGACCCCGAGCAAGGCACCAGCCGTTGGCTCCAAGATCCGCGAACCCTCCCTTCCGAAAACGTTTTGCAATTCTACTTTGAAGGAGGAACACGGCTCAGCATCCGGCCTTCCGGTACCGAGCCTAAGATTAAGCTTTACCTCACCTCCGTCACCCAACCTTCCGCGAGCACCCCCATCTCTAAAGACATGGAGCGTGCACAGTTAAATCACACAACCCTCGCCACAGAAGTCTTATCTTTCTTAGGTAAAGTAAGCTAGCCAACCCAGACTCGATCCAAGTTGGGCAGGGCGTTCCGTAGGTGGAATCATACAAAAAGGCTGTCTGAAATTGACAAAAACCGTCTTGAGTGATTAAATGGTCACGCTATTTACCACAATGAACCCGGCTTGCAGCAGACACAAAAGTTGCTCAAGCAAGCTCACTTCGGAGGTCCACCTTATGTCAGTACTCGTCGGAAAAAAAGCCCCTGATTTCACAGCCACTGCTGTCGTCAATGGCGAATTTATTGAAGACTTCAAACTCAGCGATAGACAAGGCAAGTATGTCATGCTGTTTTTCTACCCTCTTGATTTCACATTTGTATGCCCTACAGAGCTACATGCATTTCAAGAAAAGCTTGAGCAATTTACGAAGCTGAATTGTGAAGTCATCGGATGCTCCGTAGACTCTCACTTCAGCCACAACGCATGGTTAAATACTCCTAAGAAAAAAGGCGGGATTGAAGGTGTAAAATACCCTCTCGTTGCCGACATCAATAAAACGATCGCCCGTGACTATGACGTGCTTCTCAATGACGCCGGCATTGCTCTACGCGGTGCATTTCTCATCGATAAGCAAGGCATCGTACGTCACCAAACCATCAATGACCTCCCTCTAGGTCGCAACGTAGACGAGTTTCTCCGTTTGGTAGAAGCACTACAGTTCACCGAAGAACATGGTGAAGTCTGCCCAGCAAACTGGATGAAAGGCGAAAAATCGATGAAGCCAACACAAGCTGGACTTGACGCATACTTTGGCTAACCCTCTCCTCAGCCTGACTCTCGTTTTCTATCCATATCGTGTAGAATGTGATATGCTGCCCTCTCCAGTGAGGCCGCAGCTAGCTCACATTACAAATGACGATGACTCTAGACAATGGACGGGCTATGGTAAGTGTTCCCCCTCATATTTCTTTTCGTGAACTCAAAAGCCGCTATCAACTGATTCTTTTCGATGCTTACGGGGTACTGCTCAACGCAGATGGAGTACTCCCAGGTGCCGCCCATGTGCTTCAGCAACTCAACCATGAAAATTTTCCCTATTTCATTGTGACAAACGGATCGGTAAAGCCTATCCAAAAAAGCGTCGACTATCTCAAACACCTGGGACTTGAAGTACCCCTCCAAAACTATATTTCGAGCGGAGAGGTCACACGCCAATGGCTAACGGCTCCAGAATATCAGTCTGCCCGCGTTTGCCTGCTAGGGCCATCTTCCTGTGAGTTTATGCTCGCACCCAGCCAACAGAAAACGGCTGCTCACAAAGACTTCGACATTCTTGTTATCGGCAATCAAGATGGCTATGAGATCTTACAAACCATAAATCAAGCCATTTCGTCTCTCTACCGTATGATTGACGCGGGTCACCCCCCCCTGCTGGTACTCCCCAACCCTGATCTCATTTACCCTGCAGGGAACAAAAGCTATGGTATAACTAGCGGGATGATAGCAAACATGCTCGAAGCCGCACTCAAGCTCCGTTACCAACAAGATGCACCCAAATTTAAACTATTTGGGAAGCCCGAGTCATGTATGTTTAACCTCGCATTAGAACGGGCAGAGTTAACAGGAAGCCCAGAAAAAGCGGTTATGATTGGAGACCAAATCGACACGGACATTCAAGGAGGCAAAGCCTCGGGGTGTGATACAGCTCTCATAGGCACGGGAATTGCAGACTACGCAAACCCCCAGGTCTGGGCAAACTCAAATATTGCGGCAACCTACCTACTGCGTAACCTAATGTGAACCTTATGCTAAACATTTCCAATTTAAGCTTTGGCTATCCCTTAAAACCGATTCTCCACAACTTCAGTTTGCAGATGCAAAGGGGAGAGTGCCTGCATATCATCGGAGAAAATGGCAGTGGGAAGTCTACTTTGCTGAAACTTATCTCTGGGTTTCTGCTGCCCACAGCAGGCTCGATCCAGTGGGCTATTCCTCATCCTCGCTCCGAAACAGCACACTTAGATGCCGACTCCAACGGTTTATACCTGCAACTCAGCGCATTCCAAAACCTGCAACTAGGCAAAAACCACACCTACACTCAGCAGCGACAGGCTCTCACCAAGTGGGGCATACGCACCCCTTACATTCAAAATTCTTTGGCCGTTAAAAAATTTTCCACAGGAATGCGCCGACGGCTCGCACTCTGCCGCCTCGAACAGATGCAAAAAATGGTCTGGGTTTTAGATGAACCGCTTAACGGACTGGATAGCAATGGGGTCGACCTCTTGTCGCATAGCCTAAATCACAAAATCACTCAGCTACAAGGATGTGTTGTTGTCACCGGCCATCAAAAAATGATGGCGGAAGTCCTTCCCCCACAAACACGGGCCATATACCTCCATGAAAAAAACTAACTCTTTTGGTATCGTCTCCTTAACCCGGTTCTTGCTCACTTGCGAGAAGGCTGATGAAGCACGAAGATGGACGCCCATCTTTTTCGCCCTCACGATCTGGCTTATTTTTCAGTTCGGACACGAATACAAACAAACGTTGAGTGGCGATCTCAGCTGGGTTTCTGAGTTTCATCTCGCCCTCTTTTTTGCGGCTGAGCTGAGCATTGTATCCGCATTTACTCCTGACCTCGAAGACAATGGGCTAAACTTTCTGCTCCAAGGCCTACCCTCCCCACTCTACTTATTTGTGAGTAAAATCTTAGTAACGTGTATTCAAATCGTGCGTATTTGGTTGCCACTCATCTTAGTCCATAGTTCTTGGTTTATCCCTCAAGGATATGAACTGGGAACCGTGTGGCCCTGGGCAAACGGCTTGTTGACCATCTTAGGCCTCAGCACTCTAGGCATTTTACTGAGCGCACTTACAATGACAACAAAAGTAAGAGAAATTTTGTTCCCTTTCTTGTTTTTCCCCATGGTGATTCCTGTACTTTTATGCTCCATGGAAAGCTCTATCGCTTATGTACAGCAAGACCTGACCACCGCACAAACATGGCTTTGGCTTCTAACGGGGTTTAATGTTATTTTCATGACGCTCGGCTTACTACTCTTTGACCAATGGAGTTCTCAACAATGAAAGATGGTGATATTAATTTCAAGATAGCTCCTCATCCTTGGATGATCTGTTCGCTACCACTTCTTCTCATAAGCTGGGCATACGGCCTGTTTATCGTTCCCACAGACATCCACCAAGGCGAAGTATATCGCATTCTATTCCTTCATGTTTCATGTGCCATCAATGCTTTTGCCATCTCCGCTGTACTGTTTGTCTGCAGCGTTCAATGCCTGTGGAAAAACAATACTCACTTTTCTTACTGGGGGCTACCCATCGCCGAGACAGGGTTATTCTGGACTATTTTCACACTCATTACGGGGTCTATCTGGGGAAAGCCGACCTGGGGAGTCTGGTGGACATGGGACGCCCGACTCACCACAACCTTCATTCTGGCACTTATGTATGCAGGCTTTATGGTCCTTTGGCATGCGGCCGACAACAGCAGCACGCGCAATAAGTCTTGCGCAATTCTCGGCATCCTTATTTTCGCCGATGTCCCTATTATCTATAAAAGTGTGAGCTGGTGGCGGACCCTACACCAACCTCCTTCTATTTTGCGCACAGGTGGAGCCACCATGTCCACGCCTATGCTCATGACCCTACTTGCTGTTTTATGCTGCACGTTACTCGTGAGTGCAGCACTTATTCGCTACCGTGCACAGAACCGTCAACTCGAAAGCCAGCTCGAACAGCAAATGTTTGAATTAGAATCCTCACAAAAAGGAGAACCTTTATGAATGCTACAGCTTACATTGCGGCTGCATACGGTACAACGTTGTGTGCATTGGTACTGTTTTGGGTGCGCTCCATCCGACAACGCATCCAGCTCGTCGAAATGCAGCAAAGTCACCTTCGTACCCAAACGACGCAATCATAAGGAAGATATGCCATGCATAAAAAGACCAAGCTACTTGCGGGTGGCATCATCATTATCGCCACCATTTTACTGATGTCCGTACTCAGCTTACAGCAAAATACCGTGTACTTTTACACCCCCAGTGAAGCCATGGCGCAAAAAAGCAGCTTGAGTCATAAGAAGATCAAGATAGGTGGCATCATCCAAAAAGGCTCTGTGGACTGGCAAGCTCCAGCTCTCTCACTACGTTTCGTCGTGACAGATACAGAGGACACCCACATTCCCATCGAACACACAGGAACTCCACCAGATATGTTTAAAGAAGGACAAGGTGTCGTGGTCGATGGCAGATTTAATACAGATGGGAGCACTTTTATGGCAGAGACACTCATGGTGAAACATTCTGAGGAGTACCAAATCCCCTCGGAAGGCAAAAGCATGAATACCGACTTACTGAAAAAATCTATCCTCGAAAAAGAATAGGCATCACCCATGCGTAGCATCTCTCAGCACAAACTTACCGTTTTATTGGCGACTTTGGGCGCTGGCATCGTGCTGGCACTCTTAGGTTGGGGACTGACCATCAATCCTAATAAAGCTCCGAATGCACTCGTGGGCAGGCAAGCGCCCGAGTTTGAAGCCTTACTCTTGCAAGGGGACCAAGACTTCGGCATCTCCACCGCGCAAACAGGAGAGTACTTGAATCTCTCGCAGCTGCGGGGACGCGAGCTGGTTCTCAATTTTTGGGCCAGCTGGTGTGTCAGCTGCCGCGAAGAGGCACTCATTCTGGAGAACTTTTGGAAACAGCACCGGAGCGAAGGGGTCGTCGTCGTCGGGATCGCGATCCAAGATGAAGCCAGCGCAGCTCAGGCTTTTGCCAAGCACTTCGGCAAAACATATATCCTCGCTGTGGATGAAGCAGGCTCCACCCCTATCCACTATGGAGTCACGGGCGTCCCCGAAACCTATTTCATTCGTAAAGATGGCACCATCTTGGACAAATATGCAGGTCCCCTCACCCCCGAGCTGCTCGAAAAATATCTCGCCGAAATGCGTGGTGCACCTCGGCAAGGATAAAAAGAAATCACGCTCATCTCACGCAAAAGTCAAAGTAAAAGTAGTACCGTGTTCCTCCACCCCTTCCACCTTTTCTTGACTTGCCACCGCAATCGTCGCTCCATAAAGATCCATGTAAGACTTCGCCAAAGGCATCCCAAAGCCCACCCCTCGCTCTCCCTGCGTTCCACGACAAGAAGTTACTTGAGAACTATCAAAAAGGTGCTGCATCACCTCAGCCGACATACCAACACCATGGTCCTGCACCTCAATGACCTTACGCCCCTGAGACACATATAAACGCACACAAATATTGCTGTGCTCAAATGAAAACTTGATCGCATTGGAAATGAAGTTGTTGATAACATTATTCAACAAAGAGACGGGTTCTGCTTGGACCACAAATGTAGGCAAATCACACCTTACTTTTACAGAAATACTTTTTTGCTCCAGCTTTGTCGCCATAAGCTGCTGAGATTGGCTCAAAATATCGAGCACATCCACAGGACCAACTTCTAATTTAACTTTACCACTGGTATTCGCTTCCATAGCTTTGACCTGATCAATCAAATCCATCTGGCTTTGAACCGCGAGATCAATCTTCTGATAGTATCTCTCTGGATCTTGTTTACCCAGTGTCTGCCTCAACATATACATAGAGGAGCTGACAAGACTCACCGCATGGGCTAAGTCATGACAAAGCACACGAACAAGACGGCTACTTTTGTTCCTTTCACCTGATAAATCCTGGTGAAGAGGGCGCAATGCTTGTGCGCCTGAATCTACCAGTGCATCAGCTCCTCGACTTCTTTGCTCACACAGCCTATCCTGGAGTTTGACCAACGCCCTCGACAACTCGTCTAACTCGTCGTCCCGGCCCCACTCCGGAATTTCGACCTTCAGGTTACCCTCCACAAGCTCAGCCGCTGCGGCTTTTAATTGGCATAAGGGCTGGATCACACGCAACCACAATCGCGATAAGAGGGTGCCACAAATCACCACAGAACTCACAAGGCAGAATAGAACGAGCCAAGCATAGCTTGGCCACCCTAGATCTAAACCTTGATGCCAGGAAGCAGCCCCTTCGACCACACCTGTAGAGGTCAATACCAACAGTAACCCAACCCCATGCACACTTATCAGCCACAGTACAACACACCAGAATTTACGACGGAGCTTCATAGGATTGCACGTGCCCAAGTTCAGATAGATTGGAATCACACCACACCCCATTAACGGCAAACCATACGGGCTGATGGAGGTCAAAAAATGCCGTGTTACAACGCTTCATCATTGGCCACAGTTACTCTTTTTGACTTCATGAATCAAGGTGACCTCTTTGTCCGGCGTCATGGTCCATTTTTCTCGGTAACATCCATCCTTTTCTTTGTTGTACTTGCCAGCCCCACCTGTAGCAGTCACCAGGTAACTGGCCTGATCCGCACTCACCTCCACGCGGTAGTTGTAGTGCAAACGATGACAATCTTGGAGTTGGAAACCATCCTGCTCTCCATGACACTGATGACCACCTTTCTTGTACCCTTGGGGAGCAATCTCCATATACGCGTCTGTTTCAAAATACCTGGCCTCTTGCACTTCATGAATATAATCAAAAACACGGCGCACTTCTGCACGCTTCAGACGGTGATGATAAGAGCGGAAATTACGCACGGAGAGGGATGCCAAAATGGCCAACACGGCCACCACCACCATGACCTCCACCAAAGTCAGCCCACGATTCTTACGCAAGGCGGTTCTCATCTGTAGCCCCTCCGTACCTCCCACACCCATTCAGACCCCACTTGCACCATAGTTCGGCAAATACCTCGCCGAAGGGTCCTGCACATCACAGTGATGCCACTGAGGATTGGGCATCCAAAAACCTTTCACCAGCTCAGCTCGCCCTGGGTAAAAAGACTCAAAAATTTCACGGTAGAGTAGAGATTCATAACTATAGGGCTTCGCGTGGGTATACAACCTTTGGGCGTGTTGTAAACAACGTGGCGTATACTTACGAGCTGCATAAACTTGGATATCATCTACAAGGCTATGACCGATAGCATCGGAAAAAGCTGCCTTCTCTCGAAACAGAATAGACTGCGGTAGATAATCACCCCCAGCAAACGCCATGCGCAAGAGATATTTACCCATATTGTAACGATTCATTTTCATGTGCGCAGGAATTTGCATCACATAACGCACGAAGTCAATATCTGCAAAGGGAACACGTGCTTCCAAAGAGTGGGCTGCAAGACACCTATCCGCACGCAACACATCATACATATAAAGTTGTTCGACCCGTTTAACAGCCTCTTGCTGAAACGCCTCTGCATCCGGTGCATAATCGGTGTATTTGTAACCAAACAGCTCGTCGCTAACCTCCCCTGTCAAAACGCCTTTAATCTCGGAATGGTGGTGAATGTACTCACCGACAAGAAACATACCCAAAGATGCACGGATCGTCGTGACATCCCATGTCTCCAAGTGCCAGATCGTCTGGTGCAGCACTTGCAGAACCTGCTGACTCGACACCACAACTTCTGTATGGGAGGTTTGCAAAAAGTCAGCAACTTCCCGAGCGTATTTTAAATCAATCGCATCTGCCTGCATCCCAATTGCATAGGTACAGATAGGTTGGGAAGACGCACGTTGCGCAATAGAGCAGACCAAGCTCGAATCCAAACCACCACTCAACAGAAATCCTAAAGGGACATCCGCAAACAAACGGGATTGTACTGCGCGCTCCAAACGCACACGCACCCCCGACAAGACTTCTTCCATGTTGGCGGGAGCCTGCTGTCGGGCACGGACGGAGTGATCATAACGTACCACCTGACTCCCATCAAAGTAACAGCCTGGAGGAAATGGCTGCACGACCACACACAGTGTGTGCAAAGCCTTGGCTTCCGAAGCGAAGAGAATCTCTCCCCGTTCGGTCTTGCCCATAAAGAGCGGACGAATACCCAAAGGGTCTCGGGCCGCATAACACTTCTGTTGCTGCATATCGAAACAAACAAACGCAAATTCACCCACAATCTGACGCAGGGTCTGCCTTAAGCCGTCCCCCTGGAGGAGTGCAAGTAACACTTCACTATCCGAATGAGACACAAAAGGGTAAGTGATTTGTGCACGTAGCTCGCGAAAGTTATAAATTTCACCATTGCAAACCAAATAGAGGCACCCATCCTGCGACTGCATCGGCTGCTGCCCGCGCAACGAGGTGTCCATCAAACTCAAACGCTGAAAACCAAGATAGCCCTTTTTTAAGACAAGCTCTTGACACTGGTCAGGTCCCCGGTGACGCAAGAGTTGCAATTGTTCAGGAAGTACCGCAAACAGGGCTGGGTCTTGCCCCCAGTAGCTCAATAAACCACACATACACCCGATCCTCCCCAAAGCAATTCAGAGTACTTTTATCTTACCGCCTTTCATGATTCTGGAGCGACGGTGCAGCGACTCCGTGCGACGCGTGCAAGACACCAAAAGCAAGACCTATGGCGATCGCATCCGTCACGTCATATGGGTGTGTTCCCCCATCAAAGCCCGTCCACTCTTTTACCGCTAAAGAAACCTCACTTTTTGAAGCTCGCCCATGACCTGCCACGAGCTCTTTCACTTTTGCCGGACTAATCTCCCCAACCTTCACCTTCGCTCGGGTAGCTGCAACAATCAACGCTCCACGAGCCTGACCTAACTTAAGTGCAGAGGCCGCAAATTGCCCCATAAACGCACTTTCAAGTACACAAATATCGGGTTTAAACTCCGAGATCAATTCGAAAGCTGCCTGATGAATGAGTCCGATACGTTCCCAAATCTCAACTTCAGCACGCGCCTCAATCAAACCGGCCTCATGTACACGATACGCACGCGCCGAAAGGAGCTTATGACGTGGCACGGTTAAGAGACCAAAGCCAACTTTTCGTGATCCCGGATCTATCGCAAATATCTTTAACGGAGCTGCCGTTACACGACGAGTCTCACTAGACAGCTGGGCTACACCCAGCGAATGTGAACTCTTCATCTGTTGCTGCATACGCTTATAACTTTTTTCAAATTCACAATCATGCTAATTTGGGTCACAATAGGTCACCTCCTACACCACCTTGCAAATAAAAGAGTCACATCGACGACAAAGTAAGGAAATACTACCCATGCACGCACAACCCAACATTCAGTACCCTCTCCATCGCCCCAGACGGGTGCGACAAAGCGCCATGTTTCGCCGTTTAACTCAAGAACATACACTTACTTGTAATGACCTGGTATACCCCATTTTCATCCATGAAGAAAAGGAGAAAGCAGCCATCCCATCTCTTCCGGGTCAGTATCGACATGGAGAACGTTCTCTCCTTTCTATTTTAGAACAAGCTCAGGCGTACAAAATACCAGCTATTGCCCTTTTCCCTGTTATCAATACTGCGTACAAAACAGAAGACGCCAAAGCTTGTTACGACCCCAATGGACTGGTACCCCGAACCATCCAATACATCAAACAGCACGCACCAGAGATTGCGGTCATCACCGATGTCGCTCTAGATCCCTATACTTCCCATGGCCAAGACGGATTACTCAACCCCCATGGAGAAATCGTCAATGATGCCACTGTTCAGGTACTTGTCGAACAGGCATTATGCCATGCTCGTGCTGGAGCAGACGTGGTGGCCCCTTCAGATATGATGGATGGACGCATTGGACAGATCAGACAAGCCCTCGAACGCGAAGATCACACGAATGTGCAAATCATCGCTTACAGCGCCAAGTATGCTTCAGGTCTATATGGCCCCTTCCGTGATGCCGTAGGCTCTGCCAGCAACCTGGGTCAAGCAGACAAAAATAGTTATCAAATGCATATAGCCAATTCAGATGAAGCACTGCGGGAGGTCTCCCTAGATATTGCCGAAGGGGCTGACATCGTTATGATCAAGCCAGCGAGCTTTTACCTGGACATCATTCAACGGGTTAAACAGCAGTTTGCATTCCCAACTTTTGCCTACCAAGTCAGTGGGGAATACACCATGCTGGAACTTACCGCAAACCAAGGATACATCGACCGCGACCAAGCGATCTTAGAGTCTTTGCTCTCCATCAAACGTGCAGGTGCTGATGCCATCTTTACCTACTTCGCTCTCGATGTCGCAAAAATGTTAAGCTGAATACTCACCTTGAAGCAAACGGAGAAGAACTGTTGAGTTTTTCATCTTTCATGGCCCTACGTCTCCTCAAAGCAGGCCGCAGAGAACGTTTTTTTTCGTGGATCTCCACCCTCTCCATATGCGGAATCGCCATAGGTGTGGCGGCACTTATCTCCGTATTGTCGGTCATTGATGGCTTTGAAAGTCAACTCCGCGAAAGATTTTTAGCTGCAAACGCACACATACTCATCTATAGATATCCCGCAGGGCTCAGTAACTGGCACAAGTGGCAAGAGGATATCTTAAGTCATTTTGGCTCACAACTCTCAGGTGTATCCCCCTTCGTCCATTTTGACACGATGGCACGCCATAACTCACTCATTCATGGGATGACTGTGAGAGGGATCGACCCCGCAGCACGGGAAAACGTGCAACCCCTCAAACAAATCATCTACCCGCCTGACGCCCTGCAGAAGATAGCCGACGAAGTTAGACTACGCAGAGAACAGCCTGAGGCAATCATCCACACCCCGGCCATCGTTATCGGCAAAGGCTTTGCGTCTCTCCTCGAAGCCAAGGTCGGAGATACCATCGAGCTCGTCTGGCCCGATCTACCCGACTCCCAACACCCTGCCCTGGAAACCACCGAAGGCCTTCCCGAAACACGGCTAAAAGCTTTTCAGGTGGTAGGCATCTACGACTCAGGACTCTCTCACTACGACAACAAGTTAGGGATTATGTCTTTACCCAGCGCCCAGGAACTGTTTTCAATGGGAGAAATCGTCACCGGACTGGAAATAGGCTTGCATAAACCTGACCAGAGTGGCCCCCTGGTACGTGCTATCAGCCAAAAGTATAATTACCGCATTACGGTGAAAGACTGGAAAACGTACAACAATGGGTTGTTCGAAGCCATTCGCACCGAAAAAGCAATTATTTCGATTATTGTCGCACTCGTCGCATTTGTCGCTGGCTTCAATATCTTAACCACCTTATTTGTCTCCGTCACTCAAAGAGAAAAAGAAATTGCACTACTCAAAGCCTTAGGGGCACGTCGATCGGTCATACTCAGCCTATTTCTCAAACAGTCTGCTTTGATGGGCTTCATTGGCGGCCTAAGCGGGATCTTCCTGGCTGCACTCATTGGCAAAGTGATCGAAAACACTTCGCTCGGAGAACTCCCTGAAATATACTTAATTCATCGCTTACCTGTCAGTTATGACCCTATTACTTATCTTACCGTGGCACTTTCAGGGCTAGCCATTGCGCTTATCTCCGGAATGTATCCAGCATACGCAGCGACAAGAGTCTCTCCGAGCGAAGGCTTAACAGCAAGACGCAGAGATTAAATGCATAGAGGATTTTGACCTATGAGTCTCGAAACACTCGACCAAATAGATCAACGTTTGTTTATTTGGCTGAACCATGGCCCGAAGTTCTGGCTCCTCGATCAGTGCATGCTCTTACTTTCCTCTCCTTGGATGTGGGTCGGGTGCATCCCTCTATTCAGCGTGCTTGCGTATCGATATTTAAACAAAACTCAAACAATACACTTTGTGTCGGCGACACTGATCACCATCGCACTTGCCGATAGCATTGCTTTCCGTATTTTAAAAACATCTTTACAGCGCCTTCGTCCATGCTACGCACTGACTCCAGATGTGCAGCTCTTAGCAACCAGCTGTGGCAGCGAATACGGCATGCCTTCCAACCATGCGGCGAACTCTATGGCCATCGCGGTTATCATCTGGATGGCTGCTCGCACCGAGCATACCTCACCTTTATGTCGCTGGTTCCGTTTGGGCGCCTTAGGAGTCGCCACACTCGTCGGTTTTTCTCGTATCTACCTTGGGGTCCACTACCCGGGAGATGTCGTGGCTGGCTTCGCACTCGGCGCTTGCTTGGCTTGGCTCACCTGGAATGGACAAAAAAAAGTCCTCCAACGCTATCATACCCATCTAGCCAAGCCATAAGGCAGCCAACACCCTTCACAAACACAAGCATCATATTTGCCTATAAAAAGAGTGCTTGGTAGAGAATCCCATTGCTACCTATACAAAAAACATCACGGCTTATGCTATGATGGCCCTAGATATTCAGACACTGTGATCACTCAAAAGTGGGTAGAATGAAGTCGGAGTATACCCAACGGTTCGAAGAAGCGGCCAAAGTCAGGGAACTCGTGTACTTATCGGCACGCAATGTCGGTATGACTTTTCAATCTTGGGTTATCGATACATCAAACAGCCATCTGCGTATTTCAAATGTGATTCCTTTCAGCAAAATTTCTGAAGTCTGCAGCCAAACAGAATTCTACCTGCAACTGGGAGATATCCGCCTGACTTCCTCACACCTCGATACCGACGGGGTCGACATTCTTTTTCCTATACAAAAGGCTGAAGACATGGAGGAGTTCCGTGGAGAAGAGCGCCTCAATTTTAAGAATGGAACCGAAGTTTACTGCAATCTACTCAACCCACATGATCAGGTAACCGTACTCAAAAAGCCCATACTGGATCTGTCAAATTCTGGACTATCTTTCCGCAGCGGACTTTTCTCCATCGCATTCTATCCAGGCCTTATCTTGCCTAAGATAGATGTCTTTATTCAACAAGAGCCTCATGTACAAGCCAGAGGTAAAATCATGTACTGCCGCAATCTTCTTGAACGCAACAAAGTAGAATCCATCCAGGTCGGCATCAAATTTGAAAAATAGGCCCTCGCATGCCCAAAAACGCTCCTCATCGAGGAATTCCAGACCATAAAAGAATATTCGTCAATCGCAGCGTTAGCCTAGGTAAAGTGAAACTATTTGGCTTCGACATGGACTATACCCTAGCCCCCTATGATCGCTTGGCCTTTGAAACCTTAGCCTTTAGCGAAACCTTAAAAAAATTTATCGCAGCAGGTTACCCAGAAGAACTGAAAAACCTTTCGTATAAACATGATTTTGTCATCCGTGGGCTCCTGGTAGACCGCGACCGTGGCAACATCCTTAAAGTCGACAGTCATAAGTACGTTAAAGATGCCTATCATGGCTACCAAAGGTTGAGCAAAGAAGAAAGGCACAAGCTCTATAATCGGCAAAGCTACAAGGCACAAGAGTTTCTGTCTCTAGACACATTATTCGCGCTTTCCGAAGTCCAACTCTTCGCTGAGATTGTCGATTACATGAGCAAAAATCCGGGTAAGATTCACAAGTCTTTTCGCGAAATTTACACCGATGTACGCACCTATATCGACATGTGTCACCAAGACGGATCGATCAAAAACAAAGTTTTAGCCGATCCCGAAAAATATATTAATCGCGATAAGCATTTACCTCTGGCATTAGCACACCTTAAAGACGCAGGGCGCCAACTGTTTCTACTCACCAATTCCAACTATCCGTACACCAATGCGGTTATGGAATACATTCTCGAAGGAGGAGCCGAGTGTTATACCAAGTGGAAAGACTTTATGGATTATATTATTGTAGGCGCTGGAAAACCTGGATTCTTTACCGGTAGTCAACCTTTTTTCGAAGTCGTCGAAAATACTGAGGGTCTCCTGAAACTCCACCAAGGGAGTCTCAAAAAAAGATGTGCTTACTTTGGCGGTAACGCCAAGGAATTTGAACGATTGACAGGTCACCAGGGAGACGAGATTCTCTATGTCGGCGATCATATCTATGGAGATATTATTCAGTCTAAGGACAGCCTCAACTGGCGCACCATGCTTATCCTCAAAGAACTTGAAGAACAAATCACTTGCGAACAACGTACCGACCCATATGTCATCCGCATTAAAGAGAACCTGCACACGAAGGAAGAACTCGACCAAAAAATGCAGGAAACACGCTCACTCATCACATCCAACGCCCGCCAAGCAAGCATGGCACAGCAAGAAGGGGATACAAAAAGACTTGCCACCATTCAGAAAGCTCTCACCAAACAACAAAGCAAGCTCGAAGAGTACAAAGAGCTGTTGAACCAACTTGAGCAAGAGATCCAGCAAATCGTCAACGAAAGAGCCAACTGCTTTCATCCTCAATGGGGAGAACTTATGAAAGTAGGCATGGAGCGCTCACGTTTTGCCGATCAAGTCTCTTCTTACGCCTGTCTCTACTCTTCACGCGTGTCTAACTTACGCTTTTATTCCCCTTACAAAAAGTTTGTGTCTGCTTATGAAGCTATGCCCCATGAGTACCGCCTACGGAACAAATAATCCAGACCATCACTCACAGGACAAAGTATTTTTATTCAAAAATCGCTTTGCGAAACGCTGCTTCAGGTCCGATCGAGGCAAGATCATTGTCTTTGAGGCAATGCGCCACGTCACACTTTCCTGTAGGAAAGGTCCAACCGTGATTGATTTTTTGCAAGAAGTCGGAGGCTCCTTTATCGTCTCCCAGTTGAATAAACAACAAGGCCAACTCTTGGTCGTCTTTGACATAACCGTTGGCTGGATTCGCGTATTTTTGCACCACAGCTTCCACAGCTGACTCACTATTCGGCCGACCATCGGTGAGAATAATAAAGGTAGTTCCTGGCACCACTCCGTAGTTATTGCGCGCAGCACCCAAATGAGTCGCCATCGCCATATCCAGAGCAGCAGCAAGATTGGTAGAACATCCATCGGGGCGATACTCGGAAAACAAAGACATGACATGCTGAGGGTCACTGATTTCACCTATTTCATCCACCTTATGGCCAAACAAATAAGTCGGTACTTTGTTATCCATATCGAACTTAAATGCCGTATGGATAATTTTCTGAGTGGCAAGCTCTGCGGCTCCCCAACGGTTGCCGTAACGTCCACCATCTGGATCAGGGATCGTCATGCTCCCGCTTTTATCGATCAGCAATACATACTGACGTGTCAACGCTTCGGTTTGCAATTCTCCTCTTACATACTGCTCAAGAGCTGCTTTATCTGAAGGGTTTTCATCCTCGACCATCGCTTTAGCCACCGCATCAATGGTTTCCGGCTGCTGCCGAACTCCCAAAATCATTTCCTGGTACCCAGCTGGATCATCTTTAAAATCCTCTTGCGCCGCTAAGTGCGCAGCTGCGGGTCTGAATGCAGGGTTATTC
>JAPPOJ010000170.1 GCA_028817975.1 Zetaproteobacteria bacterium | reverse complement strand
TGTTCTAAGTGACACGGTCCCTATTCACCTTACAGGCTATGTGCTAGATCAACCGCCTCAGGAACTCTGTCGAGTTGGCTATAGTAGCGACGGTAGAAGCATGAGCTGGCAAGGAAAAAGAATTTCCTGCACTTCCAATGGAAATCCACCTCCAATGGACCGACCTCTCACCGTACTCCGTGCAATAACCAACCCAACAAAAGACAAAGAAGATCAGCCAAGGCATTTGTTCTATCATATTGCAACAGTAATTATGGATACTGAAGAATACGGTCACGTCGAAAACTCTATTCGAGCTATTTTAGATGGAGACATTGTTGTTCCCTACATCTCCAGCAAACGCAACATCTTGCCCCTTGAAGAGCCCACAATGACAAAAGAGTCTACACAGACGGCTACAATTATAGGATTTTCTGACCCAGGTCGATTTTTAGCCGAGAGTCAAAGCTTTCTTTTCTTAGACAAAGGGACACAAGCTGGGTACCAAGAAGGTAGTATCTTTTCCATTTACCGGGGCCTCAACAGCACAGCAAATGAAACTCTTGGCAGCTTAGAAGTACTCTCCGACAAGAACAACCTACAAATCGGCGTCATAGAAGTGTTACAAGCATCTACACACGGCAGCGTAGCCTATGTTCATTGGGTAAACGAGGTTATTTACCAAGACGACGATATAGGCCTCCCACGCCATACTCCTCCCAACTCATAGTCTAACTTCGCCGACAATCTCGGCAGCAGCAACAAGGTATACTCACAGCCACTGGCGACCCTTCGCAATAAGGTGTGCAGGCATCTTTTGTGCGTCATAACACTTTATACCTAACAAAGGCTGCAAAATATTAAACTTAAAAATAAACCACAGAGCTGCAACCCCATCACGCCAGCCGATCTTCTTACCATCTTGGTAGTTTCTAGGGTAATAAGAAATGGGGTATTCACGTATACGTAACTGCAATTGTGCAACCTTAGCAGTTACTTCTGGCTCAAAACCAAAGCGCTTGCACTCCAATACCATGGCTTTTAAAAGGTCGGCTCGAAACACTTTATAACAGGTTTCCATATCGGAAAGGTAAAGCCCACTCGTTAAATTAGAAAAAAAGGTAAGCACCCGATTCCCCAAATAATGATAGGTTCGGTGAACTTGGGTTGTATTACGCTTAAAACGACTACCATAAATCACATCTGCTTCTTTATTCAAAGCTTTTTGTAACAGATTGATAAGATCTTTGGGATCATATTCAAAATCCGCATCTTGAATACCAATTACCTGCCCCTGGGCAAGCTCAATCCCCTTATGCAAGGCAGCACCCTTACCTTGGTTGACATTTTGGGCATGAATCCGACAAACCGCCAGATCACAAACCTCGTGAAGTATATCTACACTCTGATCCTTACTACCATCATCTACAAAGATATACTCCACAGAAAAAGGCACAGGTATTGAAAAAAGCTGGTGACAAAACTCTTTGAGATGTTCTGCTTCGTTGTATACAGGTATAATAATGGATGCTTGCAATGAGCTACCCTCCAAGATCTGATTATGGAAACATTATGGCACAGTCTAAAGCTCACAGCACGCGGTCTCCATAAGGATCGAGTCACTCTCCAGTTTACGTGAGAATTAAAGTGACCGCTGGCCGTCACGCCTACAAGCCACCAGCTGCAAGAAAAGCACGTGGAACGAACGCGTTAAGCTTGGGATGCGCAGGTTGAGCAATAAAGTAAAACTCACGCTGAAAAGCATCTAAATCGGCGTCTATCTCACTTCGACTCCCCTCAAAGCGACAAGCGACTGCCTTCAAGCAGGCCTGATAAGCATAACGGGTTAGCACCGCACCTTGCTTACTATCTAACTTATGTGGTGGAATCTTTAACAGATTCTCTTCAAAGTCACAGGAAACAAGAGATGGGTAACGAGGGTGACCTTGACTAAGCTGGGCATCCATATTTGTACGGATCTTTTGAAAAGTATACTTATTAGAGTCTAAAAAGGGAAAAGTAATCACCGCAAAAGCTTTTTGACTCGACTGCCGAGGCTGTTCAAATAGTTCTTCTACATAG
>JAPPOJ010000080.1 GCA_028817975.1 Zetaproteobacteria bacterium | reverse complement strand
GTTAGTATCTATGCTGGGCACACCACAATGGCTATTCTTTACGGAAACGAGGATTATGGTGTTGGCTTTGAAAGCGTTCTGAATGAGAGTTTCGCAGGTCTTGGTGGTGAAGTTGTTGCTAGTGAGGCCTTTGAGAACGGAAGCATTGATATACGCACTCAGCTTACAAAAGTGAAGGCTCTTAACCCAGACGCTTTATACCTAATCACCAACTCCCCTGCTAGTGCTGCTGCTGCCTTGCGTCAAGCTAAAGAGCTTGGCCTTACCGCACAAGTGTACGGATCAGAGGCATTTAAGAGTGATGAAGTTACTGACGCGGCTCAAGAAGCTGCTGAAGGTCTCCTGGTTACAAGTGTGAGTGAAGGAGATGCAGTCTTTGTGGCTGCTCACATGGAGAAGTTCGGAGTCGAGCCGGGGCCATTTGCCGCTCAAGCCTATGACGCCTTCCGTGCGATCTTTGAAGCCAGCAAAACTGGAGCTTCCACTGGACAAGAAATTAAGGACGCACTTGCTAATGTGAACTTTGACGGCGTGAGTGGACCGATCTCTTTCGACGGCAATGGAGACATCTCAGAAGCGACCTATGATGTCTATTTATTTGTTGACGGAGCGTTCACGAAACAATAAGGTTTCAGCGATTTTCAGGGAATCATTAAAAACTCCACTTCTGTGGAGTTTTTGATTGCAAAGTTTTGAACCCCTTGTTAGCGTAGATATATGGAGTTTTTTGTTCAGGTTGTTTTGAACGGAATTGTGATTGGCGCTCTTTATGGGTTGATTGCCCTGAGCTTTAACCTCGTCTACAGCGTGACTAAGTTCTTCAACTTTGCCCACGGGATTCTGGCAGCTGTTGGGGGGTACGGAGTGTACTTTTTTTTCAAAATTTTAGACTGGAACATCTGGCTTTCTATAGTTTTAGGCGTTGTAGTCGCGGCTCTTGTTGGTTGGCTCAGTGAAAAATTGTTGTATTTGAGACTCCGACGCCGAAAAGCTTCAAACCTGGTGCTTTTGGTTGCTTCTCTGGGAGTGTTCACGGTTTTTCAGGCTTTGATCGCGATGCTTTTTGATAATCAGTTTCGTACTTTGGCGACAAGCGCAGGCGGACAAGGATCCATAGAAATATTGAGTGCAAGTATCACTATGGTACAGCTTCTTATCATTGTGCTGAGCATAGTGGTGACTATTACGCTCATGCTTGTTCTAAAAAAGACCATGTTGGGCCGCATGATTAAAGCCGTAGGTGACGATGAGGAAGTTTCAAAAATTGTTGGGATTAATACAAACAAAGTTATTGCTAAAGTTTTTATCATTGGGAGTGCCATTGTGGGGTTGGCTGGAGTGCTGCATGGTTTTGACACCGGAATAGAGCCAGTGATGGGCATGGCCTTCTTACTTAAAGGTGTTATCGCCGCGATCATTGGAGGCATAGGTACAGTGAGTGGCGGTTTCTTGGGTGGGCTGCTCCTTGGGCTGGCTGAAAACTTGGGAATTATATTTATCTCTGCTGCCTGGAAAGACGCAATTGCCTTTGGCATCTTGATCCTTTTCTTACTATTTAGGCCGACCGGTATTATTAAAAAATAAATCCATGTTTCTTGTCTTGCACCTACTCATTCTGATTTCCATCTTTGCCATCCTTGGCATTAGCCTAAACTTGGTGGTTGGTGAAACTGGTCTGCTCTCTGTAACCCATGCTGTGTTTTACGGTGTTGGTGCCTACACTACTGCGATTTTGACTAAGAGTTTTGGCTGGAACTTCTTCCTGAGTATTCCAGCAGGAATTCTGATAGCTTTACTGATTGCACTATTGATCGGACTAGTGTTTTCGAAGTTTGGGGGTGACTACTATGCGCTAGCTACTCTTGGTTTCAATATGATTATGTTTGGTGTAATGCTGAACTGGCATGAGCTCACCAACGGCCCTCTTGGGATTACTGGAGTTGCAAAACCTGAACTCTTTGGATTTGCATTTAAGGAGCGTGCTACCTTCCTGCTCTTGGTAGTTATCTTTTTAAGCCTCACTTACTGGGCCGCTGAGTGGATTAAAAAGTCTTCTTTTGGCCG
>JAPPOJ010000227.1 GCA_028817975.1 Zetaproteobacteria bacterium | reverse complement strand
GTAAGTTCTTTGTGGACGTGGGTACCCACCTGAAGGTGTGGACCAGCGAGCCGTACCCGAAGCTCGACCCCCAGGCGTTTTCCGAGGCCACCAAGCGCCAAGAGGAAGTCTACAAACGCTTTGACTGCGATGGCCATGGGGTGTGGCAGGTGCTGCAAACGGAAGACGGCTGCCGGCGCCGCTGGTTGTGTGATCCCTTACGGGTGGAGGCGATGACCCGTGATAAGCGCGGGAGCGGTTGGGGCCGAGCCTTAGTGTTTCACGATGCCGATGGCAAGGAAAAGCGTTGGAACATGCCCCTCGCATTGCTGGCCGGGAATGGTGTCGCCTTGCGGCGGCGCCTGCTGAGTATGGGCTTGCATCTGTGTCTGGATGCAGAGGCGCAGGTACCGCTGATGCACTATTTGTTGTGGTCACAGCCGGAGCAGCGGGTGGAGCTGGGGGCTGCCTAACGCAAGGATGGTGGAGCAGTTGGCTAGAGGAGGTTTCATAGTCAACTACTCCACGGCTTTGCTTTCACACTCAGGGTGTTAAGGGTCTCATAGACCCAGTGCGCAGCTCCCAACCGCTTAACGACTCTTCGTAAGAAACAAACCCAATCTACCCACCATTTTACGTTTCCGCTTGACCTGTTTTCTTTGCTCAGGTAGGACACCCCTATGATTTTTAAAATCTTGATGGAGTGTGAGCCATGCAAAAAATGTTTATGATGATGTCTGTGTTCCTGTCAACGGTATGTTTTGCAAATCCCACTCTGTCTCTAGAGGAGTTAGAGCGGATCGAGCGTCCCCAGCTCCAAGTCGGAGATACCGTGAAGGTGAAAACCTCACAGGGATGGAAAGTAGCCAAAGTTGCCAAGCTGCTAACAGCATCAACATTGCTGGCAAGCTTGATACCTGGTGCTGAGGGTGGACCCGCCCTAGCTGCTGTATGTGAGCTTACAGTGTGCCCCCTTATCACAGGCGTAGCCTGTAACCCCCTGGCCCAAAAGTGGGTAGCTGCTGCTTTATCCCCTGTTTTAGGCCCTATGAGCATGTGTGCCTCTGCCGTGGTGGGTACGCTTTGCGCTACAGGGGCCACCACAACAGGTTGCCTTGTTACCTGTGCAGCTATTTTAACTTTGTGCCCCACGCCTTAACGCGATGGCAAATAAAAAAACAGTCTGCATTATCGTCATATGCCAACTGATCTGGTTAGGGTTAATGCTATCTAATGTTGACCGCCCTTTTGCATACGCCGTAGGAGAGGCTTTCTGTTCTGTCGCTTATGCCCTGAACCCACAGCACAAAGGGCAAAGGTTAAACAGGTTTCTCATGAGCTATATTCTGTGCTTAGCATTCCACTGCCTGTGGTTTTGGAGGTATGGAAACTACCCTTTTTGAAACATACCATAGATACTATACGTGGTACCTAAGACAATAATTTCATAAATGGATCAATGGTTCGAGTATTCCATCACCTGAGCATGTCAAACAGTTAAAAAAGGTGTTTAAGTGGTCAGAAAGCCAAGTTATTGAGGCCTTACAAACAAATAGTGAGTTCCTGTTTTCGAAGAAAACAGGAATACCCCTAAAGTTGATCCACAAAAAACGAGCTTGAAGTGGGCCTGTTGCAAAGTTTGGAGAGATAAGAGATCATCGTGCTTCACGACTTGAGTGAGGTGGTGATCTCAGAGTTCAAAGGCCGTCAATTCCAAGGGTACCTGGCCCTATGGGCACTACGTTGGTACTGCAAATTTGGAATCAGCCAATGAGAGCTAGAGAACATGCTAGAAGAACGCGGCGTTGTGGTGAATCACATCACCATAAGAAGAATATGATGAAGTATTGGTATTACACCGGGATGACATCATACCCAAGAGTTTGACCTCTTCTTTAAACCCTGCTTTAGCTCGTGATGAAAAGAGAAAAAAAATGGTTTTAATTTCTGGAATTGATTCCTACGAAAAATATCATAATTTTTTATTTGATCAAATAGAAGAAGGGTCTACGATATCTTTT
This sequence comes from Zetaproteobacteria bacterium, assembly GCA_028817975.1. Classification (GTDB taxonomy): domain Bacteria; phylum Bdellovibrionota_B; class Oligoflexia; order Oligoflexales; family Bog-1112; genus JAPPOJ01. The sequence continues at coordinate 65 of JAPPOJ010000227.1, read as the reverse complement.
CAAGGGCAAGATTTTGGTAGCTTCGGCCGGGGCGTATGCGCGCCTGTACAAGCGTTGGTGTAGCC
>JAPPOJ010000264.1 GCA_028817975.1 Zetaproteobacteria bacterium | reverse complement strand
CCATTAAATCTTATGCCATGAATCCAGGGATGTATGGTGCGGATGTTGCTCTTTCTGCTTGTAAGCCTCAGTATATTGGAAGAATCCTAGATGCCTGTCAGGATTATGTGAAAGACCAGGCTGTAGACTTTGCTAAAAAGCTGACCCTTTATGGTTGCAAACCAAGCGCGGTGCAGTCCTTAGTCGAGGGGTGTCTTCTCGCCTATGCGGAGTCTCACCGGAGTGACGTGAATGTCCCTAAATTGGCGATGGGGGTCATTGGAGGAGCCACTACTGTAATCGCTCCTATTGTGAAGATGATAACTGCGGACAATAGCCGAAAACATAACATGATTTATAAGTGGGGAACGAAGCACCTCGAATATCTAGAAAAGTACTCCAAACACTTACGTAAAGCTCCTGAGCTTGAGGGAGAAGCCCTTACTCATATTGAAAATGCTTTTAGAGAAGGCCTTAATGTAAACAGTAGGTTTTTTCCACCAAGAGAAGAGAGCAGTAAGAAAGAGCGTGATACTTACAATCAAATCGTCGAATACTTTTGTTCCCATGCGCCTGAGCATAACTTAAGCAGAGGGCAAGCGTTAAAAACTTATGACAAGTTTGCAGCCTGGGCTAGAGAACTCGAACAAGCAGCACGAAATGTTGATTTCGCTAATCAAACGCAGGTCGATGGCTTAGTATCCAAGCACAATAAGACAATTCACAAGGCGAAGGAATTTCTGCAAGCAGAATACAGAAGGGTCCATGAGCGCGAAGAAAAAATGGGATTCTATATCCCCGAAGTCTTACAGGCTGTGGGTGGTGCTATTTTCATAGGCGCGCTTTTTTTTGAGTAAAGTCGCGGATACACGCCTAGAAGACCAGCGTTAAAATAACGACGAGGACGAGAATCTGGAGTATGAAGCTCATCCCTCCCACCATAAGTGCTTGGGGCCCTTGACGGATAAAGTCGCGCAGCTGAATGCGTAGACCAATAGAAGCCATGGCAATCAGGATGCAAAGGTGGGACACAAACTTGATCTGTAAGATCGTTTGCGGAGGAATAAAGCCAAAAAAAGCGAGGAGCGCGCAAAGGACGAAACCGTATAGAAAAGGGGGAAGGATTTGTAAGGTGGCTTGGAGGCCTTTCTGCTTATTCTCGCGGTGGTAGAACTTCGACAGCAGAACCAGTGCTGGAATGAGAAAGCATACACGGGCCATTTTGATCGCAGTGGCCATTTCTCCCACTTCTTCTCCGAGCGTATAACCCGCGGCAACCACGTGTCCAATAGCCTGTAAGCTGCCGCCAATCAAGAAGCTCGACTGCTGGATGTTGAGTCCGTAATATTGACAGAGAAACGGAAGCAGAAAAAGGGCGATGGTTCCAAGGAGGTTGGTGGTGCCGATGGCAAGCCCCACATCTTCAGGTTCTTTGGAGAGAATAGGTGCTGATGCGGCAATCGCAGAAGAGCCACAGATGGCATTTCCCATGCCGAGTAGCATCGAGAGCGAGTGTCGTACCTGAAATACTTTGCCAGCGGCGGCGGCGATGAGGACCGTACTTGCCACAATCAGGGCAATCAAGAAGATTACCCGGATTCCTAAAGTGGTGAGGATCGAAATGTTCATTTCGAAGCCCATGAGTAAGACTGCTAAGGATAAGATTTTTTTTTCACCAAACAGAAGTCCTTCTTTCCAGACTTCTTTTTTGGGGACAAACCCACCGAGAAGAATCCCTAACAAAATAGCTAGACTTACCTCATTGACGGAGGGGATCATTTGAGAGAAGTACTTGCCGAGCATTCCGACGGCGTAGGCAAGGAGTAGACCAGGTCCAATTTTGGCAATCAAAAGCATGTGTTCCCCAAGTGAGATTTAGTGTGAATGGTGTGGCTTTCGCTGTCTTTAAATACCAGACTTGTGCTTGAAGTCAATTCGTGGTTATAGGGATCATACCTTTTCCCGAGATAGGGTGGCGGCTGTAGGTTTTAACTAACCATAACCAGTAAATCAATATTATTGAGTTTATCCATGCTGAGCTGCTTGGTCAGCTTTACCGTAAGGGAAACATGGGGTCTGCTCCACCT
>JAPPOJ010000009.1 GCA_028817975.1 Zetaproteobacteria bacterium | reverse complement strand
TCAACTTAAAATTCCTCTGATAAATTTTTGGTGAATCTATATAAATATAGTGAGAAATCGTTGCATATTTGCTACTATGATCTTTCACTATAGATATGAGCCTAGTGGAGTAAGAGTGAGCGATAAGGAACGCGAGAAGCATCTACAGAATATGTCTGGAATTTTGGCATATTTAGGGGAAGACCCTAAACGTGAAGGGTTAGAGAAAACTCCTGCACGCTATTTAGATAGCATGAAGTATTTTACCCGCGGCTATCAAGAAACACCTAAGCAAATTATTGCGGAGGCTTTGTTTAAAGTAGACTACAATGATATGGTCATTGTCCGGGATATTGAGTTCTATAGTTTGTGCGAACATCATTTGGTTCCATTTTATGGCCGTTGTCATATCGGCTATATACCAAATGGGCGTGTTGTTGGTTTGTCTAAGATACCCCGGATTGTCGAAGTGTTTTCGCGCCGCTTACAAGTCCAGGAGCAGCTCACTCATGAAATTGGAAAAGCTTTTGAAGAAACCTTGGCTCCTCAAGGAGTTGGCATTGTCATGGAAGCGTATCACCTGTGCATGATGATGCGGGGTATTGAAAAGCAACGGGCATTTACGGTGACAAGCTCGATGCTAGGTTGTTTTCGTAAACAGGAAACACGTCAAGAATTTATGGCTCATTTACGTTCTCCACGACCCTAATGTGACTTATAGATGATTTGAGGAACTTCCCGTGTTGTCTCATGTCTACACTTACGAAAACCCCTTAGTCCAAAAGCATTTAGATGCTGCTATAGAAGTGTTGGATAATCAAGGTGTTTTGTGCTTGCCCTCTTCATCAGGCTGGATTTTTGGGTGTGACAGTGCGCATTCTAAAGCCGCAACGCGCTTGCGTGAGTTGAAGCCAGAACACCCCAAGACACAACCTTTTAGCCTACTTTGTGCAGACTTTGGAATGGCCAGTCAGTATGCCCATATCGACAATGCATCCTATCGGCTGATGAAAAAACTCTCCAATGGGTGGTATACTTTTTTTTTGCCGGCGACTTTAGATTCCCCCAAAAAGCTTAAAGACAAACGTAAGCGGGTTGGGGTCCGTATTCCCCAGCAGCCTTTACTCTGTGGTTTAACGCGGCAGTTTGCCCGCCCGATTGCTATCACATCGTTTCCGGCTGTTTTTGAGGGAGAGGTGTTTGGTTATCAGATTGCAGAGGTATATGCGCATCGGTTGACGATGATCCTTGATTTGGGAGAGCCTATTCGCACCCAGGAGACGACCATTGTCGATTTGACGGGTTCGCAACCATGTGTTTTGCGTTTAGGGACTCAAGCGGAGCTTTCTTCTTTGAAAGAGCAAGGCTTAGAATGGCACGTGGATGAGGGAGATCATTGGAGTCACGATTGACAAGATTTTTTGCTGACTTTGATTGTGAGTGGCTTGGAGAGTGTGAGTATCAGCGGGCCACTCAGTATATGCACCAGGTTTGGGAACAGGTGTCTCAGGGGCTCAGTTCAGGTAAGATACTGGGATTTACCCCTACACATGAGACGATTGCTCTTGGGAAGCACTGTAGTCTGAAGGAAGAACTCAGGATGTCTGTGGACGATTTACAGCAGTCCGGAGTAGAAGTTGTGGAGACGCAACGGGGTGGAAAGGCTACGGTGCATTATCCGGGGCAATTGGTCATTTATCCTGTGCTGCCCGTCAATCGTTTGGGTTACGGCTGCAAAAAGTTTGTGGAAGTTCTTGCTGAGCAAATGCTTACCTTGCTCAGAGAATTAGGCATTGAAGCCTACTATGATACCACTTACCCGGGAGTTTGGATCGGACTTGAGAAGGTCTGCGCAATTGGAGTGAGTGTCCGACGTCGGGTATCTGCATATGGGTTGGCATTAAATATAGCCCAGCCTTCGCCTGCTTTTCGTCTCATTTATCCATGTGGTATTCAAGATAGGGGTGTGACGTATGTAAACCGTTGGCTTACGCATGCGACACAGCCTGAAGCGTATTGGACCCGACTAACGGCCCCTTAGCTAGTGGGTACAGGGGAAGTGATACTTGGAATTGCTCCCAAAAGGACTCTCTTTCTTCTATGACCTAAGTGATCAGCTGAAAATCAAGCTTGCATTTTAGTAGGAACTCGTGAATACTGTGCGCTCAAGGGTGCGTCTTTCTATAGGTATTGTAATTTTCTCCTGCCTTTATATACGTGTGCTTATCCACTATTTATCGTTAAAAATAGCACGTGTGTTTTGACAATGTATGAATTAAGTTTTTTAGGTAGGGTGTTTTTAAAGGAGTTAAAAGTGTCTTCAGAAGTAGAGTCTGTGTCGGCTCAAGAAAGTATCCAAGTGTCATCTTATACGATGGCTGTGGATAAAAACGGTGAGTTACAACAGCCAGCCGGTCAGCTTCGAGATTGTTGTAAGGAGACGGTAAGGCTGTATGCAGCGCACAACCCAATGATACTCTGTCAGGAGTGTAACCACCTTATTAAGTGCTTCACCGACCAAGAGCATTTTGAAAACTATCTTTGCTTTTGTTCATCCCGCAATCGAGAGGTGCTGGTCTCTGCATATGAAGACTACAAAGTTGTTGTTTTTCGTAATATCGAAAATTTCCGTTAGGGTCTCTGACCTAGTCTTCCAGAATTACTAAGGTGACGCCATCACCCCCCTGCTCAAGGCTTCCGGCTTGCCAAGAAAGTGTATAATGCTTTGCGTGCTCTATTTCTGAGCGTACTGCTTGTTTGAGTTTCTGAGTGCCATGCCCATGGATCACCCAGACGTAGGTGTCTCCTGAGGTAATTGCTTTGTCGATAAATGCCCAGAGTTTGTCTATGCTTTGATCGACAGGTTGCCCTCTTAAGTCAATTTGGGCTGAAGGGATTTGTGGGTATTCTTTACTTGTTGTTGTGGCCCGTCCACGCGTTAAATTCTTTTTGGTTGGTAATGTTTTTTTGTCTTTGTGCGCTGATTGAGTATCTTTGATAATTTTAAACTGTTGCAAAGACAGGGATACTCTTGCGAGTGGAGTTTGCACAAGATATTTTGTCTGTTCCCCTTGCCCTTTCACCCGTACAATGGTGCCTTGTTGCCTTAAAGTTGGAATTTTTACTTGGGCCCCTAAGACAGCCTCCTTAGATTGTTGGGGTGGACTTGCTGTAGATGAAGCACTCATTTCTGAGATGTGATGTTTGAGTTGACGTTCAAACTGCTTGAGCTTATTGCTATGAGGGGTGCTTGTGTGGAGCACAGAGGATGCTTTGCGTTCCTGTTTACGCTGAAATTTTTCTTGTTGCCACTCTTCTCTCATCTCGTTAAGTAGTTTGATGTACTTTTCTTTGAGCATATCGGTTGTGCGCGATCGATGTTGTTGATTCAGATGGATTTCATGTTGCCAACGGGATTTGGCGTGTTCGGCGTCTGCTTTTGCCTGCTGATAGCTTTGTTTTTGTTGATCAAGATCTGCTTTGCTTGCGTTAAGCTTGGCAATCGTTTCCTCTAGGTTGTTTTGTGCCGCACCGGAAATTTGCTTCGCTCTTGCGGTGACGTTAGCGGGGATGTTTTTTTTATGTGCCAGCTCGATTCCATAACTTTGACCTGGAATGTCGAGCTGTAGTTGAAAGGTGGATTGGGTTTTATCTAGATCGAATTGCATAGATGCACAACGAACTTGTGGGTGTTCGCCAGCAAACTGTTTAATCCCATCGTAGTGTGTTGTCACGAATACAGTAATGTTTTTAAGGATAAGCTCTTCGAGAATAGCTTGCCCGAGGGCCTGTCCGATAAGTGGCTGGGTACCTACACATAATTCATCGAGAAGTACTAGGTCTCCATTGCGGGCGTGGTGGAGGATACGTTGCAGACCTTCTAGGTGACCTGAAAATGTTGAGAGGTTAGATTCGAGGCTTTGGGCGTCTCCCATTTCTATATAAATATTTTCAGCGATACTCATTTGCGAATCCGGTGAACATGGCAACATGAGACCTGTTTTTACCATAAGTTGAAAGAGCCCTACTGTTTTGAGGATGACTGTCTTGCCTCCTGCGTTAGGTCCTGAGAGGATAAAGCCTCGTTGATTGGGGAGAAGTATAATGTCGTTTGGGACTGTTGTGTCGTCATGGATATCGATGAGGAGTGGGTGACGGGTTTTTTTTAAGTGGATGTAAAGAGAATCCGAGGAAGGTATAAGTTGAATCGGGTGGCAGTTAAGTACGCAAGACAATTTTGCCTGTGCTGTGCATACATCTAACTGGACGCATATTTGATAGTTGGTGATGAATTCATCGCGGTAAGTTACTACAAGCTGAGCAAGTTTTTGATAGACTTTATACACTTCTATTTTTTCCGAGTTTTCTAGCCCAATGCGCTTTTCATTTAAAGAAACAAAGTTTTCTGGCTCTACATATATGATGTTTCCTCCCACACCGACTTCAATGACGCGTGCCCGTATCCTGCCGCGACCATCCATTCTAACAGCAAGCACATAGCGTCCATTGCGTTCGGTAATACTGGCATTGGTAAGGTACTTTTTCCATGTAGGATCATTCTGTAGTTGGTTTGCTTTTCCTTGCAAAATACCAGCTATTTGTCTTATCTCTGTTCGTATGGTGGCGAGTTCCGCAGATGCAGCGTCTTTTACATTTCCCTCGTGATCGATACATTTAAAAAACAGTTGGCGCACTTCGGGGAGTGGTTTGAGGGTTTCACGGATGCTTTCGAGGTACCATGATTCTGTGCTCCACTTGCGTGCAAATTGGAGGCAGTTTTGTGTAGCTTCGAGGGTCTGGAGTAGTGCAACCCATTGTGCGATATGTAGCATTCCACCGAGTTGGGCGAGTTTTAGAGCATCGTCTATGGATGAAAGGTCACCGATGTGCACTGTGTGTCCCGCTTTTGCAAGATTTGTTAAGGGTTCTACGCGTTGCCAATTTGTTTGGATTTCAGATAGACTTAGATTAGGTTGCATGTTACCAACAATCAAGCGTCCAGCCTGTGTTTGCGCCCGATCCTGGAGAAGTTGAAGAATTTGGGGGTAACCTAGTTTTGTAAGGGCTTGTTGACTTGCGCACGATCTTTCCAGCATAAGGGTCTCCAAAGGATAAAAGGTCAATATTGTGAGGCTCTAGAATAACTTAAAATAATCTATAGAGTCAGAAAAAGGGTGGTTTATGAGTGTTTTTACAAACTTGTTTGGAGCCGAAAAAATTGGGTACTTAGGACAACTCATTTTGTCTTGGGAAGGATTGTTGCTGCTGAGCTTTGGTCTTATTTTTGGGAGTTTCTATAATGTCTGCATTTATAGAGTCCCTAGAGACTGCTTTATGGCTTCGGTGCGCTCTCTCTGTCCTTATTGTGGCTGTTTAATCCCAGTGCAACACAATATTCCTCTCTTGAGCTTTTTATTCTTGAGGGGGCGATCGAGTTGCTGCTCTCGCAAAATTAGTTTGCAGTATCCAGCAGTTGAACTTGCAACAGCCTGTCTTTTTCTGCTCGCTTATCTTATCTTTCCATTTTTAGGTTTGTATCAGGAATTATACCTAAACCAGTTTATTCGCTTTGCTCACATGGTGGGCTTATGTTCTGTTTTGCTTATTTGTAGCATAATTGACATGCACCACCAAATTATTCCTGACCGTATTTCGCTCTCGATGATTGTTTTAGCTCCTTTTGTTGCTTGGGTTCACCCAGAACTTGCTTTGGCAGATAGCTTATGGGGAGTCTTGTTTGGTGGAGGGCTTATCTGTGCAATTATTTGGATCTACTATTTGGTCCGCCAACGTGAGGGTATGGGCCTTGGAGATGCAAAATTGCTTGCTTTTATAGGAGGTTGGTTAGGGTATCAAGCTGTTTTACCAACATTGATGGTTGGTTCTGTGCTCGGGACGATGATAGCGATTATTGGTATGATAAAGACAGGAGAAATTGATGGGCGTATGGAAATCGCTTTTGGTCCTTTCTTATCTCTAGGAGCTGCTTTTTATATGATGACGCCGACAGATATCTTTCTTTACTGGCTCGGCTAAATTGGCGAGACCGGTCTTTTATTTGAATCGTTTACTTATTCCGTGAATGTGAGGTAAAAGTGATTAAAACTCAATCATTGGAAGGATTTTATCGAAAAGATTGGATTTCTTCAGTTTTGTTAGATGCTTTAAGTGCGGTGTGGAAGTTGCCAAGTGGTTTGGCAATTGTGGAAAGTTTACCGCATCTCCTTGTTCAGATGTTTGATATACCTTGCTGTTTAAGTTTGAGGACGGAAGTGGGGAGTCATGGAATTGTCTTGCGGCAACTCTGTTCTAAAGGTCTTCCCTTTGACCATATTACCGCAGCATGTCTGGAAGGTCATATTGCAAACTACTTAAATAGCTTAGATCCCCTTCAAAAACCGATTGTACTGCGTGAGGGAGACCCTCTTTATTTGCGCCATCAGTGTCCTGTTCTTGTCGTTAACGATATCGCTTTTATGGTTGTTGTACTTGCTTCTGAAGGGGATGATGGATATGTACTTTGTTTTCCAGAACATACGACAGATATTGCTTCCGCATTGTGGTTATTTATGGCGGTAGCTATACATGAAATCCATGTCCATTCCAAATTAGACTGTGCGGAAGCTAAACTGTTTATAGACGATCTAACAGGTCTCTTTAACTATCGCTATATGACTCAAGTCATTGAGCGTGAAGCGAGGCGTTCTTTAAGATCGGGAAGACCTTTTTCGGTCCTATTTATTGACTTAGATGATTTCAAGAAAGTCAATGATCGTTACGGGCACTTGGCAGGTACAGGAATTTTACGTCAAGTGGGTGACATTCTGTTGCAAATGCATCGTGAGATAGACACTGTTGTGCGTTATGGAGGGGATGAGTTTGTGCTGATTTTGGTGAATGCGGCGGAAGAAGAAGCTTGGCAAATTGCGGAAAGGTTGCGATTACACATCGCGACAACTCCATTTTTAGCCGAAGGAAAAACGGTTGCACAGACATGTTCTGTGGGCCTTGCATCTTTTCCTGCACACACTGCGGACCCAAAGCACCTCTTAAAGCTTGCCGATCAAAGTATGTATCGTAGCAAAAGTAAGGGAAAGAATAGGGTGTCTGTCTTAACGTTGTGAATGTGACTTTGAGGAGTCTATACCATGTCAGATATTTTACGGACCCCAGAAAGATCTCAGGTGAGTATGGTAGAAATGGTTATGCCACAGCATACAAACTTTCTAGGTTCGGTATTTGGGGGAACGATTGTATCTTGGGTGGATATTGCGGCTGTGATCGCAGCTCAGCGTCATTGCGAACAGAGCGTTGTGACTGCTTCGATAGATGCGATGCATTTTCTAGCTCCTGTACAGCTTGGTTGGACCGTTTCCATTCTGGCGCGTGTAAACATGGTTGCGAAACATAGCTGTGAAGTTGGGGTTCGGGTTCTGGCCCAAAACCCCATATTAGGAGAAAGTCATCATACGGCAAGTGCCTATCTGACGATGGTGAGTCTAGACTCTCAAAGAAATAAGCTGGTTATGCCTCATTTGACTTTGGTTTCGGAAGAGGATAGGCGTCGCCATGACGAAGCTCTTTCGCGACGTAAGTCGAGAGTGGCTCTCCGTGAGAAGCTTTTGCGCCAGCGTCGTAAGTCTTAGCTTTGCTTGATGAATGTGCTTGCTATTTCAAGAACTTTAGGTTAAAATACCAACCTCGGCTGTGGCCTGTGTCATTTTTAAGCATGCAAGCCGCTGTTATTCAAATAAGTATTGTTTCAGCACAGTGAGATAAATTAAATGGCTTCACCAACAAAGAAATTAAAAGTCCGCCGCGCATTGGCAAAAGCTTCTGCTGCAAAAGGGCGCAAAAATAAGATCCGTAGAGAAGGCTCCACGGCCCCAAGGCTTCCCCTCAATATGCCAAATGCAAATGAAAAAGCTGTTCAGGCCGCAAAAGCTTAGTTCTTTCTCTTGAGAATAGTGAATATCTTTGCTACAAGCTTTTCTGTAGTTCTTCAGGAATCCTTTCTATAATGGAGTTCCTATGCGTGTGGCTGACCTCGATATCCAAGCAATTTCTTCTTCCCTTCAAGGATACAAGCTCGACTTTGTAGTTGCGGGTTCGATTGGTGCTGTGGAGGCGGTGAAGAGTATTCGTGCACTCCGAAGGTTGGGAGCTGTTGTCTACCCTTGGCTTACCAAAGGAGGGGCTCAGTTTGTTACCAGGACCGCCTTGGAATGGGCTTCAGGCGGTCAAACGGTTCAGACGACATTTGATGGCAAGCATTCTCATGTCGGAGTACGTGATGGATTGGTTATTGCTCCGTGCTCAGCGAATTTTTTGAGTTCGGTCGTCGCGGGTCAACTATTAGATCCTTCTCTTGCCTTGACAGCAGCCTATTTGGGCGCTGGTAAGCCAGTGATGGCCCTACCTTGTATGCATGACTCTTTGTTCGATTCTCCTTTTGTGTCTGTAGTCTTGGCTCGGGCACAGCAACATATCTCATTTTTGCAAAGTGAGGATGAAGAGGGGCGTAAAAAATATCCAAGTTGTGCTCAGACATTTGCGGATGAGATATCCCACCGGCTGCGAGCCTCGTGTCACTCTCCCCATGTCTTAGTAACTTTGGGAGGGACGCGTTCCTCGATTGATCCTGTCCGTTTTGTGGGGAACTACTCAAGCGGTGCTTTGGGGAGCTTGATTACTGAAGAACTGTATCGTCATGGATATGGAGTCCATGTTGTTCATGGCTTTGCGCCCCGCCTTCCTCGCTGTTACACAAGTAAAAAGATGTGTTCCACCAATGAAGCTGTTTTGGAGGAGTGCCGCCGTGTGTTGTCATCCCATTCGGATTGTGGCCTAGTGATGGCTGCAGCGCTGTTAGATTATGGTGTAGATCAGCGCGAATCGGAAAAGTTAAAGACCGCGGACCGCCCTCACTTGGTGGTTGAACTGTCACGCCAGGTGAAAGTTCTCCATAAGTTATTGGAGTTGAAGTCCACACAGGCTCCGTGGATTGCTTGTAAGCTAGAGACCGGGGTGAGTGAGGTGCAAGCTGCATGTCTCGCACAAGAATATATGGATAAATATGCTTTATCGCACTTTGTTGTAAATGACTTTGCTAAGATTTCAGCAACGGAGCATGAAGCATTTTTGTTTCAAAGATCCGCGGATGTAAACACTATGGATCTTGTTCAAGGTAAGCAAAAGTTGGCACAGGAAGTGAGTGCAAGGATGATGGCTTGGTATAAAAGTGAGGCGGGAGATGGTTCCATTGGCTGAAGCGAGTGTGGATTCAAAGTTTGAGGCGTTCATTTCGAACCTCGTTAAAGCCCTGCGGGGTGTTGTGTTTGCCTGTATTCTGCTGTGTGTCACAGTCTCTTGCTATATTTTGCTACTCTGGGGTAGGTTTTATAGTCTGATAAGCACAAAAAAGCAGCTTTCTCAGCGCTCTCACGCGGTCGCAAGCCTTTGGGGTCAGTTGATTTTCAAACTGATGCCTGGCTGGGATGCGGAAATTTCGGGTGCAGAGTACCTGAAGCCTATCCGTGAGGGGCAAGCGCGTGTTATCGTTGTCAACCATCAGAGTAATGCGGATATCATGCCCTTATATTTTCTTGATATTCCTTTTTGCTGGCTTGCTAAAGATATTCTCTTTAAGCTACCGATGGTAGGGCAAGCGATGCGTTGGGCTGGGTATGTTGCTGTAAAGAGGCACGACAAATTTTCTCGTGAGCAAGCGGTTCATCAATGTCAGCAATTGTTATGTTCGGGCACTTCCGTGGTATTTTTTCCTGAGGGCACTCGCTCGGTGGATGGTAATATAAAAGATTTTAAGCTTGGTGCTTTTCGTCTTGCCCGTGAGTGAGAGTTAGCTGTAATTCCCATCGTGATGGAGTGGGTTA
>JAPPOJ010000311.1 GCA_028817975.1 Zetaproteobacteria bacterium | reverse complement strand
ATACAGGCAGTTCAAGACAGTCGCGTCTCACTTGAGCGATCTCTCCCGGTTCTGTGAGAGGAAAGTGGTGTGAGACTTTATAATATTCAAGTTTTGCTTTGGAGAGAATCTTCCCTAGTTCTTTTGAACTCTTTGTGCCCTTATCTTTATGCTCTCGATACAATGCTAAATAGGTATCTGCTAGTCTAAGCTTTGCCCAGGCAATGAAAATTGTTTTGAGCTTTGGTTTTGCGTGTGGGAGTTCATTGGCATAAAGGCTGTATTTGAGAGCTTCTCTCGCTTCTTTGAACAGGCCACGCCAAAACAGAGATTCTCCACGAAGGAAGTAACTGAGTGGGTGAATTTGATATGCATGTCGATCGACAGCCTGTGCCATCCGGTAGACTTCATCAGCTAAGTCGTACTGGTTTAAATCAAAATAGATATCTGCAATACGATGAAACGCGCGTGCAGCTACCTTAGGTTCGGAAGTCGAACGAATATTTTCGTCTAAGGTGCGAATGGCGGTGTAGTAGTCCCGGTTGCGAATCCAATTTTCGGCGATAATTTCGTTGAAGCCAGTACGATATTCGTTACGGCCGTTTGCTTTGAGAAAGTCCAGTCCAGACGCTGCAGTAGCTTGAGCGGCATTAAATCTTTGAAATGTCAAATAAAGAACCGCGAGTAGATAAAGGCCTTTGGGAGCCACCTGTTCCAGAAGTGGATCAGGAATATGAGCTTTTTTAATGAACGCCCAGCTTAGAAATGTGGCTACATTTGAATATGGAATACGTACATTGCGGTCACCATAAGCATAGTTGAACTGTTTACCTTTTTCTTGAGCTAGTTTGAGAAAAGCGACTGCAGCTAAGTAGTCATTGCGTCGATGATATTCAAAAATATTGCCAAAACGTGCACGAGCTGTTAGCCAAATTCGGCGTGCTTGGTCGTATTTACCTTCACGATAAAGAATTCTTCCCAGGTTCATATGCCGGATAGGTAATGTAGCCCCTTCTGTTGCAGGCATTTCTCCGGCCTCATCGCCAAGGCTATGATCTATTTCGAACTCTGCAGTGGGAAGAGGAATGGGATACCTCCAAAAGAGTTCTTTAGAAATATGTCGCTCTGCTGGACGAACGCGGAGATCGGCGACGAACTCATAATGCTGCAAGATTTCTTTGAAGCTGCTTGTTTCCCAAGTTTTTCCTTTCGGAAGCTCGCTATATGCGGTATGTGTGGCCGATAGCCACGCTAGAAGTACAGAAGTATAAAAGTTAGGCTGCTTCAAATTTTTTTTACTCTTTTATCGTTATTTTGAACCATTCTTGCTCTTTTATCATCTCGGTAACTAGGGGGCGTGCTTGAGGAGTGTAAATGAAACCGGCAAAATTTGCGTATGTGCTTTCACTTCCTAGAAAGCCATCGTGTGAGTGTTGTCTGTCTTTTAAGCTGCTTTTTTGTGGAACATACGAGTCGTTGATTTGTGGTTACCTATAGCTGAGTGACATAATAGCTAGCGTTCTTGTATTAGGAGTATTTTTAATCATACTTAGACTTTTGTTAGATTTTACAGTGAGGGCTTGTTGCTTAGGATGCTAAAGGTTTGTAAGGAAGACGCCGAACGCACCCCAGGTTGGTCGTCTACATGAGCGGTATCGACACAGAAGGTGCGAGGTGCTTCTGCAGTGTTAAAAAAGATTAGAACTTTAGCGCGTGCTGTTTTCACTGCAAAAAAGATGTTGTTTGTCCTGGTCCTTGGACTGGTTCTTCTATCGTCTAGAGTGGCCTTTGACTCTTCTTACTTAAAAGGAGAAGTTACTCAGCGCGTTCGTAGTTGGCTGGTGTATGTATCTGCCCAGCTAGGTATTGGATCACCTATGGTCTCGGGTGGGCTGCAAAGAGGTCGCGTAGCAAACGGAAGCTCTGTCGTGGGCTCTGTATCTCCAGCTTCCCAGCAATCAGACCAGTTCGATAAAATGAAGGAGAAAATAGAACTCCTGCGTCGTGACAAGCAGGCAAGTTGGGGAATTATTTCGAATTTGAGGCGTAAGGAAAAAAGGTTACAACGTGAAATAGAATCTTTTTTAGATACAAT
>JAPPOJ010000040.1 GCA_028817975.1 Zetaproteobacteria bacterium | reverse complement strand
TAAAAATCTCGGCTTGGGCGGGGGGGAGGTCCCCAAAGATGATGCGTTCGGGGCGACATCGTACCAGGGTTTGCAAGGTTGCCTTGTAATCATACTGGGGGCCGGGTTGGAGCCGTGCATAGAGCGGGTGCAGTAGCGGAAACTCTTGCAGGTTTTCGAGCACAAAGGTCCGTTCCACGGGCGCCCAGTACTTGAGTATAGTCGCAAGTAAACTGGTTTTCCCTACCCCGGTACTGCCAAAAATCAGCAGGGGTTGTTTGCGCTCCAGTGCCGTGCGGATCTGCTCTTGGTGGGTCCTGTCGAGCGCAAAGTCTGCCAGGTTAAGCTGAGCAAAGCGGTGCTTGCGTAAAATCAGCATCCCACTTGGGGGAGCTAAGGGAGGGATGGCGGCTTGCCAGCGCAGGTCGTGGTTGTGGAGGAAGCCTCCTGCACTAGGCTGACGCGGGGTTAGCAAATGATGTTGTGACATGGAGAACTCTTGTAATTGGCGTAACCAATCTTGGGCCTCTATGACCGGGCAGGGGTGAGTGGTCGTGGTCATGCCGTGCAGCATGCCAATGGCATGGTTGCCGTTGAAATAAATTTCATCCAGAGTGGGGTCTTGGGTAAACATCTCCACGTAGGGGTGTAACCAGTCGGGAACGGGGGGTGGGGTGCCAGCGTTGGTGACTGCTGGACCAAGGGTAACAGTTGTGGAAATCGGCGATGCTGGCAAAGTGGGGTGCTCCTTCGTGACGGAGTTGTTGATTGGCGGCAAAAGCGGGTCCCAAGTCATGGGCTGGAAGGTAGACCAGTACTTCCCGCCCTTCTTCCAGGGCAAGTTGGGCGGTGATGCCGGTGCCTGATTTGTGTGCGGCTTGTACGAGCACCACTTCACTACAGATGCCGGTGAGGATGCGGTTGCGGCGTGGAAAATCGTAACGGGTCGGGCGGTGTGTCCAGACCTGTTCGCTGAGGAGGCATCCTCCCACAGCTAAGATCTCTTGGAAGACGTGTTGATTGCCTGTGGGGGAGAGGTGTCCGAGTCCCCCTGCGAAGACGACCATGGTGTGTTCCCCAGCGTTTTCTGTACTGAGGCACCCTTGATGCGCTGCAATGTCACAGCCATAGGCGCCCCCACTGACACATACCCAGCCTTGTTTGGCGAAGGTGCGGCCAAGGGCGAAGCTCATTTCAGTTGCTTCGGGTAAGGCTTTGCGGCTCCCGACGATGGCCACATGGGGCTGGGTGGGAAAGTGAGTGTGTCCCCAAACGGTGAGTGCGGTGGGAGGGTCGCTAATGTGGTTCAGCAAAGGAGGGTATTCGTGACTTCCCTGGAAGCACATGCGTGCTCCACTCTGGATGCATGCCCGGAGGTGTTCCCAAGTGATCTGGGCAATGGTCTCCTGAGAGTGGAGGCGGCGACGGTGCTGGACCAACTGTTGATACAACGGTGCAATACCTTGTGGGCTGCGGAGCAGTAGCTGAAGGCGAGTCAGCCATTTTTGGGGTTGCCAGTGGGTGCACCCGGAAGCCAGGATGTCGTTCCATAGTGGCGGAATTATTTGCTCAGGTAGGCGAAGGGGTTTGCGATACAATTGTCCTGTCACGTGGATGAGTAGCCAGTCTTGTGCTTGTATTGCCTGTGTCATAGAGGTTTTTCCATTCGAAATCATCAAAACATGACCCAACGGTATTCTCGTCGAAGCCGTTGGTTTTGTATACCTCTCTTTAAGCTCTTTATCTGCACTTCAACTTCTCTTCTCTGGGTATCCTTACCTTTATGTGCTGAGCCTGCGTCTTCTACTGTGTTGGCCAATAAAGATTCGCGTAAAAGTAGGATGAAGAAGAAGCGTCGGCGTGCGGAGCTTGCTGCTCAAGAGGAAGAGGAGCGTCTCAAGAATACAGATGCTCGTTGGGGGTTAGGCATTCGTTTTCATGACTTTAATGCCCTTTCTACGCGCATCTGGAAGCAGGGCGGTAAGGATGGATATCAACTGGCTTTGGGGTGGCGTGGCTCTTCTCCTGTGGCAATGGAGATGGACCTGCTCGCGGAGCGGGTCTCCCGTGCGCCGAGTGTATTGCGTGTGGATGGGCGGTGGTTTGATGGCTATTACGGCGGTGGGGTGATTGTGGGGCCGCGTAATGGCTTGACTATGTTGGTACACGGGGTTGTGGGAGTCTTAATAGATTCCCGTAAGCAGCCGGTTGAGATAAGCATGAGTGTTTCGCCTCGGGTGGGTCTCATCCCAGATACTTATTTTGATTTTGAAGTGGGCATCTCGCTCCACCGTATGTTCTAGCTTGTCTCTAGAGACAGGCGCCTCTCGTTTTTCCCCTTATTCTGACTTGTCCGCACCGTGATCTACGTCCACCTATGGGACAATGGATGCGGTTTCCCATATTGTGGAAAATGTTGCCAACTCCTTTACCCGGGAGCAAAGCCATGCGTTATGTGCAGCTGTGGTGGATGTTTGGACTGGTGCTTGGAGGTGGGGGCCGCTTAAGTACGGCAGCCCCGAAATCAGGCCAGACCCTCGTCGTACGTTTGCAAGATCTTATTGCGGCCGCCTATGTGGGGTCGAGTGAACTGAAGAGCATAGGCACTGCCCTGCTCACGAAAGATGCGAGTCGTTATGCGGTGGATGCAGCCTTGGCGCCGGCCGTATATGCGCGTTCAACCTATGGGGTCCAAAACCCCCCGCCGGCGGATACCACGACCGATTTTCTCTTGGAACAACGTACCTCCTCGACACAAGTCCTCGGTGCGCGGCTCCCTACCGCGTATGGTGGGCTGTGGGAGTTGAGTGCGACCCACCAGACAAGTGCGTTGGAAGGTGTGTTGCAGAATACGGGTTTACCGGTCGACCCGACGGTGGAACGCGATATGGGGCAGTTTGCTCTGGATTTAAACTATCGCCAAAGTTTGTGGCGGAATGCCTTTGGTCGCGGCACCACCATGCAGCGTCAGGCTGCGGTAGCCGAGGCGCAGGCGACCCAAGGTCGGGTGGACGATGAGATGCAGGCATGGGTGGTTCAACTCGCTTCTCGCTATACGGGTATCTGGGAAGTACAACGCCGCTGGGCGGCAGCACGCTCCAGGCTCCAGGTGTTTGCGCAGTTGTTGCGGGCAGTTGAAGCCAAGGCACAGTTAGGTACAGCGGATGAGGCCGACGTATTGCAGATTCGCGCCAATATCACTCAGTTGGAAGATGAGATTGCGCGCTTGGAGCATACGTTGATGGATACTTGGGAAGCCTTGGTAATTGCACTGGGCTTAGATAAGTCCTACTTAGCCTATACTGCGGCCACCATTGATGTGGTGTTGGAGTTTGCTCAGGCAGATGAAGTGGGGCGGCAGTGTGCTGCTGCTAAGCCGCCACAGGCGGGAGGCGGCCAGCTGCAGGCCTTGGAGCAGGAGTTGCGTAGCTTGCGTTTGAATATGCAGTTGCTCGCAGAAAACACCAAGCCCGAGCTAAGTTTGAGTGCGCGAGTGAACTTAGCGGGCACTGGGCAGAGTGCGGCAGGTGCTTTGGATCAGGCGGGCGAGGGCAAGTACCCCCACTGGGAGGTCGGCTTGCATTTTTCCACACCGATAGGGGTGCAGCCGCCCCATGTGGAGAAAATGCGTTTGATGGCCCGTGCCGAAAGTGTTCGCCATCGTTTACAGGGTTTACAGGGCCAGCGGCAGACAGAATGGCAGCAGATTTGTTCAGGCTATCGCTTGGCCCAACAACGGGGGCGGCGCTTGCGCAAACTCGTGGCACTCCAAGAACAGCGTGCTCAAATTCAACGGCGCCGCTTTGACCTTGGAGATACGGATATGTCGCAAGTCACCAGTGCGCTCGCGGATTTAACTACGGCACAGGTACAATGGCGTCTGGTCGAGGCCGAGCGCCACCAGTTGTTGTGGCGTTACCGTCAGTATACCGACTCGGTCCGCCATGCGATACGGCCTTTGACAGGTAAGGGAAAATCCTCATGAATATGCTCATCCGTTACTTTACCAAGCAGGCCACACTGGTGAACTTGATCACGGTCTTTGTGTTTGTCTTTGGTGCGTTCTCCATTTATAAGCTGCAGCGTGAGGTCTTTCCCAATATCGCTTTTGATGTGGTCACCGTCCGTACCGCATTTCCAGGAGGCTCGGCTGAATCCATTGAACGTCTGATTACCAACCCTTTAGAGCAGGACCTGAAGGAAGTGGATGGCGTTAAAAAAATGAATTCCACTTCTGTAGAAGGCCAGAGTGTGATTGTGCTGCAACTCGACCCGGACGAGGTGGATGCCGAAGAGACCGAAGCCAAGATTGAAGACGTGGTGGACGCGTTTACTTCACTTCCGGAAGGGGCTGAAAATCCGGTGGTGACTTTGTTGGAAAGCAAATACCGTCCTATTATTCAAGTAACTTTGAGTGGAGAAGTTGCGGAAGAAGTGTTGCGTGAAGCAGCCAAGAAACTCGAAGTGAAGATTGAAACCATTGCTGAGGTGGCCAAAGTTGATATTAAAGGCAAGCGTGACCGTGAAATTGTCGTGGAGGCCGATCCGGACAAGCTCCGTCGTCTGCGTATTTCGTTACCGCAAATGGTGGCGGCATTGCGGGAGAACAATTTTAATATCCCTGGAGGGGTCTTAGAGCCGAGTGATGGCGAGAGCTTTGAACGGATCATTCGTACGGATGGTGAGATCCGCAATGTACGGGATATTGAAGATACGGTGATACGCGCCAACTTGTATGGTAAGTCGATTCGTATCAAAGATGTGGCCACGATTCGGGAAGGCTTCGCAGAGGCTGAGATTTTGTATGCCACCAATGGTAAAAAATCGATCTATCTACGGGTATTGAAAAAGCAAGGTGCGGATGCGATTCGGCTTGTGGATCAAGTGAAGACGTTGGTGGAAGCATCACGGGGTGCTATCGCACCTGGCATCGAGCTGAGTTATGTGAATGATAGCTCGTATCTAGTAAGGCGGCGGATTAAGGTGCTTGGCAGCAACCTTTTGGTGGGGCTGTTACTGGTGGTGCTGATCTTATCTCTCTTTCTCCCTGCGCGTATTGCGGGGGTGACGGCGTTTGGGATTCCATTCTCCTTCTTGGGTGCTGTGGGAATTTTCTATTTGTTGGGGATTAGTATTAATCTGATCTCGCTTATGGGGCTGATTATTGTCGTGGGGATGCTCGTTGATGATGCAGTGGTGGTGACGGAAAATGTGCATAGTTTTATTGAGAGTGGCAAGTCTGCAGAAGAAGGAGCAGTGCTGGGTGCTCAGCAAATTTGGCGCCCCGTCGTTGCGAGTGTGATGACGACAGTGATTGCTTTTGCGCCCATGATGTACATGCCGGGGATTTTCGGCAAGTTCGTGCGTTATATCCCGATGGGAGTGATTATCTGCTTGATGGTCAGTCTGGTCGAATGCTTCTTTGTGTTGCCTCATCATATTGCGGAGTGGGGGGTCAGTCGGCGTCGTCCCCAAGGTGTGCGGCAGCCGCGTGGGGTGAAAGCCTCGATTTTAAAGTTTTGGGAACGGATGGCGATTCCTGGCTATCGTTGGCTTTTAGGTAAGCTGTTGAGTGTGCGCTACCTGGTGATTACAGCTGCACTGGCGTTGATGTTAGGCAGCTTCTATTTTGCCAAGCACAAAATGTCGTTTATCTTGTTTCCCCCAGGAGCTATTGACACCTTTGTGATCAAGATGGAAGCGAAGGTGGGAACCCCGGTGACGCAGATGCGTGAGTGGGTACGCCCTTTAGAACAAGTCTTGGCGAAGGTGCCGGAGGGAGAGGTTTTGGACTTTGTGACCACCGTCGGCTGGCAGGGAGAGCAAAATCGTCCGGGGTCCAAACGTGGTGGTGAGAACGCTCAAATCACCGTCTACTTGTCTCCAGAAACCGATCGTCAGCGGTCTGCTTTGGAGATTATTGAGGATGTGAAGCAACGGGTGGGAGAGACGCCGAATTTTGAGAAAGTTGTGTTTCAACGTAAGCAAGGTGGTCCTCCTGTAGGGAAGCCGGTGAGTGTGGGGGTGCGTGGCCAAGAGTATGCTGATATTTTGCAAGGGGTTCAGGCTGTCAGAGAAGAACTGAGCAAGATGGATGGTGTGAGTGATCTGGCGGATACCTATGTGCAGGGCAAAGACGAGATCAAGATTCGTACTTTGCAGGATAAGGCAGCTGCGGCACAGCTTTCCTTACGTAATGTGGCACTGGCGATACGTTCGGTTTATGAAGGCCTTGTCGCCACGCGGATTACGACTTTGGATGAAGAGATCGATGTCCGGGTGACCATGGCTTCGGATCACCGGATGAGTTTAAAGTCTTTAGAAGAGCTTGAAATCCCCAACCAACGGGGGCAATTGATCCCGCTGAAGAAGGTGGCAGAATGGACCCAAGTGCCTGGAGTGGCTGCTTACGATCATGAAAATAATCAACGTCAAGTGGAAGTCACCGGAGAAATCGATACGGCAAAAACTAGTTCTCGTGCGGTGAATCAGCGTATGCAAGCGCTGACCGATTCATGGCAACAAAGGTTTCCGCGTTTGACCTTTCATTATGGTGGGGAAGGACAGGATACCCAAGAGAGTTTGGCAGGACTGTTACAAGCGTTTGGATTTGCTTTTTTTGGCATTCTCCTGATGTTGATTTTGTTGTTTGGCAATGTATACCAGCCTGTGCTGGTGGCGACGACCATCCCGATGGGGATTGTGGGAGTTATTTGGACCTTTTACTGGCATGGGCAGCCGCTGTCTTTCTTAGCCACCGTAGGAATCATTGCCCTGTCGGGGGTGATTGTGAATAACGCCATTGTGTTGGTGGACTTCTTCAATCATGCGAAGGGTCAATTTCCCACCGTTAAAGATGCGTTACTCGATGCAGCGGGCAGGCGAGTACGCCCGATCTTTTTGACGACGATCACGACGGTGGCGGGTATTCTGCCGACGGCCTATGGGATCGGTGGTCTGGACCCCTTTGTGGTGCCCATCGCTTTGTCTCTTGGTTGGGGCATGCTGTGTGGTTCGTTGTTGACACTGCTGTTATTTCCTTCGGTCTTGTTGGTTGCGGAGGATGTGCTGAGTTTGCTGCGGTGGTTGCGCGGTAAAGTGGGGCTTGCCGATGGAGATGTTCGCAGAAGCTCTGGGGTTGACGGCTCTGAGTAGGGTGATATGCTGGAGTCGATTGACACAGGTGTTCACTCTGGAGGTAGGATCGATGCAGTCGGCAACAATCTATGAATACAAAATGCCCTTACTCGATGGCAAAGTATGGGATATGGCAGAGCTAAAGGGTAAGGTCGTCCTGATCGTAAATACCGCGAGTAAGTGTGGCTTCACCCCGCAGCTGGAAGGTCTGCAAGCGCTGTATGACAAATATCAGCAGCGTGGTTTGGTCGTGTTGGCGTTTCCCTGTAATCAGTTTGGTCAGCAAGAGCCAGGGCAGAGTGAGGAGATTCGTGACTTCTGCCTGTTAAACTATGGCGTCACTTTTCCTGTCTTTGCGAAAGGCGATGTGAATGGGGAAGATGCTTGGCCTTTATTTGCTTACCTCAAGGAAGCTCTGCCGGGTTTGCTTGGTAGTACTGCGATTAAGTGGAATTTTACCAAGTTTTTGGTGGGTGCAGATGGGGTTCCGGTCAAGCGTTATGCTCCTCAGGCAGAGCCGGCTTCTTTAGAGCAGGATGTGGAAGCCTTACTGTAGAGTGTATGGTGCATCCGGCGGAGGGTGTGGCTCTTGGTGATAGACCCTTGACATATTTGAGAATAAACTTAGGTTGAGCTTTGGCTAACAAAAGTAGGAGAGAATCTTGCCGTGCATGGGTTGCGGCTCGTATTCCTGAGATAACATATTCGAGGTTGGAAAAGTGTCTGATTACTATGAAGTTTTAGGGGTGACAAAAGGGGCAAGCGTTGATGAGGTGAAGCGTGCCTATCGCAAATTGGCGATGAAATACCACCCTGACCGTAATGCTGGAGACACCGCTGCAGAAGAAAAGTTTAAGAAAATCAGTGAGGCCTATGCGGTACTCTCTGACCCTGAGAAAAAGAAACAGTATGATACCTTTGGCTCGGCGGATTTTCATCAGCGCTATAGTACGGAAGATATTTTTCGGGGAGCGAATTTCAACCATATCTTTAAAGACTTTGGTTTTTCCGGAGGCGGGGGGTTTGAAAACCTTTTCGGCGGTATGTTTGGGGGCGGCCATGGCGGCAGTGGGGGATTTCGTGGTGCTGCCATGAGAGGCCAGGATGTCGAAATGGAAATTACAGTGACCTTAGAAGAAGTGTTGCAAGGTTCGGAGCGTGAAGTACGCTTCCGGGATCGAGCTGGGTTACAAAACCTCACGGTCAAGGTCCCGAAAGGCATCAAGTCCGGCGCAAAGATGCGCGTTCCTGGGCGCGGTCAGCCTAGTCCTGCGGGCGGTCCTGCAGGAGACCTTTATATTCTGGTGAAGTATGCTTCCCATCCAGTGTTTGCTGCCCATGGTAAAGACCTCGAGTGTCGTTTGGAATTGCGTATTTCGGAAGCCATGCTCGGTACGGAAGCAGTGGTCCCTACCCTGCAAGGGGATAAAAGTATCCGCATTCCTGGCGGGGTGCAAAACGGGACCAAAATTCGTTTGAAGGGCCTTGGTTTGCCAGCGACCGACGCTTCCGCAGGAGATTTATATGCCAAAATTCACATTGTGATTCCGAAGCAGTTGACGGAAGAGCAGCAAGGCTTGGCCGTTTCTTTGCAGCAGATTGGGCTTTAAGCGGGTTGGAGTATGCCATGGGTGAGAAGATCTTTAAACATACGATTGCAGCGGATTTTGTGGACGCTCTCGGGCATGTCAACAACGCCAAAGTGCTAACGTTACTTGAAATGGCCCGTTGGGACGTGGTGGGTGCCCATGGGTTTACCCCAGAGACCATTCAACAGCTTGGGGTAGCCCCTGTTATCCTAGAAATCCACATTCGCTACTTGAAAGAGATGCTGGCAGGCCAGGAAATCGCAATTCGCTCGCAGTTGTTAAGCTATGACAAGAAAATAGGGAAGCTTGCGCAGACGATTACGCGTACCGAAGATGGTGTGCAAACCGCGGATGCGGTGGTCACCTTCGGCTTATTTGACTTGCAAGCGCGTAAGCTCGTGGCACCTACTGAGGAATGGATGTCTGCTTTGTCTTAGGCTTCATCAGATGTATTGCTGTAGAGGTTGGAGGCTACAACTCAACTCGTGGCGCGAACAAGTCCACCTTACGGGTTGGAGGGAGCGCGATGCGAAAGCTTCTTTAAAGCAGCTCTCCCAGCAAAATAAGCTAAGGCTGTTGTTGCAGTGAGGCAACTTCCGAATACAGGGCGGTGACCATAAACAGCTTCAACCGCTCCGTGACCACCAACTAAGCCAGCCCCCGCATGGAGAAGAAGGTTAGCCACTCCCAAGCACAAAGCCTTCTTTTTATAGTTCATGCGCTTTTTTTCTTCCCATTCCGAATGAAGTTTTACATGATCTGTGGTTGTTTCTTCAGAGTAAGTACCCTCTCCTCTGTGCACCAACTGGCTGGAAGCTTTAACGTTCTGGCAACAAAGGGGGCACTTCAGCACAGGCGAGCCTTCCACACCAGCATCCAAACTCCCCCCAGCCACAGAACCGAAAATGGCATCCGAAAAATCATCGACATCATTATTTTCGGCTGTATTTTTAACCAGATCTTGTTTTCGATGCCCTAAAAGGTCATCATTGCAGCTCAAGCAAACAGTATGATTACAAGGGTATTTCACAAGTACTTCATGATCTTCTTCTAAACAAATAGGGCAGTAGGTATCTGCTAATGCGATATGGATCACCGTATCGGTATGATCCTGGGTTTGTTCAGAAGACTGACTCCAGCTCAGCTGGGAATAACTACTCAGCAAAAGGAAATATAGCAA
>JAPPOJ010000012.1 GCA_028817975.1 Zetaproteobacteria bacterium | reverse complement strand
GGTTAAGTCAAAGCCAATCTTCAGCCCCAGTGCTGCAGCCATGCGCTTGGCTGGGTCAATCGAGAGAAGCGCGCCCTTCTTGCCCTGGCGGGCAGCATGGATAGCCCAAGCAATCGAACAGCTGGTCTTCCCGACACCACCAGCACCCACAAAAATAACCAGTTTTTTCCCCAACAAGTGATTGGGCTTGTCTTGATGATTATGCACCTGTCCCCCTCAACAGTTGGCCAGCTTGCATTTCCGAAAGAGGTTCTTCAATCGCACCCAATTCAGGAGCTGTCAACACATCGATACCGGCAAGCTCTTTTTTCTGAGCATCGTGCAACAGCCCTGTCGCCACCGACTCACGTTGTACCTTATGTTCAAAATAGCTT
Organism: Zetaproteobacteria bacterium; assembly: GCA_028817975.1. Taxonomy (GTDB): domain Bacteria; phylum Bdellovibrionota_B; class Oligoflexia; order Oligoflexales; family Bog-1112; genus JAPPOJ01. The sequence goes on along the minus strand of JAPPOJ010000012.1, from coordinate 9,530 downwards.
GCTAAAACCTTATGATGAGAAGCCGCTGCTTCGCCTTGACCTGGAGATAAACTATCGGTCGCGGCCACCGCGGCACGGTTGAGTAAGACCGCGCTCATCTTCAAAGGGCTTTTGCCCTGAATCTTGGGAACAAAGTCAATCGTTTCACTAATCACTAAAGGTTCGGGAATACAAACATAAATCGAGCTACTGGTTTCAGCACGCAAGAAGTTTTGAATATTCTCCACCTCACGCACCAAGGGGCCAACGACCCCTGCACCTAAAATAGCTTGGGGCGTGGTTAACAACTGCAAATAATGCCCCGAAGCCGGAGCGTCAAAGATAATCAAATCAAAGCGGGGTGCCAAAACAACCGAATAATAAAAACGGCCGAGTAACATGGTCTCCGCCAAACCCGGCATGGCTTCCAAAAAACTTTTCACCAAGCGATGATCAAATACCTTATCATATAAGCTTTTTAAGCCAAGATGATCAACAACATACTCTTTAAAGCAGTTGCGTGGATTTAAATTAATTAAAGACACATTCCGCGCAACCTGAACTTCCTCATGTACCACACTCGAAACCCCAAATAAGGGGCCTATCTGAGTTTGGGACGACCACTCAGCTAGCAAAACTTTTTTCCCTTGGGCCGCCGCCGCACACGCGATCGCTGCCGCAATGGTGGTCTTTCCCACGCCACCTTTACCCGTAACCGAGAGAAATTTCAGATCCATAAATCTACTTAACATACACCTACGCCATGTTTGGGTCGTCTCGGTCTTGCATTCACCCGACCCTAAAGGGTCAAGAGGGCCTGTCTACGGGTATGAGGAAAAAGAGAGCCAAGCTCACCCTGCTGAGGTGCAGCAGAAGATCAGCTTTGCTTATCCTCCGGAGGGACACGTTTGTTGTCTTCCATGGGAGGAGCCTCGTCCGATTCGGAATGCAGACCTTTTTTAAAGTTACGAATTCCTTCCCCAAAAGCACCAAATAAACTAGGTATCTTTGTGGCACCAAACAGCAAAACTAACACAGCAAATATGACTAATAATTCTGGCAAACCAGGCATCATAACGCTCGTCTCCTTCATTCCGCGTCCACCTCATTTCCCCATTCATTTATTCACTGGAGCTACAAAGGTGCACACAAATCTATTTTAGGATGCATTCGGGGCAACCGAACAACGCTTCGATATTTGGCTATTCGAGTATGCCTCACCTATCGGCAGGATTCAAGCAAACCATAAGCAGATATTTGAATATATATCAATACCAAGCCCCCACAGCACCTGCAACACGGCTCCTGCGTTGTTCTAAAAAGTCACCACCGTATATATATACAAGGGAAATTTGTTAAAAAGTTACGGCAAAGCCAAGAGCCTGTTGACTTAACCACTCCAGCCTTCTATCTTCATGGAACAGTGAATATAAGACAGCCCAACAACCCGTCATTCGTGAGAGGCCGATCTACATGATACCTTCACCCGCAGCAGATGCCACCCCCATCGTGCAAGGAATGCGTTGTTTTACCAAACATGAAGTTGTACGCCACTGCAAGATCGTCGGAACCCTAGGGCCCGCATCCTCCGACGTCAAAACCCTTGCCGAACTCATCGAGTCAGGCTTAGACGTGGCCCGCTTAAATTTCTCTCACGGGACTCATGACGTCCATCTACAAAACATCGAGAATGTGCGTAAAATTGCACTCGAAAAAGGCAAGTATGTCGCCATTCTACAGGACCTCCAAGGACCTAAAATTCGCTGCGGCAAAATGCTCAACAATGGCGCACAATTAGTCGCTGGAAAAAACTATATTCTAAGATACGGCACCGAACAAACAGACCCCAACATCATTCCCATCGACTATCGCGACCTGGTCAACGACGTCAAGGTAGGGAACTCCGTCATGATGGACGATGGCCTCCTTATCTGCAAAGTCGTGCGCGTTGCCAGCACCGAAGTCGAAGTCGTAGTCGAGGTTGGAGGTACACTTAAGAACCGCAAAGGCGTCAACTTTCCGGACTCGGTTCTTTCTCTCCCTGCCCTGACCGAAAAAGACAGTGCTGACCTTCTGTTTGGCATTCGTAGTGGGGTGGACTTAGTCGCCCTCTCCTTCGTCCAAACCCCTCGGGACGTGGTGCAGTGTAAGAAAATGATCCAAGCACTCGGTGCCGACATCCCTGTGGTCGCAAAAATCGAGCGCCTCTCCGCCATCGAGATGATTGACGAAATTGCCGCCGTAGCCGATGGCCTGATGGTGGCACGCGGCGACTTAGGTGTCGAGAGTGGGGTCGAAAAAGTTCCCATATTCCAACGCAAAATACTTGCTGCAGCGGAAAAACATGCGATTCCTGCGATTATTGCGACTCAGATGCTGGAGTCCATGATCGAAAATCCCCGCCCCACTCTGGCAGAAGTGACTGACGTCGCCAATGGCGTCCTCGAAGGTGCAGATTGCGTGATGCTCTCCGGAGAAGTGGCTGCAGGTCGCTACCCGGTGGCCTGCATCGAACGCATGGCCTCCATCATCTGCGAAGTGGAGTCTTGGTCACGCAATACCCTGAAAAGGTACTCACCCCACGGGGCCGATAGCGACATTAGTTGGGAGGAGCACCGTGCCATCGCCCGGGCCGCGTGCGAGGCCGCCGACACCTTAGGAGCCAAAGCCATCGTCTGCCTCACCCTCACCGGTTCCATTGCGCGGCTCATTTCTAAGTGGAGACCACTGACTCCAGTAATTGCGATGAGCCCACGCACAGACGTTATTCAACGCTTAAGCATCGCTTGGGGAGTGTACGGGATGAAAAACCCGCTGTTTTACAATACGGACCTGCTCTTACAAGACCTACCCGACCTGCTCAAAAATCTGGGGGTCGTCAAATCAGGAGACGTGATTGTCATGACTGCAGGCATTCCTATCAACGCAATGAAGCCCACAAACATGATCAAAATTAACCGCATTCCTTAATGCTTGAGAAAGACTCCGTCGTGAAAGTCGCTATTCCTCCGCACAAACACATGATCGAAGATACTTTGGTGGTCGTCTCCGACGTGCACATTATTGACACTCAAGATGAACGGGGCCGTCGCTTCCAATGGCTACTCGATCACCTGCACCCCGGCAAAGTACGTCACCTGGTCTTACTAGGAGATATTTTTGATTTTTACTTCGGACCCCCGACGTATTTCCAAACCAAGTATCAGGATATTTTTGCCAGACTTCAGAAGCTTGCCCAAGCTGGTGTGCAGGTCATTTACTTACAAGGCAACCACGAGTTTGCCATTTCTGCTTCCGGCATGCGCCCCATTCAGCTGACCGAACAGGCTACTTTGCAGCTGAACATCGATGGAGAAAGGCTAACATTCACTCACGGAGACTTGATCAGCCCTCCATGGCACTACCGCATCTACGCACAGCTGGTGCGCTCAAGGCTATTGCGCTGGGTCGGAGGACGACTTCCCCCTACTCTACTCGATCGACTGGCACTCAGAATTTCCAAACAGTCACGCTTGTCTGGACTCAAAAAACGTGTCCCACACCGACCCATTATGCAAGGCATCCGCACCTGGATGTCCTCCCACCAGGATATACAGACGCTACTGGTCGGCCACTTTCACGTTCCCTACGCTTTCCGGGGAAGTTACGGCAAAGTCATCGGCTTACCCGGTTGGGAGCAGCCAGGTTTCGTAGGATACCACGAAAAGAAGTTTTTTCGCTACACATGGGACAAATCAAGTTCCCAAATTCAACAGCGCGAGGTTTTATTTGTTGACTTTTAAATAAACACGCACCAAGGTGGCTTCCAAAAATCACAGGACCTCAGACTACAATGACCCATTGCTTCTCCACCGGTCTCCTACGATCCATACTCGACGGGATTGCCAGCACACTCTGTCTTCAACTCATACCTACGACGTACCTACACAGTTCACGAAGACAACTGACGTAGCTCTTCACTTCACCTCAGACGAACACTGCAACGCTTTACTGATTCCACTCGCGCAAACGCCATTCACCACACTTTACTGCCACGACTCGCTTCAAGCCAAGCTCGGATCATACAACACTACAGTGCCTTTGACCACTCACAACAACACATATGACTATACCACGCACGCATCACCTGGCATATTCTAAAGTTCTGCAACCACTTATACAACCCACTCACGAGGAATCCCTCATTCCTGTTAAGCCAACAGGCCGCTTAAACCTTTAAAACCCTACAAGACATCGAGCCCCTCACCGCCGCACGGATGAACCGTGAGCACCGAATTATCCTCTATGCAGGAGACAGGCACATACGCCGTGTCTGTCGGATTCTATCACAGCTGGGATTCGTCCGCGAGTATCAACATGGCAGAAGTCTCGTCCCAGACCACTCACTCCACAAGAAATGTCGCAATTCATTAGAATTACCTTGCCCGAAGACACATACTCATTTATGATCGGACACAATCTACCAGGCATTGGCGACAACACACTATCATCAACACAGAGAGGATAAGTGCGACGTGACACTTCCTCCACAGTTGCCTTTTGAGTAACATAGTATGATGACGAAGTTGCGACAAGGTCACCGGCAACACCAGATGAAGAGAAGTTAAGTGGCATGCTGTAAACCCCCTTTCATATTCAACTCTCCACATTTAGTGTTGACCTGAGATACAACCACTATATATGCTGTAGGTAGATTTGAAATTTGGTTACACAAATTTATGCCATCCGCCCTCAGGTGACTGTAAACCATATTAGGTTCACCTCTATGTGCGATGTGTTTTGGTATGTGCCTTCGTCAGCTTGAGAAGATTCCAAGCTGATGTACGACGTGGTAGCGGATGCTACCACTTGATTTGATGAAGACTGTAATTACTAGCAAAGGAAATGACATGGCAAGCTCTCTACGAGAAGGTTATTCAGATACGCGGATAAACTCTGAAGAATCAGGCTCTTTCCTCCCTACTCCAGCTGCCCTCAGTGAACCTCAGGTGGATCACGGAGTCTATCGCGACGACGAGCAAACCCCACCCCACACATTTATCCACAACCTTTTTCACGAGTGCGCCCAAGGACTTGAGTTTATCGACCTCGACAAGCTGACCGCAAAGACCATTGCCGGCGTCCAAGGTACCTACTCCACAGAAGAGCTCGAACTCTGGGCGATTCAGAATACCGCGATGTTCATTAGCGAAGAGCCTGAATATTCTCGCCTGGCGGCAAGGCTATTGGATTTACATATCCAAAACAACCTTCAACACAGGAACATCCATAGCTTTAGTGACAGCATTGCATATGGAAGCAAAGTGGGGCTCATCGCCGATGAGGTCACCAAAATGGTGGCCGATAACGCCGATTTCCTAAATAGCGTCATTGACCCCTCCAGATCCGACCTCTTCGAATATTTCGGACTCCGGACCGTCTACGACCGCTACCTCCTCAAAGATCCCGAGTCGCGTGAAGTGATCGAAAGCCCGCAACACTTTATGATGCGCGTGTCGTGTGGCCTGTCGCATAACGCAACAGAAGCCGTGGAGTTCTACAAGCTGATTTCGTCATTTCAATACTTGCCATCTACCCCTACACTCTTCAACTCGGCCACGAAGCATCCGCAAATGTCGAGCTGTTACTTGCTTGACTCGCCAAATGATAGCCTTGAAGACATCTACTCACGGTACACAGATATCGCCCTACTCTCCAAGTATGCGGGTGGCATCGGAGTAGGATATTCACGGGTACGTAGCCGCGGCTCTCAAATTCGCGGCACAAATGGTAAATCAAATGGCATCGTACCGTTTCTCAAGACACTTGACTCTTCGGTCGCTGCCGTCAATCAAGGGGGTAAACGCAAAGGTGCAGCATGTGTATACCTAGAACCATGGCATGCGGATATCATGGAGTTTCTCGAGCTACGAGACAATACCGGAGACGAAGCGCAAAGAACCCATAACCTCAACCTGGCCAATTGGATTCCAGATATCTTTATGCGCCGCGTCGAAGCCAACGAACACTGGTCTTTATTTGACCCCCAAGCAGTCCCAAACTTCACCGACCTTTTCGGCACAGCTTTTGATAAAGCCTACGAAGCAGCCGAAGCCGCAGGACTTGCCGTACGGACCGTTCCTGCACGCGATATTTACGCACGCATGATGAAGACTCTAGCGCAAACCGGAAACGGTTGGATGACTTTTAAGGATGCTTCCAATCAAAAAAGCAACCAAACGCTCAAACCCGAAAACGTGATCCACCTTTCCAACCTGTGTACAGAAATCCTTGAGGTCACCTCCAAAGACGAAACCGCTGTCTGCAACTTAGGCTCACTAAATCTCGGCATGTACGTCAAAGGTGACCTGAGCTTTGACTTTGAGTTGCTAGGGAAAAACGTACGCACTGCTGTTAAATACCTTGACCGCGTCATCGATATCAATTTTTATCCTATCGATGCTGCACAAGGGTCGAACAGCCGCTGGCGTCCTGTGGGTCTCGGAACAATGGGACTGCAAAATGTATTTTTCAAAATGAGAATCCCATTTGACTCAGCCAAGGCAATCGAGATCACCCAGCAGATATTTGAAGAAATCTACTTTCATGCACTGTCTCAGTCCAATGCATTAGCAGAAAAAAATGGTCCCCACGCTTCTTTTGCAGAGACGCGCGCCAGTCAAGGGGAGCTCCAATTCGACCTTTGGGGCACTACTCCTCGTCAGCCACAAAGGTGGACAGAACTCAAACGCAAGATCGCCCAACATGGATTACGGAACTCACTGTTAATCGCCATTGCACCTACTGCAACCATTGCCTCCATTTCAGGCGCTTACGAATGTATCGAGCCACAGCTTTCGAACCTCTTCAAACGTGAGACCCTTTCAGGAGAGTTCTTGCAGATCAACCCATTTTTGGTACGTGATCTACGTAAGCTTGGACTGTGGTCGCAATCGATGCGTGATCGTATCAAAATGGCAGAAGGCTCTGTACAAAGTATCCAAGAAATCCCGGTGGATTTGAGAAGACTCTACCGTACGGTGTGGGAAGTGCCCCAGAAAGCACTTATCGATTTAGCAGCCGCACGGGGACCTTACATTGATCAGAGTCAATCACTCAATTTATTCCTAGAGAACCCCACTTTAGGCAAAATCTCTTCGATGTATCTTTACGCATGGAAGAAGGGGCTCAAAACATGCTACTACTTACGTTCCCGTGGAGCGACCAAAATCAATAAAACCACCATTTCTCAACCCAATGAAAAAAGTGCCATTGCGTGTTCCCTAGAAAACCCAGAAACATGCGAGTCCTGCACTTAAGATCGACTGTCTGCTCACACCCAGGAGCGAAACTCATTTAGGCTCGCTCCTGGATATTTAAACATTTTTTGATGGGATAGACGCAGGTAACTCCTTGCAAGAGAGAATCCGCGGCTATCCCAGCTTATACGCTTTTTTTCAATTTTTGAAAGGAATAGAGATGATTTTGTCTCCTGGCTTTGACCTCACTTTGCGCCCGATGAAATACCCACAATTTTACGAAATGTACCGCGATGCCATCAAAAACACCTGGACAGTCGAAGAAGTCGACTTCAGCATGGATGTGATGGACTTAAAACGCATGAGTGAAGGGGAGCGTCACCTCATCAAACGCCTGGTCGCTTTTTTTGCCACAGGTGACTCCATTGTGGCAAATAACTTGGTACTTAATCTTTACCAACATATCAATTCGCCGGAAGCACGGATGTACTTGTCCCGACAGCTTTACGAGGAAGCACTCCACGTACAGTTCTACCTCACTCTACTCGACACCTATTTGCCAGATGCAAAAGAACGCAACGAAGCTTTTCAAGCTATCCATACGATCCCTTCCATTCAGAAAAAAGCCGAGTTCTGCTTCAAGTGGATGGACTCAATCCATAATTTGCAAGCCATCGAAACAAAAGCACAGCGACGTCAATTCTTACTGAACCTCACTTGTTTTGCCGCCTGTATCGAAGGACTCTTTTTCTTCGCAGCATTTGCCTATGTGTATTTTCTAAGGTCTAAAGGCCTACTCCACGGCCTGGCTACAGGAACCAACTGGGTTTTCCGTGATGAGAGCTGTCACATGAACTTTGCCTTCGAAGTCATTCGCCAGGCCCGCGCCGAAGAGCCAGATGTCTTTGACCGTAGCCTAGAACTTGACATCATCAAGATGATGAGTGAAGCCATCGAATGTGAAATGCTGTTTGCAGCAGATGTGCTCGAATTCGGAGTGATCGGCCTCAGCGCACAAGACATGCGCCAATACCTTGAATACTGCGCCGATCAACGACTGGCAATGTTAGGGATTGAGCCTGTGTTTAAATCGCAAAATCCGTTTTCATTCATGGAACTCCAAGATGTGCAAGAACTGACCAACTTCTTCGAACGCCGTGTGGCCGCCTACCAAGTTGGGATTGATGGTCAAGTGTCGTTTAACGAAGAGTTTTAATCACCACACAAACCGCGTACCCTCACCCCAAAAACGTTTTTCAGGCCGATCGCAGTCTTCACACCTTTAGGATATACTTTGCGGGGGTATGCTGAGATGTCGGTTTAACCTTGAAGATCACCGAGGCTGGATGACGATAAAGGTAAAGCTCTTTGCTGGTCGCATCCCCAAGCCCAAGCAAAGCCCCAAAACAGGCATAAGCAGTGACCACACTGGTGACATACACCACAGGCCGCACCACCACTCCCCACCACAAGCTTTGCCACCAAGGGGTAGGTGATGCAGACGTGACTTCAGTCTGCTGAGGGAGATGATCTTCTCCAATCGAAAAACCTACTTCAGGACCTGCAACAAGCATATTTGCCAACGAAAAGCCAACTTGATGATGCTCTCGCTGACCTAACCAAGCTAAGACGGGGGTACTCAAGCCCACGAGCCAACCCCAAGACCAGCCAAGCTGCCAGCCCCTGTACATCCTCCGTTGAGCGTGCTTGAAATAAGAGCGCCCCGACAGGTCGTGAATATAGCGATGGCTAGGTAAAAAAGACGCGGAAGTGTACAGCCCGTTTTCAATCTTGCGCGCAGTACGCCCATAAAATACGATCGTATCCTCAGAAAAGACCACCCCACTTTCAGGTTCTGAGAATTTTTTAACCATAGCGGTCGCAATACCTGTCAGACGCGGCATATCTTCAATCTCTGCCTCACAGGTAAGAATGTCAAACTCATCACGCTTCGTCGCGCACGTCAACGCAACCGCCTGCTCACCTGGCACCCTCAACCACACAGTCTGGTTTGGGTGAACAACCTGAGCCATGGCCGAGTCAACAGCCCAACAGTCATCCACCATAGGTCCAAAGCACCCTTCCCAAGCCATACCTAAGCAGCCGAGCTGCAATATCCAGAGGAAACACTTCATAACACCACCTGAGTCTGTCGTTGCCGCACGGCCAAAACACGTTCCAACTCAGCGGAAGCAATACCATGCAACATTAAGACCCGCGTCGAAGACTTAAACTTAGAGACGTAGCGTAACACACCTAAGATCCCCCCAAACAGCCCCCCGAGATATCCCCCTACCAGGCTATGTGCCCAAG
>JAPPOJ010000156.1 GCA_028817975.1 Zetaproteobacteria bacterium | reverse complement strand
GTACAGCACTTGCCTCACACATTTGCTATCGGTGAAAATACTACCATGGCCCAGAGTTCCGTGCGGGCGCTCAGGTTTGCAAAAAGTCCGAGAACCCGCCACAGATGAAGCACTTAGCCCCTTCTCGTCAAGAATTCAAACCCTAGAAACAGGAGTCAGGAAAATGCCGACCAAAACATCTATTTTCTGGATGTATACCGTCTTTTTGATCTGCGATATAGGTCATCTCTACGCCAACTGGACCCCCAAGGTCGACTATGTCGAAGATGGTGTCGAATTTCATATCACCCCGGAAGGGTTTCAACAAATGAGTGACTCTGTCACCCGCGTCCTGCAAGAGGATTATCAAAAGATCCACCTTGACCAACACACCATCAAACTCCTGAAAGTCATCGGCATCCATTTTAACAACACTCAAATTGAGCCTAGAGTCAACTCGTTTCAGCTCCAGCCAGACGCGGAGCGACTCAAGTTTAACCTCGATATGGAAAGCCTCGCGCTAAATGTCGCCGAAATACAAATCACCAATCCTTTTCTCCCTCACGTGACGATTAACTGCATGGATACAGATATCTATATCGAAGAAAAAGCCGGCACCCTAGTGGATGGGACATTAAACGTCTCCCTCGAACAAAAAAATAAGGTTCAATTAAGTATCGAGGAGCTGAATGGCAAAATTGAGCGTGACGCCTATCACAGTGACGGCCCGATGCTATGCACAGGATTTTTAGGAGAACGCAATGTCGTCCTGGAATCGATCGGACGCATTGTCACCCGATCGATGCGTTCCTTCGCACTGCCGATGGTGAAATCATCCCTCAAGCGAAATGAGGACATCTTCAGCGAGTGGGTCAACGCTCAACTCCCCCTCCAACACAACATGCGTATTCCCCACTTTGTGCTCACTCCCGAAACCAAACTCCATTACAAGTTTGACCTGACCGCAGTCAAGATCCACCCCGAGGGAATGACCCTTACCTCCGGCGTCAAAGTGGATGGCGTCCACAGCTCTCAGCTCCCTCCGATAACCTCACAACCACACGAAGACAAGAAACCACACGACACATCGGCCAAAGGACCGAGCCTACTCAAGTTTATGGCCAACCCCGAAATCATCAATATTTCCCTCGCCAAGGTCTACAGCTCCCCAGAAACCGAGTTTGAACTCTCTCCAAGCTTGCATATTGGCTTTGCAGACCTTTTTTCCAGAAAAGAACTGCGCGAGATATGGCCTGCCATCGACACCATACCTTCATCTGTCGACTACCTACGCGCTTTTGTCTCGATCCCCACACCTCCACGGATCGCAAACGGGAAAGAAAACTCACAGGAAATGAACATTGAAATCCCCGAATTAAAGTTCCGTTTTCAAATCTATGACACCTATGGTTGGCGTAACTTCTTTATCCTCAAGCTACGCATTCAGGCCACCACCCAACTCACTTTCGACGAATTTGGCGACCTGAATGTGGTCATCAAAGAGCCCAAACTAGGAGTTGAAGGCAACTGGCCGGTAGACTTTTTTCCGAAAGACCCCACATTCCGGCAAGACTATATGGAGGAAACCTTAAACATCCTTGCACAGTTCCAAGCCATGGAAAACTCCCCGGTGCACATCAAAATACCGCAGCTTGAACACAAGCGAAAGCATTTCTATTTCAACGAATTCTGGTCCAAAGGAGAGTACTTCATGCTCGAAATGAGTCAAATACTCCAGCGCACGCTCCCTTAACTCACGGTGATTTGGAGTCCTTTGGCTGCAAGATAAAAAAATAAAGAGATGCGGCTACAATTACAATCCCTGAGGGTCTTTTGCTGCAAGAATATGGAGTCCCGGTTCTTTACGCTGCTTGGCAAGCCACGCGACCAGCTCTTCTTGAACGCGTTGCACACGTAATTTCTGTTTCAACTCCTCTTTCTGAAGGGCAAAGTCCTCTCCAGGTTCAAACTTGCGGTCTTCGACTAAAAACAGCATCCACTTACCATTCAGTTCAATAGGATCGGTGACGCCTCCAACCTCCACAGAGGCAACCTTTTGCCGGACTTCAGGACTCAAATCACGCAGTGCAATCTCAAAGCGAGAACCACTACCGTTACCAGGATATAGCTTTAAGGCGTCTTCCATAGGCAGGCCTTTACGCATATCGCGTGCGAGTTTAAGAGCCTCACTCATCTTTCCTTCTTTGACCAGATTCGAAGCACCTACAGGAATATCAATCACCACCTGCCTTAATTCCAACAGAGCTGCATCCGCAGTCCCACCTTTTTTTAAGCTATAGTAGTATGCTTTCAAATCGGACTCCGTAATCCGCACTAACGGAAAAAGAACACGACCTTGAAAACGACTCATAAGGATCTGACGGCGTAAGTCTTCCCGAAAAGTCGTAAAGTTTGTGCCTTGCTGCTCTAAAACCTGCTTTAAACCTTCAATGTCGAGCTGATTACGTTGCGCAACCTGCTGCACCTGAGTGGCCACATCTTCATCCGTGATCTCTATCTCCAAAAACTTTGCATAGTCTTCGATCAACGCATAGTTAATCGCATCATGCAGTGCCTGCTCGTAAGGTGTATCGGTTTCTCCTGCAGGGTACGCAGAGACCGTTACCAAAGGTCCACGGGTCACTTTGGCACGCACTTCACTGTACAAGACGGGGGTACCACGCACGTCAGCAACCAAGCCATCCACATAGGTTGCCCCTGGCGGCACCACATCCCCATGATTTTTAGCGGCAAGTGGCGCTATGCCGAAAAACCCGAAAGACAGCAAACATACTCGCAGGCCTTTGCATACAACAAAACGGATCGCCATTCCAATGTGCTCCTTGATCTACAGCCACAGTAAGGGTCTGACCCAGACATGACTTTAAAATACGCATGACGGTTTGGGTACTGAGTGACAGGCAAGAGACCATCCCAGTTGAGACAATCTACAACATAACACGCGGAGTCGCAACTTTGATACTATGCAAAGCATCATCTACCCAGTCTTGGTAAGCTTGCTTCTTTGCTTTGGACTGCAAGATCTGAGCTACTTTCGCAAAAGCTTCTTCATAACTCAGCATCCGCCCCTCTGTTTTTTTCACCAACATAATAATGTGAAAGCCGTAGGTAGATTTCAAAATGTTGCTAATTTGCCCCCTTTTTAGCTGAAAGGCGACATCATAAAAACGTGGCATTCCATACCCCATCGGAAAAGGGCCTAACACCCCTCCTTGCCCAGCTTCAGGGGTGATCGAATGTTTGGCTGCCATCGTCGCAAAATTGTGTGCCGTGACCTTATAGCGAATACGGCGCGCATGGTGCTCATCGGCAAGTACAATTTGTCGGATCGTCACGGTCGCGGGCTTTTTAAACTGATCACGATTCTCTAAAAAGTACTTTTTCACCTCGGCGGGCTCTACCGTAATCTTGGCATATACCCTCTTTTCCAAATACTGGCGGAGCAGGTCCATTTCACAAAGACGATTTTTCAAGCGGATACGATTCTCCGGGTGACGAAATAATTCGAGGTGAGGTCCAGCTTGGTCCAAAGTTTTAATCCACTGATCTACACATTCCGTGTACAACTCGGGTTGGGCCAAGTCAAAGGCACGATCCTGATGCACCATCTCCATCAAGACTTTTCTTTCCACAATACTGGCAAGTATCGACTCTTTTAAAACTCTAGCCGTATTTTCCCCTAGATTCAAACTAGGTTCTTCCTTTGAAGTGACACCCTCCTTAGGACGATCATGATCTTCAGGGTCCATATCTTCTGCCACAGGGGAAAGCAGCCCTGAGCGAATCAAACGATATTCAAAATCTATTTCCGTTTCCTTAATCGGCATCCCCTCGATTTCTAGCACTGCTGAGGAAGAAAAGGCTCCATCCTGCGAGACATGATGGAGAGCATCAGGCAAACGATCACGTACAGCAGACCACATCCACAAGTACCCACTCACCCCAAACAACAGGACAAACACCAAACAGTAGAGCAACCAACGCATTTTTTCTCCTGCTTATATTTGAAGTGAACAATCTAAGGGCACTGTTCCACGCACTCTGTTCAAATCACCATCACTTTTTTATATTTTGGCACACGCATAAACTTTAAGTGCACATCACGTTGGGACAAAACCTGCAAGACGTCTCGTGGGTGGGGCGGACACTCACGGTCTAACTCAGCCACAACCGCTCTGAGCACCGCCAGCTCTTCAGCAAACCCAGGCACATGGGACATCTCTTCTAACTGAATAAATACTTGCTTGGCTTGATCTAAGTTTTGCTCACATAAAGACAAGACGACCCTATTGTAAAAAACACGCACCACCACTTTGTGAGGGAGTTTATCCGAACGTGCCACATACTCAAAAATAGCTTTTGCACCTTTAAAATGACCGTCTAGAATCAAACGATCAGAGCAGTCGATAAGATAGCCCAGCACATTCGTACTGGTGGTCATCCCTCCAATCTGTGCAATCGACGCTGCATGGTCACCGGCCCGGATAAAATTTAACTTCCACTCGGCTGTTTTCAAAAACTTAGCCTGAGAAGGGTAAAGTTGATGACCCAAGCGAATGAGTTCTCCCACCTGAGGGAGCTTTCTCAAGGCAAGCTGTAACTCAATCATTTTCCGCAAGCGGTCGTAGACAAACAAAGTATCCTGACTCAAACGTTGCAACAGCTCATAAGCATAGTCTCCTTTACACTGAACACCAGCCATGACAGCACGTCCAAGTACCAACCAGCGTGGTTGCGCATCTAAAGAGAGTTGAAATGCAAGTAACTTTTTTAAAGCGACCCGTAAAGGCACATAGTTGAATAACGTACTAAAAATCCCAATCCCTAAATGGACCAGAGAGACCCTTTTTTCGACAAAGCCATAGAGCAAAAAATTTGCGCGCTGCCATTTTTGCTGATGAATCGCATCTGCCAGCTCCCCTAAGCTTTGTTCTAAAGAGCCTAAGCAGAAAAAATCATCTATATAGGTGGAGATCCACCCATCTACTGCAGCAGCCCAAGAATCTTCGGCAAAAAAGGTCGCCGCTGCCCCCACCTCCGTGTCCATCACCACACGCCGCGCTTGCTCCCCTTCAGAAAAGCTCTCTTTACCCGTGAGGCCATGAAACGTAAGCACACGGCTCGTCAAGGAACTACAAATACGTACCTTCGTTTCATAAAAGTAAGTATCCACACCGCTCTCACACTCAACCAAATGAATGGCAGGGCGACTTTGGGCTAACACATCCATACCAAGATCGGCCAAAGTCGTCGACCACTCCTGGTTCCACTTACGCGCCAATGCCCGCAAGGTTGCGTGGGTCCCTTCATAAGAGACAAGACTGGGGACATCCTCCTGCAAGGGAGAAAGCAGCTCTTCCGCATGTAAGCCCTTTTGCCACCAACTTGCCGCTGAAATCACAAACGATGTGGCAAATTCCTCACGAATTTGATGATTGTTGTCTACGAGCCTTTCCAAAAAGCCAATCCGATCACTCATACGACTCTGAATCGCCAACCAAGACTCCGCATCTAAAGGAGATTCCGCAAGCAACAATCGTACACCACGCAGCATGCGCCGTTCTGCACGCAAAATAAGTGGGGACATACGCGCGCACAGCGCCCATGCAGAAGTCGCATATAAGAGTAAGTTCTGCAGGTCTTGGTCCAGATGCCCCACATGCGTCATAAACTCAGGATGGGCAACCAAGGGGATTCCATATTCAATTTCTCTTTTTTTCTGATGTAACAGAGCAGCCACAAGCTCTAAATCATCTAAACACATGTCCGACAGCTCAGACCAACGACTCCGGGTCTGTTGCACCGGGTGTTTTATATGATCGATCTGCTCATAAAGGGGAATAATTGCGGAATAGGCGCGGTACAGAAGGTCAAGGTCAGCAGTTGGAACCTGAACGGAGGTCAAAATAAGGCTCTGCAAGTATGCAAGTTTAAAAACCGGACATAAACCGGGATACAGTCCAGTCTAACATGCCTACCCATAGCCCTCGCAGTGCAAAAATAGCTCGGTTAGTTTGCAGATGATACGACCGTGCCGACAAGATCATACTCGTGCGCCTCATCAATACGCACTTGCTGAATGGCTCCCTGACGGACGTCTCCATCGGTTAAATAGATTTTCCCATCCACTTCAGGAGCCTGAATCGCCAGACGCCCTTCCCAAACCAACTCACTCTCCTCACTTGGACCAAAGGTGAGCACTGGAAACGACTTACCCACAAAGTCTTGCAAGCGCTGTGCAGAAATCTCTTTTTGCAATTCCATCACTTCCTGCTGCCGCTGTGCTTTCACCTCATCATCGATTTGCGCAGCCATACGACCCGCAACCGTGCCTTCTTCCTTGGAATACTGAAAGCACCCTAAATGATCGATTTTAGACTCCCGCACAAAGCCCAGCAATTCTTGAAAATCGGCCTCCGACTCACCCGGAAAACCCACCATGACCGAAGTCCGAATCGCGACCTCAGGAACACGTTCACGCACACGACGAATGGTCGCGGTCAAAAACTCACGGGTCACATCACGCTTCATCGCTTGAAGAATACGGTCACTCGCATGCTGCATCGGGATGTCCAAGTATTTCACAATCTTCGGTTCCGTCGCAAAAAAGTCGAGGAATTCATCACTAATATGCTCCGGATAGATATACAGTAAACGCACCCAACGTAACCCATCCACCTTTACCAAGCGCTTCAACAAGGGCAACAGCTCATCATGACCGCGATCACGCCCATAAGCCGCAAGATCCTGAGCAATCAGATTGATTTCAACGACCCCATCTGCAACCAACTTCTCAACTTCAGACACCACACTGTCAATAGGTCGTGAACGCAGGCGTCCCCGAATTGCAGGGATAATGCAAAAAGAACAATTATGCTGGCAACCCTCAGCGACCTTCACATATGCCGAGTATTGGGAGAGAGTGTTCACTCGGGGCATCGCGTCCGTATACAGGTAATGCGTACGCTTGGCGAACACCTTACGCGGGCTCGTCCCACTGGGGGCAACGCCGACATTATCGAGTAACTCACCCAGACGGGTGAACTCATCTGTACCAATAAACAAGTCCACTTCAGGTAAGTTGTCTGCCAGCTGGTTCTTATAACGCTGGGTAAGACAGCCGGTCACCACCAGCTTCAGGTTGGGGTTGGTTTTTTTGTACTCAGCACATTCCAAAATGGTGTCCACGCTTTCCTGCTTTGCCGAGCCAATAAAGCCACAGGTATTCACGATTACGGCGTCCGCAGCACCCAAATCATCCGTATGTTTCCATCCTTTTCCAAACAAAGTACCTAGCATGACCTCACTATCCACCCTATTTCGAGAGCAGCCTAAGGAAATGAGATGAACGTGACGTTCTTGTTGGGTTGCACTACGGTTTAACTGCATCTATAATCTTCCTCCTCCATGCAAAACTATCTTTATCGCGCAAAAAACGGCACATATTATATAGAGATAGCCGGCACACCCCCTTCTCGTTTACCTCAAGAAGGGTGACTTTATCTGTTTGAATAAACGTTTCCTAGACGGAACTATGTATCACAGCTTGCTCGCATAGGGCAAGAAAGGAATCTAAATGACTGGTCTTATTAGTATAAATGGAGAAATTCAACCCGCAGAACAGGCTAAGGTTCCCGCCCTCGACCGTGGCTTTCTCTTTGGCGATAACATATTCGAAGCCATGGTGGGCTTTTCAGGTCAAATCATCGACACCACAGCTCACTTGGAAAGGCTCGAAAAGTCGGCCGAAAGAATCCGCCTCACCTTACCTTGGAGTCAGGATCTTTTACGCTTTGAACTCGAAACCTTAGCCCAACAAGCACAGTTCCCCAAGGCCTTCATTCGCCTCGTCATCACGCGAGGCTGCGGGAGTGGACTACGCGTCCCAGAGACCCGTCAACCACTCCGCGTAGGCTATTGCCTTCCCTCACCTCCTGTGGAGGAAGACAAGTGGGAACGAGGCTTACGCGTCAAAATCCAGCAAAGTAAAGTCTACTCCCAAAAGTCCGCCGCAAAAACAGGCAATTATCTAGAGAGCATTGTCGCGATCGACACCGTGCACCACGATCACTACGATGACGTACTTTGGACCAACAAAAATGGAGAAGTCACCGAAGCCTCCACTGCAAACGTATTCTTTGTGGCTCGCGAAGGCAGCGGTATCTACCTCGTCACTCCCCCCGTAGAGTCCGGTATCCTGGAAGGAATTACGCGGATGCGTATCCTACAGCTCCTCAAAGAAGCAGGCATTCCTGTTTATGAGCAAAAAGTACAAGTGGACGAAATCGCCCGTTACGACGAAGCCTTTCTGTCTTCCTCAGTGAAGGGGCTCCTCCCCATCTGCCAAATTAACTCCAGTCCACTATACACAGCACGCAAAAATGCCGTTTTTCACCAGGTACGCCGCCTGTACGATGCCTACATCGCCTCACAGCTGGGGTATTATGTAAACTGGAATACCGGGGTCACACAGGGTGGTAGCTCCCAGAATCCAAACAAGCACTGAGCGGACACACAGAGCGCCTTCGTGGTCTCAGATTCCGCCCCCAGAGCAGCGACACCCAGGTTTTACTCAAAGGAGAAGGTCTTGCTTATCCTCACACGCAAACAAGGTGAAGCCATTACCATTGGGGATGATGTCCGCATCGTCGTGATGCAGATACGTGGGAAACAAGTGCGCATCGGCGTCGAAGCTCACACGAATACACGAGTGTTTCGGGAAGAAGTGTATCTTAAAATACGCGATGAAAACGCCCTTGCTTCCACCACCACGATCCAAGATCTACTAAGTGCTGGAAAAGAAGTCAAGAAAATATCCCCCACACAGGACGCCCCAAAACTCGATGCAGATCCACAAAACGTAAGACAGGGTAACTTTAAATAGCTCATCCATCGGGCAATGGATGCCTTGTTCTGGCTCGTTGGCTGAGTTAGAATAGAAATAGTTCTCGAATAGAGTAAAAAGAGTTTCAATCTTAAACATTCGATGTACCGGTCTGTGCAGATGACTCGTGTGGTCGCTGGTGGCTAAAAGGTTACACCTGAGGAGGGTAAGACTTTGATAAAGGTGGAGACAACTCGCTTTGGAAAAATCGAAGTCGAAGACCAAGAGATGATAAATTTGCCTCAGGGTCTCGTTGGTTTTCCCGAGTTAAAGAAATACATTTTGCTCAATCACGATCAAGAGTCTCCTTTTAAGTGGCTCCAGTCTTTAGACGATGGGGCCATTGCCTTTGTCATTATCAATCCTCTACTCTTTCGCCCAGACTACGCCGTAGAAGTTTCCGAATCTGAGATCTCCGAACTTGAAATTAAGTCTGAAGAAGATGCCGTCATTTCAGTTATTGTCACCATGCCCAGCAACCCGCAAAATATGACGGCGAACTTAAAAGCACCGTTAGTATTTAACTTACAAAATCGACGCGGCAAACAGATCATCCTTTCCAACTCTTCCTATGCAACCAAGCACAATATTATGGATGAGCTTAAAGAGTTTACCAAAAAGCAGCAGCAACAGCAGCAACAGCAGCAAGTGGAAAACACCAAAGCTTCGATCAAAGCTGCCCCCTCAGAGACAACAGCCGAATCTAAAGCCTAGCATATAGCGACGATTCGCTTTTACCCCTTAGGGTGACAACGCATAGTCGGAGTAAGGAAACCAAGCTACATTGGCGTTGTAATAGTCATCCGGCAGATGTGAGGTCACCCACAGCCTACGTTGTGGGTCCACAAACAAACTCGCAAGCCTCTTCCATTTGGGATCAAGCCGAATATCTCCCCCAGCCTGTACATCTAAGCAGCTGTTCCAAGAAAACCGACGGATGAGAGCCTTATCCGCCTGACCAATCAACACAGTACGCTCCGATGCAACCACCGCAAGGCCAGCTTTGACCCCTTGTATCTTAGCCCCCTCTAACTGGCACAACCGGGTCAGGTAACAGCGCGAGAGTTGGTTCAAGTCACAAGACAGAACTCCAAGCGGAAAGAGGGAAGACTGAATGCCCACTAAAAAACTTAAATGAGCCTCAAAGAAAGCGGCATCATATTCTCGACGCGCCCACTCTTCAGGCATCCGAGCAATACCATAGATTTGGTCCTTAACTTTCTCCCGTCGCAAACGCCGAAACTCGTGGGAAAACGCCTGACGAAGTCGGGTGATTTCCCAATGCGGGGCTTCGCCTCCACGGTCCATCGCAGGGCGGACCAAGTCCACAGCAATCGACCCTTTCGAAAGCATCCGGTAATCCTCCGTTCCATACTCCGTCACCTCCCAACGATGGGCATCAAAAATAAGCATGCTTGCCGCTTGTGGCACAACAATCACATGCTGATCATAGCGCGGCAACACCATCCCATCGAGTGTCCTCTTCCGGCTATGTTTAAAGGGGTAGCGAGGATGAACCTTCCTCTCTAAATTACGCCATTCTAGTGCAGGACGCGCATACGCCATCATCCAAATCTTATGGCCATTCACAAAAACAGAAGACATACTCCGAAATCGGGTAAATAAAGACTGACTTTGACGCAAGTGCAACACTTGTGGTTGAGCCACACAGGTGTGCCCTTTCAGATTCAGAGCGATCCAGAGACACGTCGCGCTCATCAAAGCACGTACGGTCAATCCCAAAGAACCCTTTGTCATCATGTACCTCATGCACGCAGCAAACTTTTCTGTAGTTTCCCACGCACACATCGGCACCCTGCAAGAGTTGCCTAAGCTTATTTTCAAAACAAGCCGATCTTCTGCGCAAGTTCTACAAGCAGTAGCCACTGCAGAAACACCGCGGCATGTTGTTATGACTTTTGACGAAGTTCTCTTAAAAATTCTGACAGGCTGGTCACTTAGCGACTTTGAACGTCTCGACCTCAGCGCCATCCCCGCAGTCGAAGCAAAGTGGGAACCCTTGATGATTCGAGGGATGGCTGAGCTTGACAATAACGCGGCACCTTGCATGGCCAAGTTATGGGTGCACACAACCCCTCAGCAACATGTCCACAAGATCACTTCTGCTGTACTCAACACCTCTCCGACGCAGCGTTTTCTGTATACCCTACTCAGCATGGGACCACACCTACAGGACCATAGCAACATCCAACACGTTCTTGAACAGACTCCATTCCAAGATTTTTCCGATACTTTGGTGCACCTAGCCTATGAAACAAGCTACGCCATCGACTACCCCACACCCAACTTACATCATCACGCGCTCAAACTACTCCACCAGCCCAGTGCACGTATCCCACGGAAAAATATTTTATCTTTCACCCTACTCAACTGGATGCAAAGGTATTTTCCCGAACAACTCGAACAAGATATCTCCAAAACCTCACCATTCTATTGGCTACGCGAGCAGGTGTGCACGGTGCGCCTCCTGCATAGCTGTAAAATCCAACTATCCTCCTTACACACTCCATGGGTACGCTATCTGGCCAAAGCAGAGCAGGTCCGCAAATGGATACACCACATTCAGAAAAGCGCTGACCACACCCAAGAGGAGTTATGGTCACAGCTACAAGGGTTTCGTTACCAACAGCTCCAAAACGCGACACTGCCTAAAAAAGCAAGCGCTCCTCTTCAAAGTATGTGTCAGTTGCTGGCCAGGAATATGTTGCCACCCCCACAAGAGCAAGAAGGAAGCCCCCCAACAGATAAGTTGCTCCCAGCTGCCATCAACATGCTCGCCCAACACCCTGAGTTCAAGCATCAGCGCTACTATCAGATGTTTGCCAACACCCTCACCCCAGACAGCCGCCCAGAAGACGTGAATCAAGCACATCAAGAAGTGCGCAAGGCGGAAGACTGGTTGAAATGCATCTGGTTGGCGACCCTCGCATACTCTCCACAGAAGAGCCACGCAACCATGCGCGCCCTAGAATTTCTGACCTCACCTATAGAGCAAGTGCGTATCGCCTGCATCGAAACGTTAGCCAAACTAGGCCAACACAAAGGGGGTCAAGAACTGATCTACTGCCTCACGCGTAAAAATTATGCGCCACAGCAGCTTAAAATAGCTGAACTCCTCGAACACTTTGACATGTACACTCTTTCCGGTGAGTTGCGCTCATGTATACATGACATCCAGCAAAAGCCCCAACTGACCCCCAACCAACAAGCCCTAGTCGATATTCTCTCCGAATACCTACAGCCAGAAGACCTTCCCGAGCCCCTCACTCCAGAGACGGACAAGAGCATCCAATCTCAAAATGAAACTCTTTTATTTCCTTTTTGGGAAGAACTTTCAACGCCCGTGAAACGTGCACTCCGCACCGCATTGTACTTTTACGAACAGGTGATGCACCATAAGGATAGGGACTTAATGGACTTAGCCCCGATTATGGACATGCAGTACAAAGCCATCGAAATTTACTTCCGCGAACACTTTGAGACCACCTGCCTCGAAGTCATCAAACGGGGCAACCTGCAAAGGACACTCGATATTCTCGGCTATGCCCGTCCTATCCAAGATAAAATGGATAAGTTTGAAGGTTACCTGCAAGCACGTCCCTATATCAACCAAATCCCTTACTTCAGCAAAGTTAAACTCCGCAAGATCTTACGCGCAATCTGTAGCTATCGCCCAGGTAGGCGTTTTACCCTCGATGGGGTCAAGGCATATGCCCTTTTCTTGCTGACATTTGCACGCAAAAGCTGTCCCTTCGGGCTTGAAAACACCCTGCCTATTTCTGTGGACGATGAAAGCCTGTTCCAATATTGTGCTTTACTTCACGAATATCAAGATATCCGCAATCGTGCCACGCACGAAGGCGTACAGTTCGAACAGCAGCAAGAACTGGAACAGGTCTGGCGCTGTACCGCGAACATTCTTGAGTTTGCACGCAAACTCGAAGTCCAGCCCCAACGCTAAACCGATGGCATTCCCGCTAAAGATCTGTGCATCGCAGCCGAGAAGGCACCTGGATGTTTATTTTCAGGATACCAGAGACACCGTATGAGTGATGAAAACGACCTAACCGAGATATTTATCAGTGAGCTAGAAGAAGTTGCGGATAGCTTAGAGGCTGCCTTTGTCCAGTACGAACAAGAGCCCAATGAAATAGGCCACATTCAGTCTATTTTCCGCCTGTTCCACAATGTCAAAGGCTCTAGCAAAACCATCGGCTTTGATGAAATTTCCGAACTCGCCCACCACGCTGAGTCGGTGATGGCCAAATTCAAAGACGCCAAAGCAACTCCTTCCACGACTCTCATGGAGCTACTCTTTGAAGCCGTGGACTGCTTCCGCTCCTACATAGAAAAGCTCAACGCAGGCGAGAACGAAACTAGCGCAATCATCGCCCTCAAGGATAAGCTTCTCGCCCTTCCCCCCGAAAGCCTCGAAGAAGGAGTGGGCGCACCTACAACAGAAGTAAGTGAAGCCGAATCTGGTAGCGGCCCTCATGAGAGTGATGAGGTTGTGGAAGAAAACATTGGTTATGACCCCGGGTACGAAGAATCGAAGGGCTTGTACTTCTTCCAAAAAAGCGTGCATCAAGAGCAGCCTGCACCCGCAACCGAAGAGACCGCCGGCAGCACAGCCCCCGTGGCCCCAGAAGCCCCCGCACAGACACCCAAAGTGGAACCGCCCAAAACCACGGAATCCCCGACCGAGGCAACACCTAAAGCAGCTGCGACCAAGCCCAAAGCAGCTGCGGCATCTAAGCCCCAAGTGGACGAGTCCATCAAAGTTGCAGCTTCTAAAATCGATGAGGTGCTCGATTTATTCGGCGAACAAGTGATCTTACTCTCCGGCCTCAACTTTGTCCTTGACCAAGGCCCCAGCGAAGACACCTATGACCGCATGCGGACCTTTGTGAACCAACTCATCAAAATCTCTCAAGATATCCAATACACCATGATTACCTTACGTATGGTCAGCCTCAAGCCCTTATTCAACCGTCTCGGCCGTACGGTGCGGGATGTTTCCAAAGCTACCGGCAAAAACGTGGAGTATGTACGTCATGGAGAAAATTCTGAATTAGATAAAAATATCGCCGACGCCCTGATTGATCCGCTCAATCACATGATTCGTAACGCGGTAGATCATGGACTAGAGAGCACAGAAGAACGCGTTCAGGCTGGCAAACCCAGCACGGGAAAGGTCACCTTATCCGCCCAACGCAGTGGAGGCTCCTTCAAGATAGAGATCAGTGATGACGGTAAGGGGCTGGACCGGGAAGCGATCCTACGCAAAGCCCTTAAACAAAACCTGATAAAACCAGGCGACGAGCACAAGCTCACCGACTCTCAAGTCTACCAAATGATTTTTCAAAACGGCTTCTCCACACGGGAACAAGCCAACGAAATCTCTGGACGTGGGGTCGGCATGGATGTGGTCGCTCAATCCATTGCCTCCCTCAAAGGTTCGTGCAAAATATATTCCGAGCTAGGAAAAGGCACCACATTTTCCATCCAACTTCCACTCAGCCTGGCAATGTTCAAAGGCACCATCGTCGAAGTCTCCGGAAATCGATATGTGATCCCTAACTCCGACTTTAAAGAGATCATCACCGCAGCAAATATGACCACACGGAAACTATCCCCCCAAAAGTCCGTCAGTGAAATCAAAGATGAGATCTATACCATCGTAGACCTCAGCAATGAACTCAAACTCAATACTCCGGCAGTCAAAACGAGTGGAGAACAACCCCAAAGTACGCAAACCACAGCAACCACCGACAGCGCCAAAGCCCCGAGTAGTCCACTCGCAGTGTTGACACAGCTGGAAGATGAAAATTTCGCCTTTATTGTCGATAGGATAGATAGCCAGGAACAAATAGTACTTAAGGAACTGACCACAGTTGCGAAAGATATCAAGGATGCTAGCGGCGGGACGATCTTGGGAGACGGACAGGTTTCTCTGGTCTTAGAGCTAGCAACAATCATGCGCCGAGTTGCAGCAAGGAAATAGACCATGAGTAGCCATCCGGAACAAGAGACTGAGGGATTGACCAGCGAAGAGGAAACGGACAAGCAACGTTACCTCGTGTTTAAAATCCAGGATCAGATGTACGCATTTCCACTGATGAACATTCAAGAGGTCAATGGGTTGTTGCAAATTACACCTCTGCCGAATGTGCCCAAATACTACCGTGGACTTATCAACCTACGGGGAAAGATCATTTCTGTGATCGACTTACGGATGAAATTCGGACTCAAAGATATTGTCGATCGGGACAAAAGCACCAGTATTGTGATTAATATTCTGGAAAACTCCGTGATTGGCTGTGTCGTCGACGAAGTTGCCAAAGTAGAAACCTTTAGCAATAGTCAAATTGACTTTTCAGGAGAGACCAGCGGCCGCCAAGTCGGGGACGGAGTCGTTGGGATTGCCAAAACTATTGAAAAGCAAAAGGACGGCAGCGAAGTACAAAAAATGATTCTCATTCTAAGTATCGAAAAACTACTGTCCAAAAGTGATCATCGGATGCTGGCACAAAATGAACCCGAAGCATCCAAGTAAAGGTGTAGACGCATGAAGAAAAGATTCAATCTTAAAACACGCATGATGCTACAATTCCTGGCACTGGGGATGATTCCCATGTCTTTGGTGGGGCTCTTTGGCTATATCAATGGTAAGAAGGGCATTGAGCGGGTCATGCACGAAAAGCTACACTCGATGCTGAAAAATAAAGAGAATCAAATAAAAAACTATACGCAGACCTTAGAGAACCAAATCATCACTTTCGCCCACCAAACCACCATTGTAGACGCGGCCGCACAATTCCACCAGGCGTTTTACACCCGGATGGAAGAAACCGCTGCCAACGAGCCTGACCTGGAGAGCAAACGTCACCAACTCACAAAGTACTATCAAGTCGACTTTGCCCAAGAGTACAAGAGCCAAAACCAGGTAGAGCCAGATATTGACTACATGATCTCCGAACTCTCCGACGCAGCTGTGGATCACCAGTACACATATATCATCCAAAACTCCCACCCGCTTGGTTCCAAACATCTTCTCAATGCAGCAAGCGACGGCTCCATGTACTCAGAGATACACGCAAACTACCACCCGATCATCCGCGAGTTTCTTGAGAATTACGGTTACTATGACATTTTTATCGTCGACATCCAGACCGGCGATATTATCTACTCTGTATTTAAAGAACTCGACTTCGCCACTTCCTTACGTCACGGCCCGTACAAACATACCAACTTCGCCCGCGTATTTGAGCAGGCAAGCGAAATTAACAGCAAAGATCAGTACGCTTTTGTCGACTTTGAACAATACCGACCTTCTTATGACGGGCCAGCCAGTTTTATTGCGGCTCCTATCTGGGAAGGAGACAAAAAAATCGGCGTGCTTGTTTTCCAAATGCCGATCGACAAGATCAATGAAATTATGGCAGAGAAAAGTAAGCGCTATCCCAGCGCCGAAGTCTACTTAGTCGGGGACGATTTCTTACCCCGCTCAGATACCCGACTCGACGCTGAAAGGCACAGCATCGCTAATGGATTTCGCCACCCCGAACAGATTAAGTTCAGTACCATGCCCACGATCACCAAAGCACTCAAAGATAACCAACACGGGGTCGAGTACACGATGGATTACTTGGGTATTCCTTCCATGGTTTCCTACTCCCCCATCAACATTCTCGGAGAAAAGTGGGGGATTTTTGCCAGTATCCACAAGGATGAGATCGGTAAAACCTCCAGGGAATTTGCCATCTATACTTTAATCCTCGTCGCCGTCACCGCACTGCTCAACCTTGGCTTTGGTTATTCGATGAGCAGCAGCGTCGCCTCTCCCATTTTACGCGTGGCTACCGATATTCAGGACAATTCCGACACCACTCGCCACAGCGCCATGGGGCTTGGCAAAGCGAGCAAAAGAATGTCGGATCTTGCCACCGAGCAAGCGAGCGCGGTAGAAGAAACCGCCGCTTCGACAGAAGAGATTAGCTCGATGGTCAACAACAACGTAGAACAAGCACAAAAATCTGCCGACCTCTCCAAAGAAGTCGCGGGCAATGCCCATAAAGGCAACGGCGCCATGGATGAACTTGTCCACTCGATGGAGGAGATCATGCAAAGCAATAAAGAGATTCAAGAGCTCGTCAAAGTGATTCACGGTATTGGCGAGAAAACAGCCATTATTGACGAGATTGTTTTCCAAACTAAATTGCTTTCTTTCAATGCTTCTGTAGAAGCCGAACGGGCGGGCGAACACGGCAGAGGCTTTGCAGTCGTTGCTCAAGAAGTCGGTAACCTGGCTCAGATCAGCGGTAAAGCTGCTTTGGAAATAGCCGCTCTTGTGAAGACCAGTATTTCCGACGCAGAGAAGATTGCCTCTGACAATAAAGAAAAAGTACATACAGGGAGCCAGAAAGTATCTGAAACGGCTAACATCCTCAAAGAAATCTCTGAGAGCGCGAAGCAACTGCAGCAGCAGTCCGAACAAATTGTGGTTTCTTCCAAAGAGCAGGCGGACGGCGTCAGTCAAGTCAATATTGCCATGAACCAAATTGACCAGACTACCCAACAAACATCGGAACAAGCCGATGAGGTGTCCAGCTCCAGCGCTCAGCTCCTCTCAGCATCAGAAAGCCTCGCCGCCAACATTGCGGACTTATATAGCTTGATCTACGCCAAAGGAGAGGCTGTCAAGACCTCCTCTACAACGGGCCATGTCTCCCCAAAAGAGAGACCTACTGAGAGGAAAGCACTCGTAAAGTCTGCCCAAGGCCATACGCAAAAGAAGGTGTCCACGACGGCAGCCGTATCTCCGTCCGAACCCTCTCAGGCTTCACCCCAGGTAGCCGCAGAAGCGAGCACACATGCAGGTGACGACGAAGATGGTTGGGAGAAGCTCTAACTTTTTCACCGAAGTATTATAAAGTTTGTATAGATGTCCTACATCCCTGAAATGCCCGCTTCGGTATACGAATACTTTACCGACCATATCCGGATCACCGCAGGTATCCATATCCCCGATAACCGGCGCTTTTTTATGGAAACCCGACTCCGCAAGCGATTACGCGAGTTGGGAATTCACGACTGGATTGAATATATCAACCTACTCAACGCCCCAAATACTCCCGAAAATCAACATTTTGTCAATGCAATTACCTCTAATAAAACACATTTTTTTCGGGAAAGAGAGCACTTCGACTTTATCGAAACAGAGGTTCTCCCACAATTCAAAGGAAAGTCTCTTTCGATCTGGATTGGCGCCTCTTCCACTGGAGCAGAAGCCTATTCACTAGCCATCCTGATCGATGAGTTTAATAAAACGAATACTCCTGCGATTAAATACCGCATTCTCTCGACAGACATCGACACCGAAGCAAATGCCAAGGCTGAGCAAGGTAAGTACCCCGCCCTGCAGGTCGAGGAGCATGTTCCAGGCAATCTCATGCAAGAGTACTTTTATCGTGGCAGCGGTCAAAATGCAGGTATGTACCGAGTACATGACAAGCTGAAACAAAACATTAAATTTCGCTATCACAACCTCCTCGACCCCGTGCAATCCCTCAAAATGACGTTCGACCTGATACTCGTCCGCAACGTATTTATATACTTTCAAGCAGAAACCATTTTAAAAATCGTGGAGCGTGTGGATCAAGTACTAAACCCCAACTGTCACCTCATTCTAGGGCATTGCGAGAGCATTCCGGATGGCAGTGACTACCAAAATGTAGGCAATTCTATCTATGTTCGCTCCAAAGACCGGCGTAAGGAGGGCAAATAAATGTCGAAATCTGCCCCCTTTAAACCCCAAAAGCCTATTTTTGTACGCTTTTATGCCGCACGTGACCAAAAAGCACCTTTCATAAGTCCATACGAAATGGAAAGCTTTAACTCTGACAGCCGAGCTGCTTTTAAAAAAATACTGAAACAAATCAAGCTCATGGGATATCAACCTGAGCACGTAGACGTGCGTCTGATTATTACTGCAGGAGTATCCAAGACCAAAGAGACCGCAACCAAAAACGAAGTACGTAAATTCTTCCAGCAATTTAAAATTCCCCACTGTTTCTTCCTTCGCGAATCGCGTAGCTACGAAGAGATCGAGATTCACCTCGTCGACAAAAAAATAACCATCGCACAAAGCACCCCCAGCTCAACCACACAACCCAGCGACGGAGCACCACAAGGCGAATCCTCTCAAACAAATCGCCCCATTATGGTGATGACCGTGGATGATTCCAAAACCGGGCGCAAAATCGTGGAAAAGTGTCTGGCCGAGTATGAAGATATTCAAATCTGCGCCGAAGCAGAAGACCCACTCATCGCCATGGAATTGCTCAAAACACATCAACCCGACGTGATTCTTCTCGATGTCCATATGCCTAAAATGACCGGATTAGAATTTCTGGAAAAGTTTTTACCCAAGCGTCCCATACCCACGATCATGATCTCAGGGGTTGCTCCGGAAGATGGAGACACCGCTCTACGCTGCCTCGAAGTGGGCGCCTTTGACTTTATCGCCAAACCCTCCGCACAGGACATTCCGGAATTTCGCGTGACCTTATCACGAGTCATTCGCGCAGCGGCGAAATCCCGAGTCGAAATGCACGCTCAGGGCAACGGAGATACCACTCCACGCCTGATCAATACCCACAGCTTACAGAAAAACAAGATGATCCTCATAGGCTCTTCTACGGGAGGCACGGTCGCACTCACCGAAATCTTCAAACGACTGCCAGCATCTATTCCGCCTATCGTGATCGTGCAGCACATTCCGGAACACTTTTCCAATCTGTTTGCCAAACGACTCAACAGCATGTGCCCCTTTGAAATCAAGGAAGCCGAGCATGGAGACATCATTCAACAAAACCGCGTTTTAATCGCCCCAGGACATTCCCACCTCAAAATTGCCCCTGTCACCAGCAAAGACGGCTCTGAAAGTCTATGTGTCCAGCTGACTCAAGAAGAGCCCGAACTCAATCACCGTCCTTCGGTCAATGTCATGTTTCGCTCCATGCCCCATAAGCATGCCAAAAACGCTATTGGGGTCATTCTAACCGGGATGGGCAAAGATGGTGCGGAAGGACTCAAACACCTGAAACAACTTGGCGCCCAAACCATCGGTCAAAATCAAATTTCGTGTGCTGTGTATGGCATGCCCAAAGCTGCCAAGGAGCTGGGTGCCGTAGACACCGAAGTGTCTCTTGAAGACCTCCCCGCCGCCATGATTGCCGCTGTCAGCGAAAAGAAAAATCCATCCTAAGCCTTGGACCACATACCTAAGATCAGACAGACATCGGGGCTAGGCAGTACAAGACAGAGCTAACTCTCAAAACATCAAACCAGAAATAAGGATAAATAAGAAAGATATAGGCTTGAGGCGGGATCAACTATTCAGCTATTCAGCATATGCTGCACATTACCTATGGAACGGCCAATCGATTCGGTCTCTTTCTCCACTTCGGTACATATCTGCGCCAAAGAAGAGGCTTCTTCCGAGCTGGAAACCACATCTTCCCGCACCTGGGAGATTTCACCATTAATCTGCTTCATCCCCCGCGCTTGATCATTAGAACTCGTGGCAATCTGTTTGGACTGCGCCAGCAATTTTTCCGCCGCACCCAGTACTTCACTGAAAGATTGCGCGGTATCCTTACCTCGCTCCTGGCTACGCAGCACCTTCTCACCATTGGACTTGGTGATTTTTTCCGCTGCTTCGATGCTATCTTTCACGAAGTTAGAAATCTCCAACGCAGCCTTGCCACTCAGCAAGGCAAGGTTATTGACTTCCTGGGCGACCACCGCAAAACCACGACCATGCTCACCTGCACGCTCAGCCTCTACGGAAGTATTGAAAGACAGGATGGTTGTTTTAAACACGATGTCATCAATCGCATTGGTGCGCTTTTCGATCTGTTTAATCAGGCTCGTGAGATTACTAATTTCTTCATTACTTTTGGTAATTTCATGAATATTACTTAACAGCTCTTGCATCGAGCGATGCGAAGCGGCGGCCGCCTCACTCACTTCTTGCGAGATAACCTCCGATTGTTTTGCCTGGTCTAAGTTGGACTGAATATTCTCGTTAATCTGCCCAATACCCTCTACGGAGTGACTCAAGGAGACCACTTGGCGTTCACTAATGTCCGATAAGGTTTTACTACGTGAACTTAAATCCGTAGACAAGGTATTCAGCTTCTCATAATTATGATTCAAGGCGACTTCAATCCCCGAGAGCTTGTTACTGATGACCCGCAAAATAATCGAAGCGTTAATCAGCAGAAGCAAAAGACCAAAAATATTCAGGAGAACGATCATAAATTCAGACTTCTTCTCCAGATACAAAGAGTTTATCCCTGCCTGCAAGGTGTATTCTTCGATCTGCAGGAGCAACTTTTTGGTCACTTCATTTAACACATCCTCTTCTTCTTCTAATTTATATAAAGCCTGCGCACCCAGTGGGTGGCCCTGGTTCAGAGAATCAAATAACTCACGCATATGGCTCGTAAACTCTTTGTGGCTTGCATGAATCTGCTCCAGCTGCCGCGCTACATACTTGAACTCTTCCACATCGGCTGCAGAAGTGGCACGACGCACCCCCTTCTTGGCCAAGACCATCGCTATGTCCAATTTCTTCTCAGCCTCTTCATCGTAATCTAGCGCTTTACTTTCCGCATATTTTAGTCTTTCTTCGTTCTGCTGCAGAGCATAAAGAGCGGAACGTTCAAACCAATTGCTCTGCTGCATTTGCGCCGTGGCGGCTTCTGAAATATACTTCACCAGTGGGATATCGTAGTGCACCATAGCCGCTACTTTTTTGCCCAAACCAGCCATGTAATACTCGGTTAACACTCCAATGAAGGTGGCTGTCCCAATCGATCCAGTGACCAAGACCAACAAATTGAATTTCAAGGTCTGTTCACTCAGAAAACGTGCCAAAGACCCCTTCAAGAGCAAAACAGCACAAATGACAATAGCTAGGATAACCATGAACGGAGCTTGACTAGCTGCAATACCTACATAATTAATATCCGCAGCACTGACTGCCTGATCACTTGCCATTTTCAATACTCCCACACACTTCTTTTGCTCCCACAGCACAACTTCATAGAAGCAGTGCAAGGACAGGGTGGGTATCGGACAAAAGACCTATAAATTGAGTCAAATAACGAGGCGGAAAGCCCGAGGAAGCACAAAAGGATGAAAACTCATTAATACTCGAAAGTTAATCCTCTTTCCCAAAGAAACAAGCCTTGAAATACTCACGGTTGAGGCGAGCGATGTGGCGCACACTAATTTCTTTGGGGCACACTGCCTCACATTCATACGTGTTGCTACAATGTCCAAAACCTTCTTGATCCATCTGATGAA
The DNA here is from genome assembly GCA_028817975.1 of Zetaproteobacteria bacterium. GTDB lineage: Bacteria > Bdellovibrionota_B > Oligoflexia > Oligoflexales > Bog-1112 > JAPPOJ01. The sequence goes on along the minus strand of JAPPOJ010000156.1, from coordinate 15,409 downwards.
TCATCGCCTGTACACGGCGACCTCTTTCAGGAGCACCTTGAGGTAACAAGGCGAGTTGCGACACTTTTGCCGAAACAAACAGCATGGCCGAGGAGTTTTTACAAGCCGCCACACAGGCTCCACAGCCAATACAAGTGGCCGCATCCATAGCCTCGTCTGCATCCTGTTTGGCTACCGGAATCGCATTCGCGTCTGGAACACCCGCGGTACTCACCGAGACAAAACCACCCGACTGCATGATACGGTCAAAGCCAGAGCGGTCCGTAATCAGATCTTTCAAGACAGGAAATGCATTTGCGCGCCAAGGCTCCACATAAATATCGTCCCCGTCTTTAAAGCTCCGCATATGCAATTGACAAGCAGTCGTACCTGACTGCGGGCCATGCGCGACACCATTGATATTGAGCGAGCAACTCCCACAAATCCCCTCGCGACAGTCATGATCAAAGTCGACAGGAACTTTTTTGGCTTCAATAAGCTGCTCGTTGAGAGAGTCAAGCATTTCTAAGAAAGACATATCCGGACTCACAGAGTCCAACACATGCGTCTCAAAACTCCCTGCAGCAGTAGGGCTTTCTTGGCGCCAAACATGCAACTGAATTTTCACTTGTAACTCCTCGTGGCAAACTTTACATTTTCATATTCAAGCTGCTCCACATGCCGGGCAGGATCTTTACCCTGACCTTGATATTCCCACACAGCTACGTGTGCAAAATCTTGATCATTGCGTACAGCCTCACCTTCCTCCGACTGGTACTCTTCTCTAAAGTGACCACCACAAGACTCTTCACGCACCAAAGCATCTCGGCACATCAGTTCGCCATACTCCAAAAAGTCGGCCACCCTTCCAGCTAACTCTAACTGTTGGTTAAGACCTTCGCCTGCACCGGTAACCCTCACATTCTGCCAAAACTCCTCGCGTATCTCAGGGATGCGTTGAATCGCTTTTTCAAGGCCGGCTCGATTACGCGCCATCCCGCAATGATCCCACATCACTTGTCCCAGCTCTCGATGAAAAGCTGTCGGCGACTTTTTGCCCTGAATCGAAAGCAACTGTGCCATACGGTCACGCACTTCTTTTTCGGCACGCTCAAACTCAGGGGCATCGATATCCACATCGTCAGGCACTTCACCCGACAGGTAGTTCCCTATGGTATAGGGTAGGACAAAGTACCCATCTGCCAAACCTTGCATCAGTGCGCTCGCGCCCAAGCGATTGGCACCATGATCAGAAAAGTTAGCTTCACCAATCACGTGCAAACCCGGAATGGTACTCTGCAAATTGTAGTCCACCCACAGGCCCCCCATCGTATAGTGGACGGCAGGGTAGATCCTCATCGGTACCTGATAAGGGTTTTCATCCGTAATTTTTTGATACATATGAAAAAGGTTGCCATAGCGCTCACGTACCGTCTGTTCGCCCAAGCGCCGAATGGCATCGGCAAAGTCCAGGTAGACTCCTAAGCCACCAGGCCCCACCCCACGGCCAGCATCACATGCCTCTTTTGCACTACGAGAGGCAATATCACGCGGAGCAAGATTCCCAAAGCTCGGGTACTTACGCTCCAAATAATAATCCCTCTCTGTATCAGGGATTTCATGAGGAGGACGAGAATCTCCTTGCTGCTGCGGCACCCACACCCGGCCATCATTACGCAAGGACTCGGACATCAACGTCAACTTAGACTGGTGCGTCCCACTCACCGGGATACAAGTGGGATGAATCTGCGTGTAACATGGGTTGGCAAAGCCCGCACCACGCTTGTACGCACGATAAGCCGCGGTCACATTACAGCCCATGGCATTGGTGGACAGGTAAAAGACATTCCCATAGCCACCCGTCCCTAAGACCACAGCATCCGCCTTGTAACGCGAAATTTTACCCGTGACCATATCTCGAACAATGACTCCTTTTGCCTTGCCACCTACGACGACGACATCCAGGATTTCCGTACGAGGATACATTTTTACCTGGCCTAGACCTATTTGCCGCGAGAGGGCCGAATAAGCCCCCAAGAGCAGCTGCTGCCCTGTTTGCCCACGCGCATAAAATGTCCTAGAGACCTGAGCACCCCCAAAAGAGCGATTGGCGAGCAATCCCCCATATTCACGTGCAAAAGGCACTCCCTGTGCCGTTGCCTGATCAATAATGGAAGCGGAGACCTCCGCCAAGCGATACACATTCGCCTCACGTGAGCGAAAGTCACCCCCTTTAATCGTGTCATAAAAAAGGCGGAAAACACTATCTCCATCACCTGGATAGTTTTTCGCGGCATTGATTCCACCTTGAGCCGCAATACTATGGGCGCGACGGGGGCTATCCTGATAGCAAAAGCAGCTCACGTTGTAGCCCAGCTCTGCTAAGGTTGCTGCCGCAGAACCGCCCGCAAGGCCTGAACCTACGACAATGACGTGATATTTACGCTTATTTGCAGGGGACACAAGTTTCATATTAAACTTGTGCTTCTGCCATTTTTCACTCAGAGGCCCTTCCGGTATCTTAGAATCGAGATTCATTCCCTACCCTCAGCTCAGTAGTTCAGTTCATAATTCACAAAACCGTATCTCACATTTGACACGGCTCTTTGTTACCACACCTTCTTTTAGGAAAGACTCAGCTCAGGATACAGCCCCTAAAAGCACCGCTACAGGTATCGAGATAAACCCCAGACCTAATAAGATTCCCAGCGCAGGCAAAATCTTCTGATTTAAGACATCGTACTTGGGGTGGTTAAAGCCCAGTGTCTGCAACAAACTTTGCAGGCCATGGTTCAGGTGTAAAGTCAAAAAAAAGATAGAAGCACAGTAAAATAACGACAGTATGGGAGAACGAAAGCTCAAAATCATCATGGCATAGACATCAAAAGCCCCCAGGTGAGCAAACTCCTGAGCATGGGTATATCGAAAGGTGAAGTGTGCCAAATGGTAGAAAAAGAACACCAAGACAGTCACCCCGGATAAGGCCATGTATCTCGAAGCAAAGCTCGCTTTCACCCGAGCAGCTACCTTATACTTCACAGGCTTGGCTGCACTTTCTAACTGAATCAGACGCTTACCGGTAAAAATATGCAACAAAAAGCCGACGAGCAAGCCACCACGCGCAACCCACAATAAACCTCCGAGGTCATGCAAACCCTTCGCGTAGGCATTTAAAGCTGCGGGACCGGCAAAAACCAGCAAGTTACCCGCTAAATGAGCCACAATAAAACCCACCAACATTAAACCTGTGAGAGCCATAATCAGCTTACAGCCGACCGAAGAACCTAACGCGCGTGTCGCCCAACCCATTTTTTTCCTCTAGCTGATGTATTGCAAGAGAAGGCTTAAGCCCAGCCCTCTGCAATATGATTATCATCCCCCAGACTCACCTAACAAGGTAAGTCCATACTACCACGACCATGATAACTTGCCCCTTGTATCCGCCACAGGGGTGAGACCAACCGTCAAAAGCATAGCAGCTGCCACAGGATGTGCAAGCTCAATCACAGTTACCTGGAACCTTGCAAGAATGCACGCACCTCTAAGCGCCAAAGCTCACTCAGATAGTTTACACCTTCTTAAAATAAGTATGGCCTCTTCCCATATCTCATCTCAGAAATCATCATTTGGGTTGCTGGGAGAGGGCTTATTGGATTAAGATGAGCGCGGATAAATATTTGCTTGTTTCGAAGAGTTCATGACCACAAAAACCCTTGTGCATCCTATGTTTTGGAGGGAGTCAATGCTGAAGCTTGTAGAATATATATGGATGGATGGAGCCACCCCCACTCAAAAACTGCGTTCTAAGGCCAGGATCGTCAACTTTACCAACCCGACCCTGATCACTCTAGATGAGTTTCCGGAATGGAGCTTTGATGGCTCTTCTACGTACCAGGCAGATGGACAGAATAGCGACCTGATACTACGCCCCGTAAGCTTTGTCAAAAACCCCCTGAAAGAGATAGATAGTTATCTTGCCTTATGTGAAGTCATGGATGCGCAAGGCAACCCTCACCCGTCTAACACCCGCGCGCGCTTACGCCAAATACTCGATCAAGGAGCCGCCCTCGAAGAACCCTGGTTTGGTTTCGAACAGGAGTACACCTTATTTCAAGGAAGGACTCCACTCGGTTGGCCTGAAAATGGCTACCCTGCTCCCCAAGGTCCTTTTTACTGTGGAGTCGGGGCAGATGAAGTGTTTGGCCGCGACCTGGTGGAAGCGCATACAGATGCACTTATGGCCGCTGGAATCATGCTTTACGGTACCAATGCGGAGGTCATGCCTGGACAGTGGGAGTTTCAAATAGGGTATCGTGGAGTCGGAAGTGAAAGTGCTGATCCACTCACCGTGTCTGACCATGTTTGGTATGCAAGATGGCTTTTATACCGCATCGGAGAAAAATATAATGTCACCGCAACACTCGACCCCAAGCCCGTCAAAGGAGATTGGAACGGCGCGGGAATGCATACCAACTTTTCCACCAAAAGTCTCAGAGACCCGGCCACCGGAAAGATGATGATCGAGAATTACATCACCCAACTTTCCCAAAAGCATCAAACTCACATTTCCGAGTACGGGGACAAGCTCGCAGAACGCCTCACAGGAGAACATGAAACCTGCTCCATCAGTGAGTTCAAAAGTGGCAATTCCGATCGAGGAGCTTCCATTCGGGTACCTCTCACAGTGGCTAAAAAGGGCTACGGCTACCTGGAGGACAGACGCCCCGGCGCAAACGCCGACCCTTACCGTGTCGCAACGCGCATCCTACAGACGATCTGTGCCATCGACTAATCCAGCTGTTCCACGGATTCATCTACTGCTGTTCTGCCAGCTCTGTCCAACGCGCATAGAGCTGGTCCACCCGAGCCTGAGAAGTTGCGAGTTGCTTTCCTATCTCAGCTAATTTCTTGGGGTTGCTGGTGTACTCTTCGTCGCCAGATAGCTGTACAAGCTGCTCCAGTTGCGCTTCAGCAGCAAGGATCTGTTCTTCCATCGAATCAAGCTCTTTTTTTTCTTTAAAAGAAAGACCCTTAGGTTTCTTTGCAGCCGCATCCACTCCTTTTAGAGACTTCTTCTGCTTCTCCACTCCCAAGGTCTGTTGAAGCCTCTCTTGTCTTTTAATTTCCCTTTCCCATTGAAAAGGATCATCGTAAGCCACACAGCCACCGCGACCATCTAAGTATAAGTAGGTGTCACAAATCCTCTGCAGCATGTAGCGATCATGAGTCACCAGTATCACTGCTCCCGGAAACTCCAGCAAGCTTTCTTCCAGAACTTCCAACGTATAAATATCTAAGTCATTGGTCGGTTCGTCCAACAACAAAATATCCGCCGGTTGCAGCATAAGTCGCGCAATCAATGCACGCGCACGCTCCCCTCCCGAGAGTTTGCCCACGGGGGTCTCTAGTTGCTCATAGCTAAAGCCAAAACGTTTCGCCCAACTGTGGACATGGATGGAACGCCCCTGATAGAGCACCGAATCACCATGCTCAGACAATGCGCGTTTCAAAGTCATCTGTGGGTCAGGTAACTCACGCTTTTGATCAAAATAAACAACCTGCAGCTCTTGAGCACAGCGTATCGTCCCGCTCGTCTGAGAAAGTTGGCCCACAATCATCTTTAAAAAGCTGGATTTACCAGCACCATTCCCTCCAACAAGCCCAACACACCTCCCAGAGGTAAAAACATAGGAGCAGTTTTCTAAGAGCTGTTGCTCACCTCTACATAATGTTACGTTCTCTAAGGAAACCAGGTTTTTCGTCTTACGCTGAGAAGCACTAAATTCGATCTGGGTTGCATTCGTCTGCAACCGGCCTCTAACTTCCGCCAAGTTGGTTTGCAATTGCTGTGCATTCTCGATACGATATTTTGCCTTTGTACTGCGTGCTTTGGGGCCTCGTTTGAGCCACTCATCCTCTCTTCTTACTTTACTCGAAAGACTCGCCATTGCTTGACGTTGGGCAGCAAGAAACTCCTCTTTGTGCTTGAGATGCGCATCATAGTCCCCTGCAGTCACCAACGTAAAATTCTCAAAACAACGATTGACCTCAAGAGTTTTTCGCACCGTTTGATTCAGTAAAAATCTATCGTGACTAATCATCATCCACGCACAGGAAATCTGTAGGAGGTACTGTTCCAACCACTCTAGGCCTTGTGCATCCAAATGGTTGGTGGGTTCGTCGAGGAGAAGCAAATCCGGCTCACCCAAAGAACCACAAGCGATTGCCAAACGCTTTTGCCAGCCACCTGAAAGAGAAGAGACAGGGGCGTCATAATCTTCAAAACCAACCAGCGACAGCTGAATATAGGCAGCTGTCACCGCTTCGTCCTCCGTAATCCCCACTTGGATAGCAGCTTTAGTGGCCACATCTAAAATAGATTGGTCTAAAGGGAAATCAGTCCACTGTGGAATATAACCTACTTTCACATGCTTACGGTAGGTCAACTCTCCTACATCCACAGTGTCGGTTGCAGAAAGTATTTTCAATAACGTCGATTTACCCACTCCGTTCGGGCCAATAACCCCAATACGATCTCCATCAAAAACACTAAAAGACAGGTTTTCAAACAAGCTACGGGTACCAAAAGACTTTGAGATCGACTGACATGTCAAGAGAAGAGCCATTTTACTGCCTAAAATTGAAAATAAGTGGGGTCATAAACCAACCGAAGCTAGCAAATTACCTCACAAAAATCAATTTAAAAAGGTAGGACTGCCAGAAGCCAGGGGGCACAGCCCCACGGAGAGTGACCCTCAAGAAAAAGCTATAAAGTATTTAAGGAAGACCCTGCTTTAAACCACTTAATTTGCTCGTGGTTGTAAGAATGAGCTGCAAGAATCTCGTCCTTAGAACCGTCTGCGTGGGTTAAGACCACAGCAAGGGGCTTACCAGGAGCAAAGGCATCTAAGCCTGTGATACTAATGAGGTCACTTTCGCGCACCTTGTCATAGTCAGCACTATTCTGGAAGGTCAAAGCTAAAACACCTTGTTTCTTCAAATTGGTTTCATGAATACGTGCAAAGCTCCGTACAATGACGGTACTCGCACCCAAAAACCTTGGACACATTGCAGCGTGCTCACGGCTCGAACCTTCTCCATAGTTTTCATCTCCCACAATGACCCAGCGCTGACCTTGGTTCTTATAAGCTTTCGCGACGGAAGAGATTTGTTCTACAGCATCTCCAGACAACTGATGGTTGGTTTTACCTGTTTCATTAGAAAAAGCATTCACCCCACCCAAAAGCATATTGTTACTGATATTTTCTAAGTGACCCCGAAATCTCAGCCAAGTTCCCGCTGGAGAAATATGGTCGGTCGTACACTTACCCACCACTTTCACCAACAAACGGTGCTTCTCATAATCTTTGCCATCCCACGCAGCAAAAGGACTCAAAATTTGTAGGCGTTCACTGTCAGGTTTCACATCCACGGCAACAGAGCCCCCATCGACAGCCGGCTCTAAATAACCTGTTTTGTCATGCACAAACCCACGGTCTGGCAACTCTGGAGCTGCAGGTATAGAAAGCTTGTGGGCCTGCCCCCCAGCATCTATCACCTCGTCTTTACGGGGGTTAAAGTCCAGCTTGCCTGAGGTCGCATAAGCGAGAACCATTTCAGGGCTCGAAATAAAGGACAACGTTTCTGCATTTGCATCGTTCCTTCCTCTAAAATTACGGTTAAAGGAAGTCACAATGGAGTTACGCTCACTTTGCTTAATATCGTCACGCTTCCACTGACCAATACACGGTCCACAAGCATTTGCAAGTACAGTAGCCCCAAACTTCTCCAGAGTTTGCATCAGACCATCACGCTTAATCGTCGCATAAATGCGAGTCGAGCCAGGAGACACAAACAACGGCTTACTCGCCTTAATCCCAAGCTTCATGGCTTGTTCCGCTATTCCTGCTGCTTTATAGATATCCTCATAAGAGGAATTCGTACAGCTCCCAATCAAACAGGCACTAATTTCATTAGGATAACCTTCTTTGTCAATTTCATCTTTGAAGGCCGAAAGAGGTCGAGCCTTGTCCGGAGAGTGAGGGCCTACAATATAAGGTTCCAATGCATCCAAATCAATTTCAATGACCTCATCATAATACTTATGAGCATCCGCAACCACTTCTGGGTCCGGACGCAAATCCTCTCCATACTGGTCGGCAAGGCTTGCCAAATCGGCACGTTCCGTTGCCTCTAAATAAGTTTTCATTTTGGCATCAAAGCCGAAGACCGAAGTGGTTGCACCCAGCTCCGCTCCCATATTTGTGATGGTCGCTTTACCCGTACAGCTTATGTTATCTGCTCCAGGACCAATATATTCCACAATCTTATTGGTCCCACCCTTCACCGTCAAAATTTCCAAGACCTTCAAGATAACATCTTTGGGAGAGGTCCAGGCATCAAACTTACCGGTGAGTTTTACCGCAATCACTTTAGGGAACAACAGCTCCCAAGCCTGTCCAGCCATGACATCTACAGCATCTGCACCACCTACCCCAATCGCTAAGGCTCCCAAACCACCTCCATTCGGCGTATGGGAGTCTGTACCAATCATCAGCATTCCAGGGGCTGCATAATTTTCTAAAACGACTTGATGGATAATACCCGAACCAGGCCCCCAAAAGCCGATACCGTATTTCTGCGATGCAGTGCTCAAAAAGTTATAGACCTCAGCATTTTCTTTGTTGGCAGTGTCCATATCTTTGTCGGAGCCTTCATGCGCCCTAATTAAATGGTCGCAATGCACCGTACTGGGGACTGCCACCCTTTCCCTGCCCGACTGAATAAACTGCAAAATGGCCATCTGAGCCGTTGCATCTTGCATCGCGACTCGATCCGGGCGCAGCAAAGAAAAGCTTTTACCACGTTCAATATTTCCCACTTCATTTGGATTATCAAGATGAGCGTAAAGGATTTTTTCGGTGAGCGTGAGGGGTCTACCTAGTTTTACACGAGCTGACTGTGATGCCGTACGGATATTTTCATAGACCTTCTTCATCATTTCTGACGTTGTTGCCACTTGTGAACCTTTCACAGCCTCTCCTTCAATGTTAGGTTTAAAACTACAACTTGCCATATGCTACCAAATCTTAAGACTTCCATAAACGAAGTGCACCACAATCAACAACAAGAGGACGTTTTCGAATACAGTCAACCGGAGCGTGCGGAACTAATCGCATTTATTTTCGTCGCCAAATCACGATAAGGATCTTTTTCGGTGAAGTCAATGAGCTTCGGAGGGGTTCCTTGCTCCAAAGCAGTTAAAGCATCCAAAACTTGCTCACGGCAATTAGGGACAACCAACAGGTTAAGACGATCTACAAGACTACCCAATTGGTCCCCTTCTCGCAAACGAATCTTCTCAGGGACTTTTCCTGCAATAAGTTGGTCTACAAAGCGATTAATAGAGACAAGAGGTCCGTATATCTGATGCGTATAACGTGCAGATACCACTAACGAGGTTACAATAAAAATCACCAGAACAAACAGACTCGTGAAAAAAGGAGTCTGAAACTTCTGCCAAGTAATCACCAATTCTCGGTTGGTTAAGGTAAAGTAGCTGGTTAAAGCTACGTACACATCCCATAAATAGTAAGTAAATACCGAAAGCAAAATAACACTAAATAAAAGGTTCACCATAAGAAACACAAGACCAAAACGCAGCTGCGCATAAGGCTCTATTAAAATTTTTCCACGGCGGGCAATATTATTCGACACAGTAGCCTCCTCGAAGGTAAACAGAAGGTTCACCTAAAGATCGGAGGTTGGAGCAAGTTCTAGAGGAAAACCTTGCCGAGCGCCACGAAGTCAAAAAATATTGAGAAAAACTATAACGAATGTGCCAACGCTAAAGCTGCCACAGCAGCGGTCTTCGCCCGCAAAATGTGAGGACCAAGGGTAAACGGACGAAACTTTTCACGCGTCAGATACTGCGACTCCTCGGAAGAAAAACCTGACTCTGATCCGACGACAATAACCTTATGGTGAGGCTGGTGCTCCTCGGACAACCGCAATAATGACAAATCATTTTTGTATCCTGGACAACAGTGCAGCCATGCTATCGAGCCCACAAGATGCTGTGCCGCATACTCCACAGCTGCCTCAAGGCTATCTTTGACTTGTATCTGAGGCACATATAGTCTTTTACATTGTTTCACACTTGCAGCTACAATCCGTTGCCAACGTTGGATGACTTTTTCTTTGGTGTACGATAGGTTGCGCCCTTTTTGCTGAAAAATACACAAACGAGTCACACCTAATTCAACCAACATCGGCAACACTTCATCAAAAACCGATGGCTTTAAGGCACCGATCAAAAGACACAACTCTGCTACAGGTTGGGGCTGTGGCTGCTGCATCACTTGATCTACAGCCACCAAGACTTTATCTGTATGCAGTTGTGCAATATGACCTACAATCAGGGTGCCTCGACCATCACACAGCTCGACAGGCTCACCAACCTTCAAGCGCAACACTTTACGAATATGGTGTACTTCCTCTGGAGCCACAGACCATAGATCAGTCGTACCTGCACAAGGACATCCCCAAAAACGGAATTGATGAGCACCTAGATTCACGTGTTCTCCACCGCATGACGTTGTAAAACAAGTGAGCACCAGCCATCCTTTTCACGTGTTTCATAATGCCGTACAGGCAAGGTTGCCGCCTGTTGCAAAACAGTGTGACCTTGTTCCACCAAAAGGCCGGAAAGAATGAGAAAGCCTTCTGGCCGCGTACGTTCGACCAAACGGGGCAGAAGAGGTTGAATCACCTGCAACAAAATATTTGCCAAAACAACATCGTAACACGCATCCAGTTGCTCTGCGACATGTTCCAGAGCACCTAAATGTGCGTTTACAGCAACACGGTTGCGCGTGGCATTCTCTTGAACCGCTGCAACACTTGCAGGGTCAACATCAAGAGCGTCCACTTTCACACAGTCCAACTTACGGCAAGCTATCGCTAAAATCCCCGATCCTGTCCCCACATCCAATGCAGATGAAAGCGACCACGGAGAAGCTTCATGATGTAATCGACTCAGCGACTCCAAACACAATTGAGTGGTCGCATGCTGGCCTGTACCAAACGCCATCCCAGGATCAATTTCTATAGGCAAGTATCCTGCCGGAATATCTGACATGATCCATGAAGGATAGATATAAAAACTCCCCATTTTCAAGGGGACAAAACTATCTTTCCACCCTTCCATCCAAGTTTGGGTTTCCATACGCGCCATTTTAAAATCCAGCTCAAAGTCCATGGCTTTATCAAGCTGGGCACGCAACTCTTCTAAGCGGGTCAAATCATAGTCACAAAGAATCAAGGGTACCATGTTCGCCGACCGGCTATTTTGATAGCCATCATACTCTGGGTCGTACCCTTCATGAATCTCATCCACATCATCGACAACTCCTTCAACGAAAGATTCAAATCCGTTTACTGTGAGCCAACCTTTCAGCATTTCTTTATGTAAAGTCCCACCAGGACAAAAGATGGAAAGTTCGTAAGTATATTTAGGGGCCATCGTAACTTCTTATATTCTTAAAATTTTTTATTTACGGCGTTCGGGCTTGCGCAATACTACACCAAAGGAGCCTCTTAGAGCAACACCTTGATAAATAGCCTCCCCAGGAGAGGTATCAATGGTCACAATGTAAGAAGCGAAAGTAGCACAGACAAAAGGGTGAATTTCTCGTGCCAACACAGCACCATTACTCCCCGAGCGCCTTCCCCTACCCGTTACAATTTGGACGTGTAAAAAATCGGCACGGCTACTTTCTAGATGTTCCCAAATGTCGGCAGCCACCGTGCGTTTAGCCTCTTCCAAATAAAGCCCATGCAAGTCGACGGTGAGCATACAAGTACGACGTGTTTTTTTGACAACGGCAGCGAGATCTATAGGCTGCTTTTCCGCAAGAATAGACTCATCCACCTCAGATGCAAATGCTTGACACATAAGTTCATACTCTAAAGAAGAGTTGGAAGTCTCGCCCTGTGAGACCTGCTCCTGAGGCACAGGCACAGTATTTGCATCATCACTTAGGGAGAACGTCAGATATGGATCCTCAACGACACAAAAGCCCTTAACCGCCGATCTTTTTTTCTTACCCATGATGTCAAAAAATGCCTTGTATGATTCGTGTCCTATGTCAAAATATTAATATCACATTATATAAATGTCAATAAAAATAAATTTCCTTCTGCAGGTCCAGCAAAGAAATCGGCCGCCTAAGCTCAGACAAAGAGGCACTTCTCACAGAAAAAGAGGGGTTCAAACCAGTGATTCCGCCCATACAAAGCGATCTTGGCCTAAAGAAGTAGATATACGCATAAAACCAAGCTTTAAAAGACACCGACGGCTACGAAAATTGTGAGGTAAACAAGAAGCTTGCACCTGTAAACCGGGCGCAAGTGCTTTTAATTGTAAACAAACTTCCCTTACAGCTTCAAACGCCACCCCATGCCGACGGCAGGACTCACGCACCCAAAAACCCAATCCAACACCATCTTGTTGCCTAGACAAGGATACGCCACCTAAGAGAAGCCGAGAGGAATGATTACATGTAATCGCATACGCTTTAAGGGAAGGCTCTTGCTGCCCTTTCAGAACCCAAGACACAACAAACTTTTCCGAGCACAGAGGCGGAAAACCCGCGTCCTGCATCCCTCCCCCCGAAAAAATGCCGACCAGATCTGGGATATCCACGAAAGAAAAAGGACGCAACAACCAACGTTGGGTAGAAAGTGAAGGCGGCAAGAAGTTAAGGTCTTCAAACACAGAAACTCTTTGTTTAATCCAAGTAACCTTGTACAGGAAGGCTAGACGCTCCATACTCCTGTAAGTATAGGTTAAAAGCTTGTTTTGCAGCGTCACATTGCTGCACCTTGCGCTCTGCTTTAGACACCCCACGGCGCTTTTGAATGGTCGGCAGAAGACCCAAGTTGACGTTCATCGGTGCATAGTCACCTTTAGGCCCTACAGTTACATAATCCACCAAAGCCCCGATCATCGTGTTCTTTGGTGGGATGGTATATTGTTTGCCAGTACAATACCCAGCCACGAGGCGGCCAACAATCAAACCAATCGCAGATGACTCCGTGTACCCTTCCACACCCGTAATCTGTCCAGCCAAAAAAGTTCTACGATTGGCAAGCAGGCTCAAGTCTTTCGCCAGAACCTTTGGGCCCTGCACGTAAGTATTACGATGAACAGAGCCATACCTAAAAAATTCCATACTCGCAAATGCTGGAATTTTGGAAAATACGCGCTTTTGCTCCGGCCATTTCATTTTCGTCTGAAAACCAACCATACTCAACATACTACCTTGGTCATTTTCACGGCGCAGTTGAATATTTGCATACGGGCGCTGACCTGTCTTAGGGTCCACAATCCCAACAGGCTTTAGCGGACCAAAGCGCAACGTCTCTCGACCACGCTCAGCCATCACTTCAATCGGCAAACAGGATTCAAAATATTTTGTCTCTTCAAAACCATGTAGAGGAACTTTCTCTGCGGCAAGAATATCATCTACAAAGGACTCATATTGTTCTTTAGATAAGGGAATATTGACATAGTCTCCTTCCCCCTTACCATAGCGATCCGCCACAAAGAGGTGTTGCTCATCTAAAGATTCCGCTTCCAAAATAGGGGCTATCGCATCATAAAAGGCGAGCTGATCCACACCATTACAGTATTTTAGCAAAGACTGCGCTAGCTTATCTGTTGTTAAGGGACCAGAAGCAAGAATACAAAAAGATTGGTGATGCCGAAGCACATCTTCACTCGGAACTTCGATAACTTCTTCACAAACCGCCTCAAAAAGTGGGGAGGCCTCCAGCTCTTGGCGAATATATTGGGAAAATAACAAACGATCTACAGCAAGAGCCGATCCCGCAGGTACCCGGGCCCTCATAGCTGCACGCAAGATCAAAGAATCAAAACTCTGCATTTCGTGTTTCAACACCTCTGGTGCAGAGCCACTATTCATTGACTTTAATGAGTTCGAACAAACAAGTTCAGCAAAGTCTGCGGTTTTATGAGCCGCTGTCGTTTTTTTAGGCCGCATCTCGTGCATCACCACACGAACTCCTTGGCGTAAAAGTTGCCAACTGGCCTCACAACCTGCTAAGCCGCCACCAATAACGTGCACAACACCCGTTTGAACTTTAACCACTGATGCTCCCTGTTTTTCAATTTTTATGCGAAAAAAACTCTCGGGAAACTACCACACTTCTCAGTATGAGTCAATGCATATAGATAGGCCGTGGCAAAAGGTACATGGATGACCAAGCACCTAGCCCTTTTTGTCTGGACGACCTTCTTTTGTAGCTGCCTTCACTGGGCGAGCACGCAGGCCGACTTCAACACGACGTGATTTGCGGCAATCGTAAATTTCTCCACAACGATCTTGCTTTTTAGACTTCATGGTGTAAATAACCGGGTCTGCATACCCCTTGCCAATGGCTGTGAGCTTGCTCACCAGCTCAGGATAGTCACGCGTAAAACTCGCTGTGACAAGGCGCTGAATACTTTCAGAACGTTTACGACTCAACTCCACATTAAAGCGATAAGACTGACTACTCTTATCCCGGGGATTTACGAAGCGCTTCTTATAGGTTGGGCTCGCATGCCCTGTGATGGAGATCGCCTCTAACATTGCCCCCATAGGTTTCTGCGCACGAGCCTGCTCAAATACATAACGAAAAAAAGTCACCAAAATATTTTTGGAAGATGAAGTCAATTCTGCACTACCATACTCAAAGCCAAAGTCTTGGCCTACATCGAAGACAATACTCATACGATCCGCATCAAAGTAAATCGGTAACCCTTTCGACTCCATAACCTGTACAACTTGACGTAAAAAATCTGCACCAACAGAACCCATCTTCTCCACAACGAGGGGAGGCAGCGACTCATGTTTATCCATCCCACCCTCAACAGAAACTTCACCGTCAACAGCTGACAAGTCCTCATATGTGGCACGTGCAAAACTAGAAGTATTCAACATATTTACGTAAGCATTCTCAACCTTAGGAGGATCTAACTTGATTTTACTTGGTTCTGTCCAATATTGCTCATCACTCTTCGAAGACTGTAGTTTGATCAGTTGTCTGTCTAAATGAGCTATCGTTTTTTCCTGAGACAAAACACTTACTTTAAGATTTTTGTTCTCCTGGACGAGACGACTATATTTACTCTCTAACTCAAATAACTTAGCTTTAATCTGAGGCAACGATTCTCGCTTTTCCCGGGCTTCTTGACTAGCCTGAGTGGTATTTTTGTGCTGCAAAGAATCCATTTTATTCTTCGCATCCAACAATTTACTTTCTAAAGCCACCTTGTCTTCGGTTAATTTCTTTTCTTTTCCCTGTAATATCACAAGTTGCTCGCGCACTTTTTTAATCTTTTTTTTCTGCAGCGCTCTTGTAT
>JAPPOJ010000246.1 GCA_028817975.1 Zetaproteobacteria bacterium | reverse complement strand
GCTGCAGAAAAAATGCCGATAGAGAGAGTCATGAAGTCTTTGGTTGAAAACCATATTGAGGTACGTCGTCTCGTGATCTCTGAAAAGGACCGCGTCGGCATCGGTACCTTTCAGCCGAAAGATGAGAAGAATCAAGACTCCACTGAGCTAACTGGAGATATTAACTATCGTAAGATTGCCAAATATGGTTCGGATTCTGATCCGCGGGCCTTCAATTTTGATGGTGAATTCAATATTGCCAATCGTGGCATGATTGAATTTGTGGAGGTTCTGAAGCTCGATGTTGCGTTTCTATATGATCTCTTGACCGCAAGTCAAGAACATCGTGTGAAGCCGAAGAAGTTTGCCCAAACGGATATTGACTTGGTGATTATTGGCCATACGAATGAACCTGAATATCGCAAGCTGCAAAGTAATGAGTTTATGGAAGCACTGCGTGACCGTACCGTGAAGATTGACATTCCCTATATCACTACACTTGAAAAAGAAATTAAGATTTACGAAAAAGATTTTAATGCTACTACAGTTCCTAATATTCACATTGCACCTCATACGATCGAGATGGCATCCATGTGGGCGATTTTAACTCGGTTAGAAGAGCCCAAAAAGGCTAACCTCACTCTTTTGCAGAAGCTCAAGTTGTACAATGGCAAAACCACTCAAAACTTTACGGAAGACAATATAAAAGAGTTGCGTAAAGAGACCGAAAAAGAGGGGCTTGAGGGAATTAGTCCACGTTATATTCAGGACAAGATTTCCAATGCGCTGATTATTGATAAAGGCAATGGGTGTATCAACCCCTTTATTGTATTAAACGAACTGGGCAGTGGTTTAAAGGCGCACTCTTTGATCAATAATGAGGAGGTGCGCAAACACTACATTGAATTGTTAGCTGAAGTGAAAAGAGAGTACGAAGATTTGGTGAAGCACGAGGTACAACGTGCGATCTCTGCGGATGAAGGTGCTATTGATAAGCTCTGTGGTAACTATATTGACAACATTAAAGCTTATATTCAGAAAGAAAAAATTAAGAATCAGTATACAGGTGCAGATGATGAGCCAGATGAACGGCTGATGCGCTCTATTGAGGAAAAAATCGATATTGCTCCTTCACGTAAAGACGACTTTAGGCGTGAGATTATGAACTATATTGGTGCGCTGGCGCTGGAAGGGAAGTCTTTTGATTTTCGCACCAATGAGCGTTTGCATAAAGCTTTGGAACTCAAGCTGTTTGAAGACCAAAAAGACACCATTAAGCTGACCACCTTGGTATCTACCGTGGTCGATAAGGAAACACAGGCTAAAATCGACATTGTTAAAAGCCGCCTGATTAAAAATTATGGTTACTGCGAGATCTGTGCAAACGATGCGTTAAGTTTTGTTGCAAGTATTTTTGCACGCGGTGATTCGACCGCATCTGACGAGCAGAAAATGGCTTAAGGTGTGCGCGCGAACCTTTTATTTTAGGTGGAGACTTGTGGATGAAAATGGAAGCAGATCTAAATCGATTCCATCGTATTGTGCGCGGTAAGATTAAGCAGGAATTGAAAAAATTTGTTTCAAGTGGAGATTTAGTTGCACGGCAGGGAAAAAAGCAGATCACAGTTGCTTTGCCGCGTATTGAGTTGCCCAAATTTGCTTTTGGGGATGGGCAAGGTTCGGGGGTTGGTCAAGGGGAAGGTGAAGTTGGGGACACCACACAAGATGGTCAGCCGCAGCCAGGGCAAGGGGAGGCAGGCGATACTCCAGGAGAACATAGTCTTGAAGTAGATGTTACCCTAGATGAACTTGCGGACATGCTCTCGGAAGAACTTATGCTTCCGAATATTGAAGAAAAGGGGCAAAAAAGCATTAAGCAAGAGCACATTCGTTATAGTGGCATCACCCGGCAGGGGCCGGAGTCCTTGCATCACTTTCGCCGCACTTTTAAGGAGGCTTTAAAGCGCAGTATCGCTTCGGGTGAGTATGATCCTGAAGATCCTATTGTGATTCCTATTCGTGATGATAAGCGTTATCGGAGCTATTCCGTCGTGCAAGAGCCTGTGGCGAATGCAGTGATGATTTACATGATGGACGTTTCTGGTTCTATGGGAGATGAACAAAAG
>JAPPOJ010000119.1 GCA_028817975.1 Zetaproteobacteria bacterium | reverse complement strand
GACTACACTAATTCATATCTATTTCAAAGATATTTAATTTAATAAAAAACAAAACATTAAAAATAAAATATTTTATGCGATGTTTCTCATAAAAGTAATTTATGGAGGCTATGATTGGCACGAAAAGAAGAGAAGACCAATCTAAACCTCACAAAAATATCTACGAATGGACCTACACCATTTTTCTCATTGAGATCATGCTTCATTTTCGATACCTTCCATACAATTGCTAACCCTGGAGGAAACGAAACGTGAATGATCAAATGGTGAAAGCATACCTAAAAGGCCTCGTGATCGATGGAGTCCATACTGCCAACTCAGGGCACCCTGGGGGGGCACTTTCGAGTATGGACTTTGCGTACAAACTCTTTCGTGACTATCTCAACTTTCACCCCGAGGACCCCAACTGGGAAGGGCGGGATCGTTTCATCTTGAGTGCCGGACACGAGTCGATGCTCCAGTACGCCCTCTTATATGCCATGGGGTGGCTCGAAGAAAAGGACTTACGAGCATTCCGTCAGTTAGACTCACGCACTCCCGGTCATCCCGAAGTGGGGATCACCCCAGGCGTGGAGTGTACGACAGGCCCCCTCGGACAGGGGGCTGCCATGTCCGTCGGTTTTGCCATTGCAGCATCCCATCGTCACGCTAAAATGGCCGGCAAACTCCCTCATAACCGCACCTGGGCCTTACTTGGCGACGGTTGTATGCAAGAAGGGGTAACCTATGCAGCCGCTTCGCTAGCAGGACATCTCGGCCTCGACCATCTCATCTGGTATTACGACCGTAATGCACAGCAGATCTCTGGGCACATTGATAAAGCCTACAGCGACGACCCCGCCATGGTCTTTACAGGCATGGGCTGGCAGGTCACCCGGATCGACGCACACAACAACCAAGAGATGCAGACAGCCCTAGAGCAGTGCATGACACCTCAGGGTAAGCCCATACTCATTATTGGCGACTCCATCATGGCCAAGGGCTGCTTTAGTATGGAAGGGTCTCACAAAACACATGGGAGCCCCCTCCCCCAAGACGAAAGAACTGCCACCAAAAAAGCCTTGGGGATTCCAGCCGACGCAGAGTTTTACTTTCCCGAGAACGCCAAGCAACACTTCCGTCAGCGTTACACCCAACTCCGCCAGCAAGCCCAAGAGTGGGGACAAGCTCTCCACGCGGCCTGCCAAGCTTCTCCCACAGAGGCCCAAAACTGGAAAAACTTCACCACAGATATCAAGAGCATTGTGCCTCCAGCCATCCCATGGGAACAAGGTAGCAAAGTAGCCACCCGTAACGCCTTCGGCACTATTTTAGAACAGTGGGCTGACCTGTTCCCGACCCTCATCGGGGGCAGCGCCGACCTAGAGCCATCCAACATGACAGGAGCATTTGCCGCACATGTGGGAGACTTTACCCAAAACAGCCCGAGCCACCGCAACATACACTTTGGTGTACGCGAGTTTCCCATGGCTGCAATCGCCAATGGGATCGCTCTCTATGGTGGCATGGTGCCATTCACAGCCACTTTCCTTTCTTTTGCCGACTACTCTCGACCCGCCATACGGCTTGGTGCCCTCCAAAAGTGCCGTGTCATTCATGAGCTTACCCACGATTCCTTTTATCTCGGCGAAGACGGGCCAACGCACCAACCCATTGAGCACGTGATGAGCCTACGCAGCATGCCCGATGTGTACGTGATGCGCCCGGCAGACGCCTTAGAAACCGAAGTCATGTTTCGACAGGCACTTACCCTGGAGACTCCCAGTGCCATGTGCTTGACACGCCAAAAACTCCCAAGCTTCGCCCCCCGCGAAAGAGTCAGCGATATTCAACGTGGGGCTTGGTCGGTCACCCAATGCCACAACCCTCAGCTCATTTTATTTGCCACCGGCAGTGAAGTTGCACTCGCGATGGCCGTCCACCAAGCCTTAGGCCGTGACGACATCGAAGTGGTTTCCATTCCCTGCTGGGAAATCTTCTGGCAACAGGAGCAGAGCTACATTGACCATATTCTCAAGCCAGAGTGTACCAAACGCATTTCCATAGAAGCGGGCTCGACGCTAGGGTGGGAAAAATTTGTCGGCGCAAACGGGATGATGATCGGAATTGACCACTACGGCGAAAGTGCCCCTGCCGCACAATTAGCTGAGAGATTTGGTTTCACCACGGAGGCTATCTTAGCCAAGATACACCGACACCTTCTCTAACTCATGAAGCAGGCAAGTGAACCGTGGCACGAACTTTAAGGTTCAAGCCTTCGTGCTCACAATCACCGTCATCGTTATCACCCAAGGTAATGAGCTTCATCGGTATCTGGGTTTTAAAATCACTCTTCGCCACGACCCCCGCAAGCGCACCGGCCATAAAGCGCAGCTGCACCGCTCCAGGCTTATCATGGGTGGGAAAAACGCACTGCTCTGCAGGAAGTACACAAGAAGCAACCTTATCTCCCCAACCTTTGCCTCGCAAACGCGCAAAGTCCCACTTCATCAGGCCTTCCGCATCTTGATACTTGAGTCCCGTGTCTGTGGTCACCAACACATAATCGCCGAGTGTTAATACCAAATCATCATCAAAGCGGGTGACCACCGAGAGAGATTCAACCGCAAGGTCACAAAGTGTGGAACGCTCAGGAAGATTCAGCACCTCTTCTTGCACCTTTTGCGCTTGATGATGAGCCTCTACACGGGGGCCATTCCCATCTTGTCCAAATTTGCAATCTTGCGTCGCAGGAAAAGACACCTTTAAGTCAACCGCCTTAAGCGAGCTTGCACCTTGAGTACAAAGATCAACAATCTGCTGAGAGGTGCGCGGTGTCGCGGGCGCAACAACCACAGCGGGTGGAGCCGGATCTACTGGAGGAGGAGTCCTATCTTTGTTTGAGTTCTGAGGCTCCACATCTGCATCTTTCACTGCTGTGGCGGGCTTCTGTGTGCGGCTCTGCCCTCCCCCTCCTGAAGCTGGGGTCTCCGAAAAAGTAGCACCACGATCGCAAGCGACAACACCCAATACCCAACCCATTCCGAGCAAACAACATATCCAACCACCAGACAACGTTCTTTTGTACAAACCAGGACCCTTTCCATGATTTTTACTTTTAGACCCTCTTCTATGATGGGGGAGAAGCACCCAAATGACCTGGGCCGAAATTTCCGAGGGCAAAAGAAACTCTTCAACGCTCTCATCTGACCTTAAAATAGTGGTAACCTGTTAGAAGTATTTATTTTAATCACCCTGGAGCTGTTGAGGGGGCAACCTTGCACACTAGGCCATCCAGCAGGTTGAATCAGAAAATATCTGCACCTGTATTCTTAACCGCAAACCCTGCCAAAACTTGGAAAGACACACCCGCTGCAGGCCTTGTCATCTTACTCGGACTCCATACCGCTTTTAAGTCCATCGGCTGGACCATCAATCAGCCCACTTCCTTCACGGTGGATGAAATCCTGGAGTCCGAACAAATCAACCTGAAAAACTTCTCGAATACTTTCGTCTGGAACGGGGGGCCTGAAGAAACATATGTCGCTTCCATACTCCACCGACTCCAACCTCTCCCCGCTTATGAGCACAGCATTGCCCCTCAGCTCGTGCTGTGCTCCTTAGAAAACAGCCTCTACCGTGTCTTAACAACCCAAACCAGCACAAATTGCAACGACTTCCGCATCCTCGTCGGCTGTCACCGTTGGGGGCCTGGGAATCTGGCTTGGGAAATCTCACAAAATTATTGGAAAGTCCACAAATACGACCCTCACATTCTCTTTGAGGTCGAAGCAGAAAGCATCGCCCCCCAGCTCTGCCAGTCTGGAACAGAAGTTTTCCCCCATTGCTCCGCACAGCTTAAACTGCTGGTGTAACTGGTGTCGTGGACTACGTAGATCGCTTACGGTTTCGACACTGGTGTACCGCAATGGTTCTCGCAATCGCAGTGATAATCACTTCCTTTGGCTTAGTTGGAAAGTTGACTTCATCCATTTGCATGGCCATCACTTGCTGCAATTTCGCCCGTGTCAAATGATAGGGGTTGATGTTTACCAAAGTTTCCATGATGGGCACATGCTTCAAAACGACCTCGTACCCGGCAAAATCAATATAGATCCCCACACGTGGTAAGAAGGGCAATTTTCGAGTTCCGGTTTTTTTTCTTTTCTCGGTACTAAAAAAAAGCCCCATTTTTCTTCTCCATCTCTATAACACATCTCATCCAACACACATCCCTTCTCTGCATTCCTACGTTATCACACTCTCACACGGCACTCATCCCAGTACTTCTTAGACACTGCAACGCTAACGCACTTTCCAGCGATTATGCAACCAAAAATACTGTTCTGGACATGCCTCAATCATCTGTTCCACCACTTGGTTGACATGGAGTGACATGGCTTGTGTGTCCAACTGCGCAAACTTTACTTCAGGGAGTACCGTCAACTGATGACGGTGGACTCCCACACGTCGGGCGTACATAGGAATCACAGGAGCTGGCCGTTTGCTATAAATAGCCGCAAAACTCGTATTCGTCTTTGCTGGCCGGCCAAAAAAGGACAAGCGCGGTGAATTAGGCCGTGCCTGATCCATCACAAACCCCACACATTTATTTGCATTCAACGCCGCCACAATGCCACGATAGCCGTCCCCCTTACGCCGCCGGATCACTTCTCCCATCCCATTCAGACGACGTAACTCGTGCACTAATCGTCCCAAACCACGAGGGCGTACCGGTTTTGTCAGGACCAAGTTCGGATACCCCATACGGTCCAAACCAGCTGCCATCGCCTCCCAACTTCCCATATGAATACACAAAATATACACCCCTTGACCTTTGGACAGAGCCTCATCAAGATGTTCCAGGCCTTTCTCAAAACTCACATGACGTCCCAACGAACCATCACGGACCGATAAAAACTCAAGACAGGTCAAGGCAAAATGATACACCGACTCATAAGCAATCTCTTTGCGGACCGCCGCAGAGATCTGCCCCCCAAAAGCAATCTGTAAGTTCTGATCCACCACCCTTAATCGAGAGGGGAACAACCAAAAAGTGAGGCGCGCTAATAAGCTGGCAAAAGTGCTCAAGCTACGCTCAGACCACCAAGACAACTGCCATGAAAATAAACGAAATAAATAATACACCGATGTCCTCTTTTTCTCTGTCTGTACTAAGCAGATACCTGACCCTGCTGCGGGTTTTCAATAAACGCCTCGGGCAAACCCAGCTCTTTCATGTAACTCTCATCCAAACCGATGAAACGCGCCCCCAGAAAGTACCGCACCCAGTCGCTCCCATGCAACAGAAGCTCTTTCCACAGGCCATCCGCAACCACTCTCCCCTCATGCAGAACCACAATCCGCTCCGCAAAACGGATGGCTATCTCTGTATTCGAGGTCGCAACCACAGCACATCCATGCCTCACCTCACCGGTCAAAGCAACAATCATATTGAGAATAATCGTGGAAGTCACCGGATCAAGTCCCGCGGTAGGCTCATCAAACAGCGCAATCTGCGGACGATTACACAAGGCACGCGCAATCCCAACCCTCCTTTTCATCCCCCCTGAAAGTTCATGGGGATACAACCGCTTACTCCCCCCTAGCTTGACCTGCTGCAACAAGTCTTCAATAATCCCCTCATGCTGCGCACGAGGGACCTCCGTAAGATGCTCCATGGCAAAGCTTAGGTTGTCGTAAACCGTCATATCATCAAACAACCCCCCTTGTTGGAAAGCAACGCCCACTTTACGCATGAACTGACGACGCTCTCCTGCCGACAGCTTCGATACCTGACATTCATCCATCCATACCTGGCCCGAGCAAGGATGCACAAGTCCCAGCAAAGCCTTAAAAAGAGTGGTCTTACCACTCCCCCCCGTACCCACCAAACTGAGTCTTTCCCCTTCCGCCACGGAAAACGAAATATTTTCTAAGACCCGTTGCTCCTCAAACTTAACACTCAGATTCGAAATTTTTATCATCAACAACTCCTTAATTTCATAGAAGTTTTTTTACATAGATGCATTATTTACCATAGAATGGTATGCTTCTAGTGCGCTAGAGAGGGTCAAAAAAGGCCGAGTGAGCAACACTCCCCTCCCAAACCCCATATATGCACACACTTAGGAATATGCTCGTTTAAATATTCCCAAAAGCTATCCCCCCCTATTTTCATGTTAACGCGAGGAATGCTGAAGCTCATGAAGGATACTTTAATTGAACCAACGTCGCGATTACAGGGTTTTTACGCAATCTCGGCAGCAGAGCGCATAAGCTTGTCCAAAAAAGCAGCCGACATCAACTCAAATGATCTCGCAGGCTTTGGCAATTTTGGCACCCTAGGAGAAGACTTAGTCGATACTTTTATCGAAAACGGGGTGGGGACATTCTCACTCCCCTTAGGTATTGCCACAAACTTCACCATCAATGGGCAAGATATACTTATTCCAATGGCAATTGAAGAGAGTAGCGTCGTTGCCGCCGCCAGCTTTGGTGCCAAGCTCATCCGTGCAGGAGGAGGCTTTCAAACCTCCAGTACCGCGCCTATCATGACTGGACAAGTCCAAATATTTATCGACCCGAAAACCGATTACGACACCATTCTGCTTAAAAACAAAGCTAAGATTCTCGCCCAAGCAAATCATTCCTTTGACCGCTTGCTCAGCCGCGGAGGAGGCGCACAGGACCTTAGTTGGTTTGCACTCCCAGAACTCGGCTGTGTCGTGATACACCTCCATATTCATACTGCCGATGCCATGGGTGCAAACATTGTCAACACCATGTGTGAAACCGTCGCCCCCTTGCTATGCCAAATCCTTCCCGGGCAAACAGGACTGCGTATCCTGACCAACCTCTGTACCGAACGCCGCGCCACAGCTCGCTGCACGATTCCCCTCAAAGCATTTGGCCAGCAAACCACTCAAGGGCAGAACACCGTGGACCGCATTTTAATGGCAGACGCATTTGCACAAGCGGATATTTCACGCGCCACCACCCATAACAAAGGTATTATGAATGGTATCGACGCCGTCGTGATCGCTACCGGAAACGACTGGCGCGCCGTTGAAGCAGGCGCACACGCCTACTGCTGTCGTGACGGACGCTATCGACCCATGACCCAGTGGAGCAAGGATCATGAGGGTAACCTTGTGGGAAAACTTGAATTGCCTATGGCACTCGGCACGGTGGGAGGCGTCACCAAACTCCACCCCACCGCACAGTCCGCACTCAAACTCATGGGATCTCCAAACAGCTGTCGCCTGGCCGAAATCGTTTGTTGCGTCGGACTTGCTCAAAATTTATCTGCATTACGCGCTCTCGGAACCGAAGGTATCCAACAGGGGCACATGGCTTTACATCGCAAAAACTTAGAAATGTTGCATAAACTACAGTAATACGCAGGGAGACAAGATACATGTTGGCAAGCGGTGGTCCCAAATATGCACCCAAAACCCATGCCGAGAGCGGTTGCTACGTGGAAGCAACGGCAAGCGGAAAAGCCATCTTGCTTGGAGAACACGCCGTCTTATACGGCTGTGAGGCACTCGCGATCCCACTGCACACGGTGCAGATGAGAGTCACAGCACAGCGGCTTGGCGAACACACCCAAAATCAGGAGACCGGCAACAGCAGCAGATTCTACCTCGGCGCAAGCCAACTTCCGGAACATGCTGCAGGAGTCATTGATGACGGGTTTGCAGCCCTTGGTATCCCCAAATACCCTGTGCACATTCAAGGCAACTCAGATATTAAAGTGGGCTCCGGACTAGGCTCTTCTGCCACACTCTCCGTCATTACGCTCAAAGCACTCAATCAGCTTTCGGGAAATTCGGAACTTAAAGCCGAGCAACTCGCCACTTTGGGCAGGCAACTCGAAAATCGCTTTCACGGCAACTCCTCGGGACTCGATCCCTCGGTGGTAGCCTACAATCAACCCCTGCTGTACTCGATCACGGAAGGCCCCCAACCCATCGAGGTGTGTATGCCACCCAAAGGAGGCTGGCACTTCGCCCTGATTGACAGCCAAGTGCGCTCCTCGACATACTCCATGGTCCTCCAAGCGCGGCCTTTTTTTACCACAGCAGCAGATGGAGCCCAACGCTTAGAAAAATTTAAAGCCGTGGTACGCCAAGGGTTTGAAGCACTCACCCATGGCAATGTCAGTCTACTCGCAGAAGCCTTTCATAAAAACCTGACCTTACTCACCGAAGTCGGCGTGGTTTCCGAGGCACTACACCACCTGGTACACCAAGCGAACCAACTCGGCTGCTTGGCATCCAAAGTGACGGGAGCTGGAGGAGGAGGATTCGTCATTGCTCTCCTTCCTCCCGAAAACCCCGAGCAGGTGCTCCAAAAACTACAAGAGCACTTTAAAAAGCATCAAGTTATCCATGTTTCCGTGTAAAATCAAAAAAGTGAGCAAATCTATGGCTTTTTGATCCCACAACGAGGAGGTCTGGTTTGAAAACCCCACCACGAGCCAACACCGAGCCTTTTACGGATTTACCCCCCTTAGACCAAATGGACATGAAAAAAGTGAACCCCACCCCCTCCTGCTCTCCTCAGGCATTACGCCAAGGGAGCTACAAAATGGGTTGGCTTCCCATCCTACTCGTGATATGCACCGGATTTTGCACCGGTCTGCTCTTCGCGTACCTGCTCTATGACGACTATCTCGAACTCTCTTCCAAAAGCATCCGTACGTTTTTTGACACCTTCCAACAGTTCTGAGTAAGCGTTCGTAACCTGTAAGCTTTTGTGCTACTATGGCGAGATTCGTTTATCCTCACCGGACATGCTGAAGAATATTTTACAACTGAGGAAATCGTCTTGGCCGACTTCCAACAACAGACCCAACGTCATTTTGCTTTCCGCTACCTGCTCGCCTTTGGCTCTAACTTGGGTGCAAAAACAAATCATTGCCTCAAAGCTTGGAGCATGTTGCAAGCATACGGACATATCTCCGCAAGCTCTGCCTGGATCACCACACCCCCCATGCGCAAGCCAGGATGTGACACCAGTGATCACGAAGACTACCTTAACTTTGTCATCGACTTTGCCAGCGACCTGACTCCCGCAACTTTGTACCAAAAGATTGTACAAATCGAAGACCACATCGGCCACGATCGCACCCGCAGCTGGGCGCCACGCAAAATAGATATTGATATCTTGCAGTGGGCCCTCAATGACGCCGCAGACTTTCACCACTGTCAAAGGCAACATTTTTATTGCAAAACCAGCAAACTACGTATCCCCCACCCTGCATTCGCCCAGCGTGAATTTTGGCACCAACTCATCCGCGACTGCCAACCCTTTGCGCGCAAAAATCTTCCTTATCCCCAGGCATCTTCGGTGCCTACCCCCAATAGCCCGTTCTATGACTTGGCTCAATGACGGATTGTTGGTGGACGGATGGGTTCAAGTGTCAATAGTCAGAGTCGTTCATGATAATGCATGTCTTGGCAACAAGGTAAGAGTAGGTGCTTGGCCCAAGCAGGGTTAGCAGTATCCATGGATTATGGTCCGGGTTTGACATGTCATATTTTGATATTGAGTAAGCTAACTCTATGAGTGTAGTCGAGAAAGACACGATAGCCCCAGCAGCACCCATAGAGAAAGTGGCTTTTGCTTCCATCGTTCTGGTGTGCGTACTTTACACCAACCCCCATCAAAATACAGACAACGAATGTTGGAAGATCCCAGTATATGGAGACATCCACGCCGTGGAAGAAGCTCAGAGCTGGAAAGGTAGCGATGCACAAGATGGCGATCATGTATTCTTTGTATTGTGGATACTTCAACAAGCCACCTAAATCACAAATTTAGGCGACGTATCGGAGACCCTTGGGAAAATTGAAGCCTTCAGGTCCATTCTGAGACTCTAAAAATACCTCCCCTATACCAAAGTGTACCCTTAACACATAGAAAACATGGCAAGAAAAGAGGGGGACTTGCTCCACCCGGAAAAAATATCCTGCCTGGATTTTTCAAGGCCCTGACTGCGTTTTGGGCTACG
>JAPPOJ010000047.1:971-2120 GCA_028817975.1 Zetaproteobacteria bacterium | reverse complement strand
CCTCAATGAAGCTCTAAGGATCTGCGCTAACAACCAAGAACAAGACCAGCTTTGGCAAAAAAAAGAAGGCGGCAAAATACACGCTCATTTCACCTGGGAAGAGGTGAAAACCAAACTAGAGCGCTCCGCAGAGGCCAAGGGCCATAGGTCGATGGCGATTGTTGACGACCTTAGGCGCTGGACAACCTCGTTCGATAAAACCGGGTCTCTTGGGTTTCTTTTCAATGCCAGAGAAGAGGCTGAAAGCCTATCGGATTCCACTCAGCTCATTGTTTACGACCTAGATGACATCCAAGATGAAAGGCTTAAAAACATTGCGGCTCAGCTAGTTGCCATGAAGGTGACTCGCGACATCAAGAAGTTCGACCTGAGCCTGACCAAGCTTGTGCAGTTTGAAGAACTCGGTGTTTATCTCGAAGGGGAAAACGAAAAAACAGAGGCCATGGCAAACCGGTTTGTCATGAACATCACTAAAACCATCCGCAAGATGAACGGCATCCCCTTTGGTATCACTAACGCCGTGGAAGATTTTTTCCAGAAAAAAGGCGGTAAATCCTTTTGGAAACAAGCGACTCAAAAAATCTTTCTGCCGTTTACCAGTGATATGGTGTCTTCCCTAGAACAAGGGGTTAAAAACGGTGATATCAAACTGACAGAAGCCGACATTGATATCATCCGCAACCTACACATCAAAGATGGCGCCTACTCGCAAGCCTACATTGTTTCTGAAAACACAGGCTATAAGGCGGTCATAGACATGCCCCTATCGCCAACCCTCTATGCTCTACTCAACACATCTCCTAGTCAAAATGCTCGCTATCAAAACCTCAGAAAATTAGGGCATTCAGCGGCAGAAGCTATCAACCAGCTTGCAGACGAATTCGCCAAACAAAGGAGACAGACATGAGAAAACTGATTTTACTAGGCTTATTTCTTCCTCTTATGACCGGTGCCACAGTCCGCTACGGAGCTGACAATAGGATTGTGCGACCTTTTGGCATGTGGGAGTCAAGACAACCACCGCCAAGGCGCAGTGCTGTGGTGGTAGCAACGCCTAAAATTGACTTTAAAGCCCAGCAGGTCTGTGGCTACAACTATTTGTCAACAGCTTCTAGTTATCTGCCGAAAGAAGTTCTCACGGCTGACTAT
>JAPPOJ010000047.1:0-961 GCA_028817975.1 Zetaproteobacteria bacterium | reverse complement strand
TTTGGACGTTTCTTTTGCTTAACGATCTTAGCGCGCACGCGCCTTCTGAAGTTATAGACATCCAGGAAATTAAAACGGATTTCTTAGCCGTTGGCGCTCAGGGGTTTCATTTTTCTGTATAGACCAAATAGGCTCATTATTTCTGCTGGTAGCTTTGATAGATGCTCTAAAACAGACTCCACCCTTATCACAAGCTCGTCGAATGTGGGGAAATGAATCAGGTGGGTCGCCATGGCTTTCGACTTCTTCCACAGGCCCTCTATAGGATTTAACTCGGGTGCATAGGCTGGGAGTCTGTACACTGTCATTCGATCTTCAAGGGCGAGAAAGTCTTTAACATCATCTGATCGATGATACGGTGCCCCATCGTGAACGATAATCAAAGGCTTGCGTGTCTTGGATTTCACCAGTTTGAGAAAATTTATGTAACTCTCTGAATTTAGCTTCCCTTCGACCCCCATGTAGGTAAGTTTACCAGTCCTATAGTTGATCACCCCAAAGGCTTTGTAGCATTTTCTTTGTCCTGAGGTTGGCACAATCGGCTGTTTTCCCCTTGGGCTCCAGGTGTAATGGAGGCTCCCCCACATAGCGAAAGATGCCTCATCTGCGAACAGGATGTCGGCATCCTCCAGTTCCGCTTGAGCAAGTATTTGTGGCCAAAGGTCTGTGAGCCATTTTTCTTTAGCTTCAAGATCCGCTGCACCTCCTTCAAACTTGGCCTTCTGGTATGAGAAACCTAAGCGTTTAAGTAGCTGTGGTACGTATTTAGTTGAGTATTTGACGCCAAACTCCCTCTCTACGAGAAGGGAAATCATCCCTGCATTCCAGCCACCGGCAGCAAACCCATGCTCGACAGGAGATTGCTCAAGCCATTCTTTGAGTAGACGGCAATCTGCCTTGGAAAGCTTTGACTGTCTCCCTATTAGACGTTTGACCTTCAAGCTTTTTACACCCTTTACAC
>JAPPOJ010000104.1 GCA_028817975.1 Zetaproteobacteria bacterium | reverse complement strand
TTATAATATAAATGTCCTATTTAAATACATAAAAATTAAATTATAAACGCGCGTAAAATGCATTTTAAAAAATTTTAAAACTTTTAAAAAATCCAAAGGCGCTCAAAGAAGACCGTGACTATGCCATCGAGTTCTTTGCAGCGGAAACAGACCCTCAAATCGCCATTCCTAGCCTACTCAAACGCTTTGATTACTCTCTCGAACACGGGATTAACGATACCCGAGAAAAGGAAAAAGCACTTGAAGGCATTGTCCGCTTTGGTGAAGAAGGAGGAACACTCATTACAAAACACCTGCAGTCGACCTCAAAGATTGCATGGCCTATCAAAGCATTACGAGCCATCATGGAGGAGAATGAGTTAGTCATATGCTTAGAGTCCATACTCGACTACGGGGACATCTACCTCGACCAAAGTAAAGTTGACAAAAATTACGATATTCTTTGTTATCTGCGCGACTACAAGCTCGCCCCCGAGGTCGGGCACAAACTAGGGCACTTTCTCCAAGTAAAGGACGAGCGAGTGCGCTTTGCCGCTGCCGAAGCTCTCACCGAACAACAGGATGCGACTTACATTGACCTACTTCAGCCCTTCGTATTCGACGAATCCTCAGACAATATCCGTATCCGTAAGATGGTCATCCAAACGATGATCGGGCAAAAGTGGCAACTCAAGCCGGCTCCCACAGTACAACCAGGCCCACTCTTAGAGAATATTGTCATTACCAAAGACTACCACCTCTCTACTGTCCCAGCATAAAACAAGCCAGAAGACTTTTCTTTTAAACAATTCTCCGGGTTAAGCGAGGGCAAAGACGTGTCAAGGCCTCATAGGAGATCGTTTGTTGCCAGGTTGCAAGCTGTTCCCAAGTAACTTCCAACGCACCGCTTTTTCCAACCAGTACCGCTTCTTCCCCCTGCTGCACTGTCAAACCCGAAACATCCACATAAATCATATTCATACAACCACGCCCCATTAAAGCACAACGGACTCCTTGGATAAGAACATGTGCATCTGCATGAGACACGGCCAAGCGAGAATACCCCTCGTAGTACCCCACCGGTAAAACGGCGATTTGTGTTTTCTGGGTGGCAGTATACGTCGAGCCATAACCCACACTATCTCCAGGCTGGAGTTGGCGCACACAAATAACTTGCGCCTTCCATGAAAGCACGGGCCTGAGGTGTTGCTTCAGTGTGGGGTGATCCCCCTGCAGACCAGCGCCTGGCCACAGGCCATAAGACAACAGTCCAATACGCGCCAAGTGTCCTCGATCTGCAGCAACTCGCAGAGCTGGCCGAGAGGAGAGGCCATGCTCGATAACCCTCTCATGAAGGCCTAAACATTGTTTGAGCCGAGTACATCCCAGCTGAAAAGAGCGCCACTGTTCCTGAGTCAGCCGAGCTTCCTCATAGACCTCCGGGCTAGGCAGGTGGGTGGATAGGCCTTTGATATAAGATCTATTTTTCTGCAGCGGTTCTAAAAACTTTGCCAATAGATCTTCCTCACGAAAGCCTTGTCGAGCCATACCACGTTCCAGCTTGAGGTGCACACAAGGCTTATGCTCAAGCTGCAACCAATCCAACAAAGCAGCCTCACTCCCAAGAACCACCTCGACGGATGCATCTACAGCGCGCTGTAATAAGCCTAGATGATACGGACCAATTACTAAGATGTTAGCCACAAAACCCAGCTCCCGGACCCTTTCAGCTTCCGCAATATAATTGACACAGACAGTGTCTACACTCGTATTGGACATAAGGATCTGGATAATCTGCTCCAGCCCATGCCCATAAGCGTTCGCTTTAATCACAGGAGCTAGCTTACACGGAGCCAGTTCCTTTTGGATAGCATCTAAATTTTTTACATAATTTTGGCGGCTTATTTCCAACCAACTCAGAGTATTTCCCATAAACCATCCGCTCTCAACAACATACTTTTTATTTTAATGTTTCACTCAAACCAACCATACCACGCAATAAAGGAAAGGCAGGCTCATCTATATTTTTGATTGCAAGTTCACGAAAATCCTGCTATGATTTAGCGTCTGTGTATGACGGAATTCTGCGATAAAACAATATCTCTTGTCAAGACGTAATACTCAGGTAAAGTAACGATTAAAATCCCAGCAGATCAGCATATTACAATATAACGCTTCATCTGCCGTATTCTTAGAAAAAAGGAAGGTCAAATGAAAAGAACATTTCAACCTAGTAACATCAAGCGCTCCAGGACTCACGGCTTCCGGGCACGTATGGAAACTCCAGGTGGACGCAACGTTATCAAGCGTCGCCGCCAAAAAGGGCGCAAGAGACTCGCTCCTACCGTGTATAAAAAGTAGTCTTCCTAGCTCTAACGGCTCCGATGCACTCGCGGATACAAAGGTAAGCTGGGCAAAAAAACTATGAAAAACAACACAAGTTTGGAGTCATCTTCAAGTCTTCAGTCTTACTCGAGCGACACATCTCACAAAGCTCCCCACAGCTTCTCTCTGGAGCCTCAGAAGCGTGTTCGCAAACGACGCGAATTCAACCATGTGTTCCATAAGAATTTCAAAGTTGTTAGCTCACACCTTGTTGTTCTTGTCCAAAAAAACACTGGGGAAAATGCACGTTTAGGCCTGGTTGTATCAAAAAAAGTTGGCAATGCTGTGCGTCGAAATTACGTAAAACGTTGTTTACGAGAGCTTTTTCGTACAACACATTACGAAAAAAATTTGGATGTCATTGTCATTGCGAGACCGCGCTGCAATCACAGCGATCACGCACAGTTAGAGCGTGCCTGGAAGTTCTGTATGTGCCAAGTCTTTAAGCGCTACAAGCACAGAAAAGCCTAACAAGCCAGGAGAACGCCTAGATAGCATGAACCGCTCACTTATAGTTGCAATACGTTGGTATCAGAGATGGTTGTCACCTTCTCTAGGCTCTGTATGTCGTTTTCACCCAAGCTGCTCTGAATATGCGATATTCTCTCTCAAAAAGTACCCGATATATAAGGCAGTTCCTCGAATTATCTTACGTATCCTTAAGTGTAACCCTTATCACCCTGGTGGAGTGGACTTCCCGTGAACTTTGATCGAAATACCCTTACTGCAATCACTTTTGGACTGGTGTTTTATGTTGGATATGAATACTATCTCAATCAAAAGTATCCCGAGCGCTATAAAGTACATTCTAAAATCAGTACACAAGTAACAGCTACAAAGTCACTCCCTGAAAAACAAGCAAACCACACAAGTATCCGCTCAGCAACAAACTTAGCAGAGCAAACACAGCAAGACACCCCTCCACTTGAACGTATCGCTGACTCACAGCTTGTCGTCGAAAATGATGTCGCCAGATACAAATTTAACCAAGATACAGGTTCGCTCGAACAAGTTTGGCTTAAGGAGCATACGAGCAACGATTACACCACAGAATACAAAGTCTTTGACGAAAGTGTGAGCATAAGGGGTCATGCACAGTACAAACAAAGAACACTCCCACGCAAAGACTTTGCCATCAGCTCACACAAACCTGATAAGTATACTTTTGTCTTTACCCACTATGAAGATGTTTGGAAAATCACCGAAACGTGGAAAATTGCACCGCAAGGATATGGGGCAAAAATCCATGTCGAATGGGAAAACCATAGTGCACAAACACAAAACCTGACCAGCTATGTCGATTTTGCGGAAGTCACTCACTTTGCAACCTCTGCAGGCTGGGGACCTTTTTCCATGTTAAGCTCTCCGAGTCTCAGTCCTGAAATGATTACGTACTCTCAATCAGAGAGTGGGAATCGCATTGATCTGCGTAAATATTGTGAATCCGACTCCAACTTAGAACGTATTACGGTACGCTCCGACATGGTGGACTACTTAGGTACCGACTCTACCTATTTTCTTAAAGCAATTGCACCCGAACTTCGCAAAGTGAACTACTATGTAGATGCTTTCCCGATCCAAAAAGACTCCGCAGGAAAGCTCACCAAATGCTCTCTCCACCAATGGACATCCCTCAGCCACGGAGAAGTCGGCCCCGGTAAGAATATTCGTATCTCATACAATACTTGGTTTGGCCCCAAAGACAATGATGCTATGCAAGCCTTCTTACCTGCACTTACAGAAAGCTTAGACCTCGGTGTTTTTTCTTTTATTGCAAAGATTTTTTTCACCTTACTCCGTGAAGTCTATAAGTTTTTAGGTAACTGGGGATTTTCAATTATCCTCCTCACCGTGTTTATTAAGCTTGTCTTATTTCCAGCTCAGCGCTTTCCCCATGAAATGGGGCAAAAAATGAAAATGCTCACTCCAGAATTAAACCGTCTCAAAGAAAAGTATGGGAAAGATCCACAGCGACTTGGAGTAGAGCAGATGGCTCTTTACAAAAAGTACAATGTAAATCCAGCACTCGGCTGTCTCACGCCTGTACTTCAGATTCCTCTGTTTATCGCTTTCTTCAGTATTTTAAGGACTTCCGTAGATCTTCGTCACGCACCTTTTATACTTTGGATTGAAGATCTCTCTGCACCGGACCCATATTATGTACTACCCATACTTTATGGTCTAGTGCAACACTTGCAGCAGAAAACTATGCCCACCAACGGGATGAACAAAGAAATGGAGAGTATAATGAAGAAGATGCCACTATTTTTTTCATTAATGATGTTTTTCTTTCCTGCAGGTGTTGTCCTTTATTCAACGACGAACGCCATTATGATGGTTTTTCAACAATACTGGTTACAGAGAAACTCTAGTAACTTAGACTCGCACTCAGGAAACACTTTGCGGGTGAACGCGTCCAAAGGATAGGAGAGTCAAAACGATGAGCATTCAAGTTGAGGAAAAATCACTGCAGCTCGCACTTGTCAAAGCTGCGGGCAAGTTAGGGATTACCCAAGACCAGCTAAAGTACAAAATCGTTTCTAAAAATTCTGGATTTTTGGGGATTTTTGGGAAGAAAGTCGCTATCGAGGCTTGGTCCACTCGCAGCCGTTCTTCAAACAATCAAGGGGTAAGGAGAGGTGCTTCACGAGGAAGCGCAAGCTCACAAGAGCCTGTAGAACTTACAAAAAGCGAAATCCAAAAAGTTCAGCAAGAACTCAAAAAGTTTTGCTCTGGCCTAGCAAAGCACGTCACGGGTTCAGATGTGCGTGTTACCGCAGACCTTCAAGAAGACAAGCTGGTTATCAATATTGAAGACGAAACCATTGCCGCATTCGCCAAGAAAAACCCTAGACTTATCGAGTCTTTTGAGCACCTACTCCGCAAGCAACCTATTATTTTAGGCAAGGAATTGCCCTTTAGATTGTTTGTCGACGCAAACAGGATGCGACAAGACCGCGAAGCCGAACTCATCAACGTGGCAAAAGACTTATCCGAGAAGGTTTCGCAAAATTTACGTCCTATTGTGCTCAACTACCGCAGCTCTTATGATCGTAAGGTCATTCATATGGCACTCGATCAAGATGAGCGCGTATATACCAAATCGATCGGATCAGGAGCTAACCGCAAGCTCATGATTCTTCCTCGCCGCGAGGGAGAGGAGTCCGAGCCAGAGAACAGTACAAACATGTCTCTCTAAAGCTCACCCTTACAGATTACAATTCCATTTGCCGGCTCATAAATATACACCCAATCCGAGTGCATACACCGGCTATCTTTACTTTTACGGTTACTCACATGAATCGCCATGACCAGCATCAGCCCACAAGAATCCCATCTGACTCAGAACCCATCGTCGCTGTGGCGAGCGGGTCAGTAGACGGAGCCATCACCATCATTCGTTTCTCTGGTTCCAGCAGCCACCAACGGGTGCAAAACTTAATCCGCTCTAAGAGAACTCAAGTTCAAAGCCATCAAATGTTCTGGACACAAATTATAGATCCTGGCACAGAAGAGATGATGGATGATCCTATGGTGGTTTTTTTCTGCGGTGAGAAAAACTACACCGGCGAAGAGTCCGGAGAATTATATATCCACGCAAGTCCTTATATCGTACGTCGCGTCTTAGACAGCTTAATCACACAGGGCTTTCGTATGGCTGAGGCGGGAGAGTTCACACGGCGAGCGTATCTGAACGGGCGGCTAGACCTCACCGCTGCTGAAGGAGTCGCGAGCTTGATTCAAGCTGAGACGGAACAACAGTGGATCGCGGCAAAATATCTCGCCTCTGGTAAGTTGAAAGGCTACGTCACAGAGCTACGGACACACATTCTCAAAAGCATGGCATGGTTAGAAGCACGCATCGACTTTCCAGATGAAAAAGAAACAAGTCGTGTGGAGTGGTCCGAAGTAGATTCAATCCTGAGACAAGTCCAAGAAAGCTTAGAAAAGCTCAGCTCGACTTTCAGATCAGGCCAAATTGCCAGCAAAGGCCTCCAAGTCGCGATATTTGGTCCCCCTAATGCAGGAAAATCCACCTTAATGAATCACCTGCTCGGACACGAACGGGCGATCGTTACCAATATCGCTGGAACCACACGAGATTATCTCGAAGAAAGCTGTCTACTAGAGGGTCGGATGATCAAGCTTATTGACACAGCTGGAGTCCACGAAAGCACAGACCTCGTGGAACAACAAGGGATAGAGCGAAGCCTCGAAATATCTCGCAACGCCGACATCACACTCATCCTACTGCCACAGAACATCAGCTCACAATCTCTAAAGGAACAAAAATCTTATTGGCAACATACATCGTCCAAAAAAATAATCGTTATCACAAAAACAGACCTCCCGGTGAGCCAAATTCACCAAGAACTAGAAGGGGCCTGTGATACCATCTTACAGATTTCATGTCATCAAAACGTAGGGATCAACGACTTAAAGCAAGCACTCATTAAGATGGTAGACCAGAGCTTAACCGCAGTCCAAGACAACTTTTTTATTACCCACTATCGACACAAACAAGCGGTAGACACAGCCATCCGCAACTTAGAAACATACGCCGTCAATAGAGCAAATGGAGCTTATGAAGAAATGCTGGCCTTTGAGCTACAGCAAGTTGCTCAATCATTAAATGGACTCATTGGCGAAGTAGATAACGAGAATGTCCTCGACGTTGTTTTCTCCAGCTTTTGCGTCGGCAAGTAACCTCTCCCTAAAGAGAGGTAGCCCCTAAGCCTTCTTGAAACTCACCCCCACTTGTCTCACACATCTGGCGATCAAGCCCCTGCTGGTAGATGATCTCCTCACTTCCGTAGCCCGATTCCCCTTGGCGCACACAAGCAGCGTAATGATGAAAGGGTGCAGCACACGCAGAGCCCAAGGACCATGTCCCCTGACACATTTGCTGCCAAGAACCAATGAGTTCTGAAGGCACATGACGATACTCCGCACAGTACGAGTAGTCCCCTTGCAAAGTCGTACATGCCGCATCTACCGTACTGGAGACATGGTTATGATCCAAATACAAGCTCAACGACGTACCAGGGAAGAAGCTCCCTCCTTGCTTCACACAGCTCCCTTCCTTCTGGCCATGCTCATAACGAATAACCTTGCCCTGCGCGTGTGACAACACACACTTGTCATGTCCATAAAAATAGCTCTCACAACGCACACCTGAAAGCCATTCTTCTTTCGCACACGCAAAAGCTTTTTTTACCTGGGACTTCCATGGAGGCACCCAACCCAGATACTCCGTACACCGTTCAAGGGCAATCCTTTTTTCAAGACAACGACCCGTAAATTGACGTTCCTCCAGAGTCTGGGTCCGTGGAGGCACAAAGGTTCCCCGTTGCGCATCACAATCTTCTTGAGTTTGACTCCCCCCAAAGTTAGACTGCACCATTCCTTCTGAAGAGTGAATGCGACACTGACTTAAGCCATGATAAGAAACATCACAAGCACGGTTCAACCAAGTACCTTCACACCCGAGCTTTAAACTTTCCAATAGTTCCTCTGGAGCAGAAACCAACTGAGTACAGTAAGGCTCCCCACCAGGTATGGAGACTGCACAGGAGCCACTCCCAAGTTGGTTGGCCAACATGCTATGTGACTCTGCTGGGAAAAAGTCTCCTCCACGCTCATGACACTGCAACTGATAGACCAAAAAGTTCTGCTGCCCAGGAATGTAGACTGTACTTTGCCCTACGCCTCCTCGCCCTATACGCACACAACGATGATGGGAATAAGCACTAAAATGATCACTACAACCACGCCCAACCTCCCAATCCCCTAAACACTTACTTTCGAGAGACTCCAAGAGGCGAACATTATAATCTGTATACTCACGACAATAGCTGAGTGCATTTTCTTGATAGGTACACTGAGCTGTCAGCTGTTGTGCAATATTCGCAAGGTGGAAGTCACCGACACAATTGTCTACAGCAATGGCATCCCCATACTGAACGACCACCCGCTCTCCTTGCTTCTGAATGCAGCTACGCTTTCCAATAAACTCCGCAGGACAACCTTGCCCTGCACGCCAGTGGCCAGGAAGAGAGGAAACACCACAAACCTGATGCAATTTCTGCAACGCATCTTCCGAATGGTTTATATACTCAGCACAAAAAGATCTTTCAGCTGTGCTAAAGAGGCAAGAAGCCTGAGGGGCGAGCAGCTCTTCTGTCAAAAGGCCTTGGTCATTCGAGTCACACGATCCCCCCCCCAAAAAAAGGACGAGAATTATGGATATTCTTGCATAGCTCAACGACAACACCCTCACTCACGGCAACACTTTGTTCCCTCAAGCGGGTATCGGCACAAACCTTGTTTTACTTCATAAAAAGAGCAGCTAACATCCAGCCGCAGGACGGCTCGAAGCAGAGTCGATCAACTCTTCCACTTGACTTGAAGGGGCGGGATTCTTGGATGTTAACGCACTCTGCGCTTCGATATAAGCTTCCGGGGGATAACGTTTGACATCGTAAACCAGGCCAAAGCGCTCTAAAGTCCAGATAATCATGAAGGTGACATCGATCTCCCACCACCTGAATCGAGCCGGAGCCACACTCGCAAAACGATGGTGATTATTATGCCAACCCTCTCCCCAAGTCAGTAGTGCAACCCACCAATTATTGCGGGAAGCATCATGGCTATCAAAAGTCCGATAGCCCCACTTATGCGTCGCACTGTTCACAAACCAAGTCGTATGATAGACAGCGACCAAACGTGCAAAAACCCCCCAATACAACCAGCTTTCTCCCCCAAGTTGTAGAAAAAGCAAACCGAGCAAGATTTGCAAACCAATCATGACATCATGGCGTGAGAAAGCCTTCAGCATAGGAGTCGAAATATCACGCGTCAGCCTTTCAAATAGGCTTTCTTGACCCACCCGGTGATCAATAAATAACCACGTCATATGACTGTACCAAAAACCCCGGCGAGAATTATGAGGGTCCCCCTCCGAGTCCGACTTCGAGTGGTGCAAACGGTGATCTCCCACCCACTCTTTCACCGTTCCTTGCAGCGCCAAGGTTCCACACAAAACTCCGAGAGCTTCCACAATAGGATGGGCTTTAAAGGCACGGTGAGCTAACATCCGATGAAAACAGAAAGTAATCCCCAAGCAGCCGGTTACAAAATACATGAGCGCAAAGACCACCAAGGCACTTGGCTCCACATGCCATAGGGCTGGCACTGCCAAAAAATGAACCGCAACCACCCAAGTATTTGTCAGCCAATCTATCTTTTTCATTTTATTACCTTTTTAAAAAGCCGTTACCATAAAACCTCAAATGGGCTCGCCCCTTTTCATGAAGATATTTCACTGAAAAAACAGATTAGCCTTCACACACATATGCACTCGGACAGACCCATACCTTCACCCCAATATTGTTTCGGAAAACCTCGGCAAAAAAAAGTAAAACAAATGTAATAGAAGGCAAGCACTTGGATTTAAATAGAAATATGACGCCGACGACCAGCAGCTACTGCGAGCGCACATGAACTATTTTCACCTTTTAAACTCAAATCGCAGCTCAGCCCCCCCCTTAGCCTCACGAATCCCGACGCCAATCCTTAGAGAGAATTTCTACCACCTCATGGTAAGATAGCTCTATTTCCTGTATCGAGTTGTGCACGTCGGTCCAATCCAAGTGCGGACTCTGCTCCTCAAGGTCAAGACACAATGCTCGCATT
>JAPPOJ010000269.1 GCA_028817975.1 Zetaproteobacteria bacterium | reverse complement strand
GAATAGGGCAGAGGCACACCATGAAAAGCAAACACAGGTATTAAGACTTTGCTTTCATTTGCGCCAACACCTTTGCTGCTTCACGATACAGATTGCCTCCCATCTCTAAGCTACGCTGTAATAGATGCTTGGCGTGCTCCTCCTGACCTAATGCATGCGCACTCGCTCCCATCCAGTGCCACGCCTGAGCCGCAAGAACTTTATCCGGAGAGATTCCTGCTGTTGCCCACTCCATCAATTGATAAGAACAGGAATATTCTTCTGCTTTTAGGTGTATTTTAGCGACATCCAGCAGATACTGCATAAATAGCGGCGAAAATCGGCAATCCTTCATGAGATTCAAATAAAATGATTTACGTGGTCGTTCAAGATCAGGAGACATCCAAAGATCAGCTAAGTATTTATTTTTATGACGTAGAACTTGTACATTTTCCTGATCTCCATGAGTAATGGATTTCGTAATCGCCCATAAATCTTGAAAAGACTCCTCTAAGATTCGGTTAAGATAGTTTAGCACACGGCTATTATCTCGCAGATACAGGGCAGCGGAAGCAAGCAATCGCAATGTATTCATATTTTGACGATCAACACGCTCTAATCCGTGTAGTTTCGAAAAAATGCTTTGCACTTTACCAACATTGTCCTGACGAATCGCCGAGGAGAGGTCCTGCTCCAGTTGATTAAACTGATAAGAACCTGTGTCAGAAATGGACTCTATTTTAACTTGGGCACGCAAGTCAAGATAACGGCTTTCCCCATAGCCCACAAACTTAGCTTCCATGGCCGCTGCAAACAAAAGATCATCCACAGTCAGATGACTCATTTTCTCATTCAGGGAGAATAACATGACAAATGCAGGAGTCATACGCAAACGGTAAAGCGCACGATAGCAGGTCAAAATCGAGGTTTCACTGGCAAAGTCAACGGGCGCAATCACCAAATAAAAAGGGTCCTCATTGGTCAGCAATGTCGTATTGTCGCAAAACTTTAAGAAAGAAAGAGAATATAACTTCTTGTGGAGATGCTCTCGGATGCTCGCATCCCCAAGGAGATAAATAGATTTCAGTGCCAAAGAAGCATAGCGGATCGAATGTGAACGAATATCCTTTGCCTGCGT
Organism: Zetaproteobacteria bacterium; assembly: GCA_028817975.1. GTDB lineage: Bacteria > Bdellovibrionota_B > Oligoflexia > Oligoflexales > Bog-1112 > JAPPOJ01. The sequence continues at coordinate 1,022 of JAPPOJ010000269.1, read as the reverse complement.
ATCCGTCTTATGTTTACTCATGTAGATGTCCTGTTGGTAAATGAGATGGAGTCTTCTTGAGCGCACACATATGATCCGCCACCTTCAACAACAGATTTGCACGATCCTTACACAATCTTTCTCCCTCCGTATGCGCTTCTAAAAAGAGTGCTCTTGCTTCTCCAAAGTCTTCTAAACCCAAATGAGCTTGTCCAAGCAACACATAAATGTCAAAATGCTGTGGGTGCTGTGCTACCCAAGGAGCCAACAAGTCTTTACACTCTTGGTATTTTTCTTGCATCAGTAAGCAGCGTCCATAAGATTCAGCTGCCTGTTGATGTGCAGGAACCAAGCTTAAAGCTTCGTGAAAATGCATTGCTGCGGTGTCATAACGCTCCACTATGAGGTAGATGTCCGCCAGCTCCAAGTGCTTATCCGCCAGTTGCAAGCGGATTTCTGGATTTGTAGCGTAGGTAATACCCAGGTGACGTTGCTGCAAGCTACCCAAAACTTCCTTAGCTTGCATATAGTTTCCCGTATCGGTTAAAAGTACAGAAAGACGCACCGCGGATGCCGTAGATATAGGCTCAGCATCCCATCGCTGTCGGAGAACCTCCGCCAGCGCTTTTAAATCCGTCGGAGATAGGCTGCCATGCTCTTCTTCATCCTCACAGAAAAGCTTTTTTTCAGGCCGATCGGTGTTATTCAAAAAGTCACGTTCCATGGCTATGAACCTCACTACAAACACCACAACATTTGTGTTGCTTAAGTCAATGTTTTCGTATTTTCTAGATATAGAAACTGGTACTCTAAATATTATTTTACCCTGTTGCACAAAAGGTAAATAAAAGAGGGAGGTGCACTCCATCCTCAAAATAGCTGTGTAACTTATTTACAATCAAAGTTATGAAAAGAGGTAACCCGAATGGATAAGTTTGACCTTTGTGTCATTGGTGCAGGACCAGGTGGCGAAGTAGGAGCCATTCGCGCAGCTCATCTAGGCTTAAAAGTTGTGTTGATCGAAAAACGCCCACACTTAGGGG
>JAPPOJ010000188.1 GCA_028817975.1 Zetaproteobacteria bacterium | reverse complement strand
GGCTATTCCATGAGTTTGCTAAAATATCAGATGTGACTATTTTTTTATTTAGATTTTTAAAATCTTTCTTTATTCTGTCTTGATTTGAGGAGAACTTCAATGACGTTAACCAAAGATGTGTTGGTCGAAATGATCCGCGACAAAATAGGCTTTCCCATCAAAGAAGCAAAAGATATTCTGGAGCTTTTACTCGAAGAGGTAAAAGCTAAGTTAGAGGCCGGAGAAGATGTCAAAATTTCCGGCTTCGGCAAGTGGCATGTACGCGAAAAACGTTCTCGTCCCGGCAGAAATCCTCATACTGGGGAAAAAATGGAAATTACCGCGCGCCGAGTGGTGACGTTTCGTCCTTCCGACAAACTACGCATGGCAGTAAATACGGGTAAAAAATAACACGTACCGACCTGACAGCATGCACATCACCTCCACTTGCCTGTAGGCACACCTCATGAGAAACGCTACAGGCTACATGAAGAATTTCTCCATACAACCGTTCTCCACTCCAAGGCAAAATTACGACAACTATGTAGCGCCTCATAAAAAATCCCATGCACATTTTGCCCACTTCAAGTCCTCTACCAATCCAGCTATTCTCTCTCCACCCTCTCCCAATGGAACATCCATAACCCTCTCTAAGAAGTCTTTGCTGTTCACCGTAGCTCCCCCTCTCAGAGTACCCTGCACAGATGTATGCATCGTCTTAACCTCTCCCCCAAAGTTCCATGATATATTTGGCTCTGTAGGAAAATGACTTCCTACCCGTTCTCATCAATGGACCCAACTCCGTGCATAGACCATTCAACAGCCCATGGAAGCTGCGGATATTTTTAGTACTTGGTTATCTCACCCCAATTGTTCTTGCTGGAGTTGCAAGTAGTTATCATGGTATATTGGCGGGCTATGCGGCTTGGTCAATGAAACAAGAGTTACCAACTCAATATGCAGATGTCTACGCTGCACGAACCGCACAAAGTATCGTTCAACGACATTTTGCAAGCTTTGGTATACATATCCCTTTTGACGATATTTGGGTCACTCAAAATACACTTGAGTATCAGAGAGACCTCGCCAATGCACTCGCAAAGAGTTGTGGATTTAGTCAGATATATATATGGATTCCGATCACAGTACGGTTTCCGTTTTGGGGACAAAGGGTCTTTGAATGGTGTTGGATTCCTCCACAGTCGAAAAAAGCAAATCAACTTTAAAACATGCCTCCAATAGGTACGAGGCCAATCGAGACCGGGTCATCGGAGACATCTCTGAGGTCAGCGGCGAACGCTCAGCCTCTGCCTGGCAGCGTTTCCTCGAAAGCGAGGATCAAGATGTCCCCCTATTTTTAATTCAAGAAGCAGTGATCGAATGGCTCCAGCAAAAGATGGGAGTAGAAGAAATCACCAAAGCATTCGAAGAGTTTCAGACTCTCATGGGGCGCGCTTTTGCGGATGAAGTGATCTACAACCAAAGGGCAAGCTACTTCTTAGATTATCTCGTCTTCGAGCGGCCAACACATTGTGGGCAGCAACAAACCCGAGTCTCTCCTTTTAAGGGCTTTGTTTCAGACTGGATAAGTACCCATACACATCAGTTATCCCCCAAAAAACACGAGATGTTGTGCAGCTTAGACGGCTACCAACACGCACTTTTTCGAGTCGCCCGTTCCAGCCGTAAAAGAGTCATCTTTGAGAACATTTGCAGTCGACAACATCTTTGCAGACCTCTCGACCCCGCTACCGAAAATCCAAGCATGTTTCATAAAAACTTGATCTACCAAGGCTTTATATATCCGTCTCCTCATGGGATCAAACTATCGCAAGGAATGTTTACCCATGATCGCTCAGTGACGCGTATCATACTCAAATCCGTAAAAAAAAAGTTGAAGTCTGAGCAAGACTCCTTCTCCCAAAGTATGTTACCCACTCTCGCGACATTACACTTGCGCCATAGTCGCCAGCGCTATATTTCCTCGGCTAAAGTTTACCGTCAAGCCTTACTTGAAAATGAGAGTTAATTGTCCGAACCCACTACCACGAACATGGGGCCTGCGGACAAGGACCAACCACCTTGGATGACATTATCACCATACTCAACAATCGGGCTGGGTTAGATAACACTGCCATCGAAAAGGCCGTACAAGCCTCAAAAACGGACGGTACCGGTCTCATGGAGGCCTTGGAAAAGCTGAACCTCGTGGAAGACCAGCTCTTACTCGAGATCTTTTCCGAGTACTTAGGTATTCAGCATGTCGACCTATCCACCGTAGAGATTAACCCAAACATTCTCACGACCCTGGATAGCCAAACCGCACGTAAGTACAACGTCTTACCTTTCGACCGTAGCCAAGGTAAGTTGGTGGTAGCCACAGGTAACCCACGAGAACTTGAAGCTATGGATGCCGTGCGCTTCAAGACCGGCATCAGCGTCAAACCGGTCCTGGCTTCTCCCTTGAAAATCAGGGGTCTGATTTCCAAGTATTACGGCTCGGTCAGTATTGGCAAAGTTCCTAAAAGCTCCTCGCTGAATACAGCCTCCACCCCTGACACCAATATCCGGCGAACGCTCGGGGGAGTTGTCTCCAAAGACGACGGCCCCGTGAAAAAATTTGTCGATGACGTACTCTTACAATGTATCGAAACGGGGGCCTCGGATATCCATTTTGAGTGCTACGAAGAGTCGGTACGTGTACGTTTGCGTATCGATGGTGAACTCAAAAAAATCGCTGAACTCCTTCCTGATGTCAAAAGCTCAATGATTACAAGATTCAAGATTATCTCCAGCCTCGATATCGCAGAGAATAGAAAACCCCAAGACGGGGCCATCAACGACCTCGTCATGAAGGGGCGCCCGATTGATTTCCGTGTCAGTACGATCCCCACCGTGTTTGGCGAAAAGATCGTCCTCCGGGTTCTCGATAAGTCTAATTTACAGGTCGATATGACTCAATTGGGCTTTGATGACAATCAGCTCGCTCAGTTTCAACAGGCTATCTCAAGTCCTTTTGGGATGGTGGTGGTGACAGGGCCAACAGGCTCCGGCAAAACCACAACACTCTACTCAGCGCTGCAAGAGCTAAATAAAGAAACTTCCAATGTAATGACCGCAGAAGACCCTGTGGAGTATAGCTTACCTGGTATCAACCAGGTACAGGTCAAACCTGAAATTGGCTTTGGCTTTGCCGAAGCCCTACGAGCCTTCTTACGCCAAGATCCAGACATCATCCTCGTGGGAGAAATTAGGGATTTAGAAACCGCTGAAATCGCGATGAAAGCATCTTTAACAGGTCACATGGTTTTGTCTACCTTACACACCAACTCAGCAGCAGACACCATTTCACGCCTACTCGATATGGGGGTCGAGCCGTTCAATATTGTTTCCGCCCTCAACTGTGTCAGTGCGCAACGCTTAATGCGTACTAACTGCCCCCGTTGTTTAGAACGAGACCCTGAGGTCACCATAGAGACCATCGTCGAACTTGGTATTCACCCCGGACATGCCGCCAAGGTACAACCCATGCGCGGGAAAGGCTGTGCTTCGTGTGGGGGAACAGGTCAAAAAGGGCGCACCGCAGTACACGAAGTCATGGTCTTAACAGATGTAATCAAACGTGGCATTCTTTCCGGGCTCCCCGCAACAGACATCAAAAGCCTCGCGATGAACAACGGCATGCGCTCCCTAAGGCAATCTGCATTAGCTAAAATGGCTGCCGGAGTGGTGAACGCACGTGAAGTCGTCAAAACAACCGCACCGGATAAAAAAGAATAAATTATAGTATCTTACCTTCCGTCGGCACACTCAACTTTCTCGCCCAGCTGCCGATAGGTCTCCAGACCTCCGGATACATCTTATAAACTTCCAGTACAGGAGCAACCCACTCATATGGGGGATACATCCGACTCGACCTCAGGCAAAGGCCCTGGATACTCTCTGGCGAGCTTATTAGCTTCTCTTGTGGAACAAAAAGGCAGCGACTTACATATCACTGCCAACACACCACCACGGGTACGGATTAATGGCGCACTGCTCTCGTTAGACCTTCCCGCCATGAATAACTTTCATACCATGCAACTCTGTTATAGCGTCTTAACCGAACAGCGCCGCAGCGTTCTCGAAGAACACTTGGAAGTGGATTTTTCCTTTGGAGTTCGAGGGCTGGCACGGTTTCGCGGCAATGTTTTCATGCAGCGAGGTTCCGTAGGAGGGGTCTTTCGAGTCATCCCAGAGTCTATCCCTACCATCGCCGAACTTAATTTACCCCGAGTCCTCACCCAGCTCAGCGTGATTCCACGTGGCCTGGTACTCGTCACCGGCCCGACAGGATCAGGTAAGTCCACGACCCTGGCATCGATGATCGACTATATCAACACGAACCAAGCCAAACATGTGGTGACCATTGAAGATCCCATTGAATTCATGCACAGCAACAAACACTCTATCATCAACCAAAGAGAAGTCGGTTCCGATACCCACAGTTTCGCACGCGCTTTAAGAAGCTGCCTACGACAAGATCCTGATGTCATCTTAGTGGGAGAACTGCGTGACCAGGAAACCATCGAACTCGCCCTCACAGCTGCCGAGACGGGTCACCTCGTTTTTGCCACCTTGCATACCAACTCGGCAACATCCAGTGTCAATCGCATCATCGATGTCTTTCCTCCAGACCACCAGTCGCAAATTCGCACTCAACTGTCCTTTAGTCTGATGGGGGTACTTTCACAGTTGCTGATTCCTGGAGTCACCGGGGGGAGACACGCTGCCGTTGAGGTCATGGTCCCCAACTATGCCATTCGTAACTTGATTCGCGAAAGTAAAATCCATCAAATTTATTCGACCATGCAAATTGGGCAGGACGAATCCCAGATGAAAACCATGAATCAAGCGTTAAGTGAGTTAGTGTTAACTCGTCGTATCCGTGACAAAATAGCCCTCGACTGCTCCCCGGATGCTACGGAACTCCAAGAACTCTTACGTACCGCTTATCATAAAGGTGGAAGGCGCTAGCTTTAGCTTTCCTCACGGAACCGCTGCTATGAACCAGTTTAAATATTCAGCCATTGATAAACGCGGTAAGTCACGTCAGGGGAATATCGCTGCGACGTCCAAGTCTCAGGCGCGCTTAAAGCTCCTGGAAAAAGGGATGAGCAAAATCCGCGTCACCGCTCCTCCTGCAGGGGAAAACTCTGGCGATACGACACCTATTTTGGGAAATTATATCTATAAAGACGCCAACGGTGCCATACAGATTGAGCTATCGGACAACCGCCCGAGTGCCACAGATATCATTATTTTCACCAAACAGTTTGCCACTATGATTGGCAGTGGCGTCCCCATCATTCAGTCGCTCATGGTGTTAGCGAAACAACAAAAATCACCTGGCTTTCAAAAATCATTATCTGCCATCCAAACTCAGGTCGAAAACGGCGCAACCTTATCTGCTGCCCTCAAGGCTGACGCACAAAACATTTTCGATACCCTGTACGTCGCGATGGTAGAGGCTGGAGAGGAGAGCGGTAACATCGATGAAATCCTTTTGCGCCTGGTGGAGTACATCGAAAAGGCCGAGAAAATTAAAAAGCAGGTCAAATCCGCTATGATTTATCCGGTGCTGGTGATCGGGGTCGCACTCGCCGTCATCAGCGGCTTGTTAGCTTTTGTCGTCCCTGCCTTTGCGCAACAGTTTCAAGATACCGGAAGAGAACTCCCCCAACTTACCCAGATCGTCATTGATCTTTCCGATTACTTTATGCAGACCTACCCCTTTTATATCCTGTGTTTATTCGCCACCACCCTTGGTATCTATGTGTATCGCCGTACCGAAAAAGGCAAGGTAACCACCGACCGCTGGCTGATCGAAGTTCCTGTGGTCGGAGATCTCCTCAAAAAAATCGCCGTCGGTCGCTTTTGCTCCACCATGTCGAGCATGCTTGGCTCTGGGGTGAATCTCCTCGAATCACTGTCCATATGTGCCAAATCTTCTGGCAATAAAACGGTTGAAGAAGCCATTGAAGGAGTACGCCGTGACTTAGAAGAAGGACTCAACCTGTCCGAGTCTCTCAGCAAGAACGCACTGTTTCCTGACATGGTGATCTCCATGGTGCACGTAGGCGAAAGTACCGGAGCTTTAAGTGAAATGCTACACAAGGTCAGTTTGTTCTATGAAGATGAGGTGGACAATGCCGTCCAAAGTATGCTCGCCATGATCGAACCAATCATGATCGTGATTATTGGCCTCCTCGTAGGGTTTATTGTGGTTGCCATGTACTTGCCTATTTTCGACCTTGCCGGTGGCGTCGCGTAGTCAAGCTATCTCCCAGACTTCGAGAATTTCAGAAAAAAGACATCATGCCCTCTTCCAGTCAAAGCAATAAATTTAAGTATAAGACTGCTTTTTCAAGGCAGCTCGACCAAAAACGATAAAAAAGAAGCTTAAATTGACCATAGAAGCAAATAAGAGAAAAAGTTGATTCCAAGACATCGGGACTTCTTGTGCTTCCACATAACAGGAGAAGTTATATCCAGATAGGTGAAAGACAACAGTATAAGCCAAGGCAAAGATTGTTCCATATACAAAGTCACCGCGACGATGTTCTAAAAAAACTTTCTGACCTAAATATGTACTTTTCATTTTTGACCTTTTGAATGACTTGAAAAAGAAATCAACAGAACTATGACTAAGGCACAACACTACAGGCTGAAAGAGCTAAGCTACATGCAGACGTGATCTCAGGCTGAGCTGCAACACAAGCAGCTGACACGACAGGATTGAGTACACTACCGACAACACAGCCCAGTGCAGCCGTACAACACGCGGTAATCACCCCTGTCCAACAAAAGGGACCTGCTTCCGTCCCAGGGGCCAGGCTAAGCAACAAGACTCCGAAGGCACCAACCTTAGCGACTCTCCCCAGCTTCCAAGCACGAGCCGTCTTGACTTTCACAAGATCGCCCACCTCAGGCACTTTCACCGCACGCTCTTGATAAAATTGATGCTGTGCTTCTATCTGGTCCAAAATATTCATGGATGGGTGAGAGAAAGCTATTGACGACAATACAAACGACAACATCCAGCACAATTTTTTCATGACAAGGATTCCTTTTACAGCACAAGAAAAAAGTTGCTCACCTTCTCTCAAACCCACTATAACAAACATGTTAGAAAATTTCTGAGGAAGATAAAAAAAGCTCGTAGAAAAGCGAGTCAACGAAGTTATGGAATCTCCCAGACTTCGAGAATTTCAGCATCTTGCACCACCTGGAGTGTATGGGATACACCCCGAGGAATATAAATCGCTTCTCCAGGCTCAATTAGGCGTTGCGTCTCTCCCAAACAGACCTGAACCACTCCCTGCTGTACCACATTCAAGACGGAGACCTCATGCTGATGCGGGGCAACCTGAACACCTTGTGCAAGTGTCGCAAATGTCACTTCATAGGCACTATCCCTCGCCACCTCGCTCAGAAATACTTCCTGCCAACCTGCAAAAAAAGCCTTCACTTCACACTCATACACCGCAGGATCACCACACATATGACGTAAGTTGAGAAATCCCGTATGAGCCACTCCCCAAGAGGTGACATAGTAGATAAAATCCCCTTCTACAACACGTTCCCATTCAGCCTGCACACTGAGCTTAGATAACTCTTTGGTCATAAATCCTTGTCCTCATGCAAATAACCCGAATGCTTGTTGACCTCAGCATCACGCGAAATATGCAAAAGCCATTGATCGAAAACTTTACCCTCGTTAACCTGTGCATAGATACCCTTCAGGTACTGTGCCCCATCCGCACCCACCCCGGCGGACCAGGCGGCTCCACCCTTTACAAGCTCTCACTTGACGAGGAGAATCCCTCATGACCCCGTCTCACTGCAAGTTTCTCATATGCTGCATCCTCTTCGCGGGTGGATTTACCAAACATCCCTGTGCTCGGGCAACCCCCGCCATCGAACAGGCACAACACCACAACCGCATCGCTATGGAGAAACTCAGCACTGCGGCAAACTACTTTCTCAGCGCACAGCAACAGCTCCAAGACATCCACCACCAGCACGAGCACTTACGCAACTCAGAAACCTCTTTATCTCGCCTGCAAGAACATAAAGCTACTGCCATCACCACAGCAAAGACGTACTGCAACCAAGCGGTGCAACTGGAACAACAGATGATGGAGCTGAAGCAAACCGCCCTGAACCTGCGTCAACAACGCTATGACCTCTTGAGCCAAATCCATAATCCAGTACACCCGGAGTCTAGGCTCGGACAAGATCTCATTCGACAAGCCAATGCACTCAACCTCCAGGTGAGGCATCATGTCGCCACCTATGAGTCCCTCCTCCCACGGCTGCAACAAACCAGCAGCCTCGCTCGTAAACGCCTGCAACAAGCACAGGATGCCGAGGCACAACTCAACACCCTGGGGCAAGAGCTGCAAAGCCACACACAGTCGCTACAAACGCAAGGCCAGCAGGCACTCGTGAACTACCGCCAAGGGCTGCACCACTTTGACGATTACCGGCAGCACAACCAATCTTGGCTCACCGAAACCCTCGCCTGGGTGAGCCAAATCAGCTGGAACGACGAAATTCTCTGCTTCCCCGCCGGTACTCAGATATGGACTGCAGATGGCATCCAAGCGATCGAAGCACTGGCTCAAGAGTTTGATCCAGACGACCCACCCACAGTCTATACCTGTGATCTCCAGACCCACACATGCACACAACAGCAGGTGCTCACAGTACACCAAAGCGAACACTCCTCCTTCGTGACCCTCCGCACAGCAGCGCAAGAGATCCCAACCACCCCCAATCACCCTTTCTTGACCCAGGAGTACGGCTACCTCTCGGCGGCAGAGATCCATGCCCATTTCCACCGGGGAGCAAGCATTCACCTCTATACCAAAGATGAGGAGCATATCCAGCCAGTCTTGCTCACCGCTAGCACCACCCAATCCCTGCAAACCCCCGTGACAACGTACAACCTCACCGTGGCCGGTGATGCGAATTACTTCGTCAGCCCTGAGGCCATTCTGGTACATAACTGTGGCCTGCATAAACTCCTCGAAGCTTTACAGCGTCCTAGTAGCGTCCTTGGTCTCAGCCCCGCCTGTCTCTCCACCGTCTCCCTTTGTGTCGCCAGCACCACGGGCAACCTCACCCTAGCCACCGTCGATGTCGGCACCCTGGGCAGCAGTGCTGTGGCTACTGCAAGTCCACATATCGTGCTAACCAGCGAGATGGCAGCGTCATGTTCAGCGGCACTCGCTGCATGTTCTACACAAGGACCCTTAGCTGAGCACCATCGTGATTTGGAACTTAAGCTCGGAGTTATGAAGAATAAAGCTGAAAAGTCAGCTATTCAAACAGGAGGAAGAGTCATATCCCCACAAACAGCAGAGATTCTAAACAAACACCGAGGAACCAGCTATCCTCTCGTGAAATCGGGCGAGGGCTAGAAAGGCTCAAAAAAGAAAACGGCTTACACAACTTCCACCATGGCAAGATACTCAAAAATGGCAACTATATGAATGATCGAGGGTCTATATTAGGAAATATCTTTGACTACATACTTTAAGGACCTTGTTTATGAACACTCACATGAAAACACCTGTAGACCCAAGTTATTCCAGCTGTGAACAATGCTCTACCAGTCTGTGGATACTGTCACCTTCAACAACACCCGATGTATGGACTAAACAACTCGGTATTCAACCTAGTCAAGAAAACTATAAAGGATCTTCCAAAACAAACTCTCTGGGTCGAACAAGGATTATAAAAACCAACGGGTGGTTTTTAGAGAGTGAAGGTAAAGTCCATTCCAAAGATCTTAGAGATCATCTCGACTTTATCTTAGAGATCGCCCATCCCAAACAAGACGTTCTCCTCTCTCTTCAAGGAGAAAAGCATCTCCTCATGGGAATCACGTGTAGTTGGTGGGGAGCTATGCACTGCGGCCCCACTTTATGGCCACGACAACTTCAAAAAATTGCAGAACTTAATTTAGAATTAGAATTTATGTTTGCCTCTTACACAGATGAAATTTCCTAAGGAGGCAAAAGGGCATTTGTTACAGATCAAGAGGGCAAAATAGTGGTGGAAATCACACGTCAGAGGGTGAAAGTTCGCATCTCTCAGAAACCTCCATACGAGGAATTTAGGAAAGATGGCAGACCAAATCAAAACGAGCTAGACATGCTAAATAAATTATAGTCATCGTGGAGCTGTCATATGCACGACGTCACAGAGATACTTAAGAATTTCCATGATTTTCTCGTAAAGTCAGCTA
>JAPPOJ010000095.1 GCA_028817975.1 Zetaproteobacteria bacterium | reverse complement strand
ATTGCATCGTACTCAAAAGCAGCCTTTGCGTACAAATCTGTCCACCTCTCTTATAGCGCAAAAAGGCCCCACGCGAGGACCCATTATACACCATGAAATATTTTTACGCAATAATAAAAATTGTTATCAGCCGCTCTGAGCAGCTTAACGGGTGAGGAAAGACGGCCAAGACACGGCCGACCTATAAAAACTCTATAATATCAAAATATTACAAAAAAGATGCTTAACCAAAGGTAACAAAAGGTGCATATCAGGTCGTACGGCGCCCCACAAGGTAAGTGCACAAAAGGTCGCCTGCCACATTATTCATCGTCTCAAACATATCAATAATGGGATTCACTCCAAGAGCTAAAGAAACCACAACAGCTGTCTGCTGTTCATCCAGACCTAACGCCCCGAGAATAATAAACAAAAGCATGAGACTTCCTCCAGGAATACCCCCTGTGCCTACAGCCGCCAAAACAGTCGACACCAACAACAAGGCCAAATCCCAGGTACCAATAGAGATACCAAAAATATTCACGGCAAGGATTGCAAACATAGGTAAGTGAACACAAACACCATCCATATTGATGGTAGCCCCCATAGGCAATGCAAAGCTTGCAACCTCACGCGACACCCCCAGGCCTTCTACAGCCGCTTCCATAGAAATAGGCAGGGCTGCTGCACTCGAGCGCGTCACAAATGCCGTCAGCATCGGCTTACGCACTGCCTTGAAAAAGGTCACGACAGAGCAACGTGCTACAAAGTGGACGAAGAAACCATAAACAACAAAAATCATGAATAAAATAGCACATATCACACCACCTACGACCTTTAAATACGGTCCCACAATAGCTGGCCCATACAAAGAGAAATTTACCAAAGTAAGTGCAAAAACACCTAGGGGAGCATACTCCATAATCCAGTGAACCATCTTATGCAGCGCCATGTTCACCGCATCAATCACCGACTGCAAAACGCGCAGCCCCTCCGAGATACGTGAATCCTGCAGGCTACCGTCGCGCACCGCCCCCAAGGCTAAGCCAAAGGACATGGCGAAGACAATCATGCCGAGAAAGTTCGAGTTCGACAACGCTTCAAAAGGATTGCTAAACATACTCAACACCACTTCCCACAACCCCGAGCGAGAAACACTTTGAGGAGCCGCACTCATCCCTGACTGTGCCGTGGCCTTAAAACCTATCTGCTGCCAAATCTCAACCTGCCCTGCACCAGGGTCCGTAAACACTGCAAAGGCGACTCCCACAGCAGCAGCTAGTCCTGAAGATAAAATGTAAAGAGCTATGAGACGAAACCCAACATTACCGAGTTCTTTAAGGGGTAATTGAAACGTACCCTGCAAAATAGTAAAAAAAACGATCGGTACGACAACCATCTTTAACATTTGAATAAATAGATTACCTAAGGGAGAGACCACCTCAGCAAGCACGGACTGAATCCCTGGAGCTGCCCAGCTATACTCTAGCTGAATCCACCAACAGCCTAGCCCTAAAAGGACCCCCAAGCAAAGACTCCATAACAGCTTGGTCATCGGAGTGACACCTACATACCACTTGAGTAGACTCATCAAGCTGACTCCCTCTAATCTAATCCAGTAAGAAAGTTGAGGCTAAAATAGGCGACAAAGAACTTAATCTCAGGCAACCACAAAGTGTCCAGGAATATCTCCAGTGCGCATTTCAAATATTTCACACCGAGAGTCTAGTTTTTGGCCAAGACGCTCTAAAGCTGTTTCAGCTTCTTCACGTGTCGTATACCAACAGTTTTGAGCCCATCTCCACACCCCCTCATTTTCCAAATGAGGCAACTGATACCAAGAGCGCACCGCATAGGCCGTTGCTTCTGGGGTAGAGCGGAGCAACTGCTCTAACTTTTCTTTACGCCAAGACTTGAGCTTGTGAAGAGCTGCACGTTCTGTGGCACAACGATTTAACTTATACACACCAGAGTCATAATCAAACTCTTTCATAACCCAGTCACCACCTTGAAGATAAACTTCTGAGGCAATCTCAGCCATGCGCATAGCTTGTTCTTTGGTTAAAGGTTCCATACTACCGACAAACACAAAAATTGTTACTTTTATTTATTTCAACAATGAAGCTTGCTTTTTGCAAAGCATCCACAAATGGGGAAGTTGCCATAAATACGAGTGCTTGTCAAG
>JAPPOJ010000237.1 GCA_028817975.1 Zetaproteobacteria bacterium | reverse complement strand
ATCAATTCCGAGGGCTAAGTTGCCTAGATTGTCGAGACCGAATCCTGCGATGTACGCGGTGCGATCCACTTCGTCTGCTTTGAAGTAAGCTTCGAGGGTTCTGCTGCCGGTGACGTGGGCGTAGGTGGAGTAGGCTTCGGCAATGGTGCGTCCACCGTCAAAGTAGAAGGCGGTGTCGGTGACCGTGTTCTGTGCCAAGCCACTTACCCCCAGGCTCGGGATGATGGAGTTGAGGCCGTCATGGGTGCCCCCGAGCGTCCCGATATTGGGGATATCATCCCCCCCGTTACTCGTGCCGAGCTGATAGTAGACCACCGGGCTGTTGGCGAGCATTGCAGACTTCGTGTCACTGTAAACATTGAGGCCGCCCACAGTGTAGACAAAGTATGAGCGTCCGTCCACATAGGTTTGTTCGAGCCGTACTCCAGCGCCTAAGGTCGAGGTGCCGTTGGAGAAGATGGTGCCGCCATCGGTGAGGTCACTGACCTTGACCCAGCCCGCAAACAGCATACCGGTTTCATCATCCATCCCGGTCAGGGAAAACTTGTCATTGGTACCATCAAAGACAAAGCGGTAGGGGTCGGCCGTGGTGCCCGCACCCGCACAACCTGAGCTGGTGCTGGGAGTAAAGTTTGCACTTTTGGTCATGGTGGAACTCAGCGCAGCCGCAGAGGTGAGGTTGGGTGCGTCGCCCCAGTTATTTTGATAATGGCACGGGCTATAGGAGTTGGCAAAGCTGGCGTCGCTTTCAAAGACGACATTGGTACGGTCGTGGCCATAGGACACGTTGACTTTCGAGATAGCGGTATCGCTGCCATTGCCCATGGTAGCGGTGAAGTGGAGTTCGTAGGCTTTCCCTGCAGAGGAGGAATCGATCACCCAGCTGAGCCTGCCATTAGAACTAAACTGTGCATCGAGGCTCACCCCCGTGATGGTGGAGCAGGCCGAAGCCCCTGAGGCAAGGCTGCCGTCAATGTCATTATCGTAAAAGCAAGTATAAGTCGTGTTAGTTTCGCCGCTGTCGTCGGTGTTATTGGCGTCATAGGACTTGGTATCGCCTACGTTTGCTGGGGAGGATGGAAAGATATGGTTGTCTAAGGAAGCCAAAGTCACTGCCACGGTGGTGGTAAAGGACACGGTCTTTTCATTGGTGGCTAAGGTGCCGGCTTGGGTTTGGGCATATACGCGGAGCAGGTAGTCGGTTTGGGCGGTGAGTCCGGTGAGGGTGTAGCCGTTGCTAGAAGCACTGGCGTCCAAAGTTGCGAGTTTGGTCAGGGTGATATTATCCCCACTGCCGGTCTGTGAATAGATTAAGTAAGAGAGCGCTTTCGAGTCGTCTACCCAGGTCAGATCGACGCTGTCGTGGCCCACATTGCTGGCACCCGTAACCCCGAGGAAGGTGGTCAGCTCGGTCACCCCAGTGGCTTTGACGGCAAAGGAGACGTTCGAGTCGATGCCTGCGATCTGGGGTGCGTACTCGGCGGTAAGCGAAGCGTTGATCAGCCCGAGTGCTGAGGGAACAAAGTATACGGATACAGTACAGGTGGAGTCTTTGGCCAAACTGATACCGACGCAGTTGTCTTCGGTGATGACGGCTTGTGTCGGTTTGGAGGAGGTCATGGTGGTGAGAATGACCGCATCCCCTTTGTTGAGAATGGTAAACACTTTGGTGGCGGAGGATTGACCGACAATGACTTCGCCAAAGTCGAACCCATCGGGGCTGACTTCGAGCTGAGCCGAGCTACTGCCTGCGTTGGTTAGCCCTTGCCCGCCCCCTTGGAGCATTACCACATTGGCGTCTTCGTGACCAAATTGGTCTTTAGCTTTCACCCCTAGTAGGATGGAGCTATCTTGGCTGGAATGGACATATGAGGTGGCTGGTTTTTCGACGGTAGCGATCAGCTCGGCAAAGTCGGTGCCGCGATAGATATTGTAACCCGTGACGGCACTGTCTGAAGCGGCGGTCCAGTTGAGGGTGATCGCACCAGTGGAGTAGTTCAGCACGATGTCTTCCAAGCCTGCAAAGTCGGTCATCGGTTTTTCGAGGATATAGACTTCGGCGAAGTTCGTGTTGCCGGAGATACTTTGACCGTGGGGGCGTACCTCGTAGACGTTGAACTTGTCTAGGGGGATATCGCTTATTTCAAAAAAGTTTTGATTTTCGATGGTGGCGATTTTAGTAGGTTGCACAATACTGAACTGGTTTGCTTTAAGATTGTGTAGCTTGACTTTGACACCCACGAGGTCGAAGTTGACAGCTGCGGTTTCCGTGGAGGCTGCGCTCAGGTCGTTTGTTCCTAGCACATTGCTGAGTTTATATTGATAAATTTCGTACTTATTGACGGATTCGATGGCATCCCATGAAAGCTTAATGCCGGAGCTGCCGGAGGCTTCGGCGGAGGTGAAGCCGGGGAATCGTGCACTGGCACCTAAGCCAAAGAGTAGGGTGGTAGATGTCGCATCTGCGGTGCGACTCTCACCGCCAAACTTGGGCACAATGGTCACGGCAAAGACCGACCCGCTCATATCTTCCGCATAGTCGAGTCTTTCGTTGCCGGCAGCTGAAGTCGACACCAGGGCTGGGGTGAGGCCGATGAGATGGTTGCGTAACGTTTCGTCCGCGATGGGCAACTGCCATACCTCCCCTTGATCGGTGCTAAAGGATTCCGCGCGAAACTTGCTGAGTATTTCGGCGTCAAAGGACTGACTCCCGTCCACTTTGCGAAGATGGACGGCGTAGGATATGTCCACTTGGCCGCGAGCTGCAAACGGTGTCCAGAAGACCCGTACCGCGCTGCTAGAGGCTTTTTGCACCTGCACGCTCGTGGCGTCGAAACTGGCGTAGTCGGACTCTTGGAGGCCGAGTTGTTCGTTGCAGCCCACGATCGAGCTTATGAGAGTGCTGAAAATAATAAATAGAGTAGAATGGTGCTTCATTTTTGTTCTCCCCTGGCATCTTGGTTCCCATCGGCACAAACCACGGGCGGAGGAGAAATAAAGCTAACCGCTTGCTTTAAAAAGCTAAAAAACCGCGATTAAATCCAGTATCTAGCGCTGTTGTGACTCCCAAAAGGCTCTGAAAATCATTTTTTATGGCTAAGTAGCTTAAAGTTTTGCTGATTTGCCGTTGCAGTGAAGCTCAAACCTAGCGCTTGAGCGATTTTAGGTGCAATATCATCATTGTCGATGAATCCGGAGAAGGCAGTGGCTCCAGGACCACCTGCAAGGATGGGGACGTCCACGGCGGTGTGGGCGGCGGACTCCATGGCATATAGGGAAGGGTGCTGGAAGAGCAGCATGTCGTTTGGCTTTTGGTATTTGCCTTGGGTTTCTCCTGGTCCGGTGGCGAAGGTGACCAAGGGGTGGCTGGTGCGGGTACTGCGGCTCAGTAATCCGTCTCCTTTGGTGTCAGGAAGGTCCTTGTAGCCGTTGAGTGCCAGTCCTCCGGTCTCATGGTCGGCAGTGATGACCGTTAGAGTATCTGCTGTCTTGTGTTGTTCGGCATAGGCTACGGCCTCGTCGAGGGCAACGAGGTCTCCAAAGAGATCTTGGGCACGATTGACATGCGCGGCATGGTCAATACGTCCAGCCTCCACCATGAGCACATACCCTTTCTCATTGGTGGACAAGTAGCGCATGGCAAATTGTACCATTTCTGTCAGAGAGGGCTGCCGTGGACTACGGAGGCGATTTTCTAAGTCGTAGTCCATGTGACTGTCGGCAAACAGCCCGAGCACTGCTTCCCCTTTTTTCAGGGTGAGGCTGGTGAGTTGGTCTCTGTTGCCCACATAGTGCCAGTGCTGTTGTTTGAGTTCTTTGAGCAGGTCACGACCATCTTTACGCGTGGTGGTAAAAGCTTGGCGTCCGCCTCCCATGAGCAGTGCGAGGGGGGCGTCGAGTAGCTGTTCGGCGATATTTTCTTCCTTGTCGCGGTCATCCACGTGAGCGTAGAAGGCTGCTGGGGTGGCATGGGTGACCCGTGCGGTGGAGATAATGCCCAGAGATTTCCCGGCTTGGTGGGCGAGGTCGAACAAGGTTTCTAAGGGGCGTGACTTCCCACTAGGGTCGAGGTCAGGGTCGCTCATGCTGAGCATGCCGTTGCGTGTTTTGACTCCGGTTGCCAAAGCTGTAGCGGAGGCAGCCGAGTCGGTCACGAAGTCCGAGGAAGAATAGGTTTTTACCATGCCCAGGGTGGGGAGCTTTTCCATCGCGAGCGGCGTGGTCGAGTCCTTTTTCCAAATCCGTCCACCGGTGATGGCAGCGATTCCCATACCATCGCCAATAAAGAAAATAGCATTCTTTGCTGGGCCTAGTTGTGGGGGAGTACCTTGCGCATGGGAGGTATTACATAGTAAGAGTGCGCTGCATGTCAGCTGTGAGATGCGACAGCGCCAGTTCGAAGTGCTCTTTTGTACTGTTGCCATTTGATTTTTGAGCATCCGTCGGTTCAAAATGATGGTCCTTTCTTTTTTGGGCGAAGCAAGTTGAAAGAGTTCAAGAGTCACATTCTATATGGAGATTGGGACTCTTGTTTAGGTTATCGGGTCTTACTTTTGGATGGAATGTGGGGGCACAAAAAACCATTCTCATATGCAAATCTTAATCGGAAAGCGCACTTTACGCGAAAATGCTTCGCTTATTCTCAACAATCGTGCAGACCTCTGTGCAGAGAATCTTGTAAGTGAGTTGGGGGTGTGCTAAGAAAATGATTTGTGGGCAAAGCTAGGAATCATTTTAAAGATTTAAATAAATATCTTGACTTTTATTTGTTTAGAATTAAATTAAGCTTTGGTATCTTATAGATTTGAATTTATGGGTTACCTTTTTGTGTCACCATAACACTTGTTATAGGTTTTATTAAAACTTTATCTCCTCCATGCGGTGAGCTTCCATATTCACAGTATGCTTGCGCTATGACAGATAGTTGTTTTGGAGTGATAAGTCTTAAAGTCCCAACTTTTTTTTAAAAAAATGAGGTTTTTTGTGTTTTTGAATCAATCATGCCCAGGTCGTAAGGGTGTGCCCGTGGTGTTGGCTATGTTGGCTTTCAGTGGTCCGTTGCATGCGGGACCTACATCGAAAGGACGACAGGCATTCTATTTTGAACGGCAACGCGCAGATGCGGTGGGTGTTTTTTATCAGCTGGCGGACTCTTTGCTGCAGTTGCTGAGTGACCTTGCTCCTGGGGAGCGCCCGTCTTCTCCACAAGAGTATCCAAGTGTAGTCCGAGATTTTGCCGCACACATGATTCAGTCCACAGCGATGATCGTGGATGCCTCGGCTGGACCAAGCTTGGTAGCAGAAACCAAGGATCGGCCGGTGGTTTGTGATTTTGATGAGTCTCGGGAGTCGATGGCGACGGTTTGTTCTGGGAATCATAAGGTCATTCCTTTGTTACATCGTCTGCTTAAAGTGGGTCATTCCAAGCAGGGCTTGAACTTCTCTTATGAGGATATGGATACTTCTGTGCCGCATCTGGAAGAGATGATTCGCCTCTATTTTCTGTTTAGTACTGAATTTTCTCCCGAAGATATGTCCGTTCCGGAAGTGCTACCGCCTCTTTTTGAGTACCATGTGGCGGGTGCACTCGGTCTGCGTGATACTCCATACCAAATCAGTGCCATTCTCGAACCCAATGCGTATCAGCGTATGTTGGAAGGTTTTCGGAAGATGATGCACAAGGCCCAACAGAAGATGTACACTAAGTTTGTACGTGAGGGGACCTCTATGGCAGACATCATGCGCCAGCGGGGAGAGTATATGCAAATGCGTGCACGCACCGATTTTGTGGATATCCAGGCGAGTGACTTTCGGCCCGAGTCTCGGCATTTGTTTAAAGTTGAGGACATGCTGGTAAGTAGCGAAGAGTGGAAGCGTTTGCGCCAACGTGGCCGCTTACGGGATAAGCTGAACAACAAGCAACAAGCTCCGACATTTTACGAAGAGCGTAATGACCCTAACTTTGTGCATGAGTTTTGCACAAGTTCGGCGCAGTTGCTATTTTTCGCCCGCTGGATCTTGGAGCGGCATCCGGAAGAACGGGATGTGTTGGAAGCGCTACAAAGTGGCCACGTGGAAGATATGCAAGATATCTTGGACCGCAAACCATATTTTGGCACGTTTCTACGTAGTCCAGAGTATCGCGACTATAAAGTCAAAGCTGAGCAGATGCAGTTTGAGTTACAGCAAAGGATTGCGGACTTAGCGGCTGCGGAGCTTGACTTGTTGGATGCAGCTGAGAGTAAGAAGAAGAAAAAATCAAAAGGTAAGAAGAAGAAAAAAGCAAAAGGCCGTGATGTAATGTCGACACCGTCTGTTGTGGAAGAGGTTCCTGTTGATCCGAAGGCTGGGGTGGATGTAGCCGCCATTACGCCAGCTCGGACTGCTCCTGTTCTGGAGGTAGATCCGTTTGCGTATACGGATGCAGCGGATCAGCCACTGTCCTGGTCCGCACTGGCACAGCAGCTTCACTCAGGGGAAGGCCACAGCTACATGACGGGGCGTTTGTTACGTTGGAATGCGCCGTTGTCCCATGCGCGGATACGTCGCTTTGTGGACTACACAAGGGATGGTAGCCAGGTGTGGAGTTATCAACATACGACGGTTGCAGGCTTGGAGGAAGCGTGGTTGGCACATCAAGCGATCCACTTCTTACCTTTATTTGAGGATGAAGGATTAGCGGAGCAGTATTTTGTCTCGACCTCAAATATGCATGCGCGTCGCAAGAGCTTTTTGGGTGCGGCGACGATGCGCTTGAGCTCAGGTGGACAGGTTCTTCACGGTTTTGTCGAGTTTACGGCCGTAGATCGTCAGGACGGGCGAGCGTGGATTCATGCAGCCTTTCGTACCTTGGGCTATAAGTCGATGCCGGATCGTGACGCGATTATTCAAGACTCTTTGCGGAATACGGAAGGTGAGTGTGCATTTTCGGCTAAGCAGCCTTATTTTACCGTGGAACGTGATCGTCAGGGCACGATTGTTTTGAACTTTGGCCATGCGACTTGTGGGGGTGGCCAATTGTTTTTATTTCCCAATACCAATATCTAGCCTTTAGGCGTGCGCGGGCAGCCCATGTGTAAGGGTAGAGGAGGGCGCGATGCGAGGACGTCGGTGGAGCACTGGAGTCGTCACTTTGGGTTGTCTATTCGGGTGCATATGTGGTGTTGCGGATGCCTCCTTCCAAGACCTGCGTGACGCTGTCTTGCGCGACTGTCCTTTAGCATTGCCTCCTGACTTGTCTGAGGAGGTGCTTTCTCTAGAGCATGTTCGTGCGGAATGGGTTGAGCTGGCAGTAGGTCGTCGCGGATTATTGCGGCGATGGCGTCCTTCGGTGCAAGGTGAGGTGCGTGTGCAGCAACTGCGTGCCCATATGGCCACTTATAATGAACATTTTTTTTTGTGGATGCGTTGGGAGCAAGAGTGTCATGCAGCTTATTTGGAGCGGCATACTCAGGCTTTGCGATGTGCGCGTCGTGCGCGTGACCAGCTTATTCAGCAGCAGTTGGAGGACGATCACCTTTGGCAGGTACAGCGAACGGCGGCATGGCGTCCAGACCCTTTACACCGACTTGAGTTAGAGAAGATGTCGTTGGGCCATGCGTATCGTCAGAGGTCTAAGGTGCGGGCAGCACAACTTGTGTCTGCGCAAGATCAACTGCGTGATCTTCAGGGACAGCGGCGCTTGCTTGCGCAATGGTGGCAGCTCCTCGTGCAGCAGCTGGCGGGTGACTTGTTGCCCCTGAACGATGCTGGGGATGACCCAAGCTCTTGTCTTTCACAATGGGCTGACCTGGTGGTGGGCGCACGGCAAGATTTATCTGCGCAATGCTTACATGCGTTAGCTGTCGCGGCCGCCTCTTCTCCGGCATCTGAGGTGGAAAAGGTGTTTAAAGGTCTCGTCAGTGCAGCGCCTATTCCCTTAGTGCAGAAATGGGCGCTCCTCAAGCGTTTTGACCTGCATATGTGGCAGCTGGAGCTGCAGGCGTATCCTCCTAGCTTTTCCCAGCTGTGGCTTCAGGCATGGCGAGAGGGCTGGGTGTCTAAACTCGCTCCTGTGCTCGGAGCTTTGTTGCTGTCGTTGCCGGTGGGGCAGGCAGCAGTCTTACAGGCGGATGCAGTGTTGCGTGGATGTGTGGTGGCTCCTGTGTGGATTCAAGCTCCGGTGGCTATGCTGCAGCAGGGGATACGGTGGGGTACACCCTTACCTCGACCTTCGCCCGCAACTCTTGTCGGCTCGCTGATAGGAGGGGGGCTTGCGGGTGTCACCTGTGGGGTGTCACAGGTCGGCTTTGAGGTGTGGCGGTCAGGCTCTAGCGTTTTGCAACAGTTGTGGAGTTTCGCACGTGCTCGACCACAGTTGGTGCAGAGAGCGCTGGTGATGATAACAGCGCTCTACTTGAGCGGTGCAGCCTTTAGGCAGGTTTGTTGGCCATGGTGCGGGGGGGCGAGGCATCTGAAAGGGATTGTTGCAGTGAGCCAAGATCCTGAATACCATTGGATGGTTCCGTATCATCTTCCGTGACCAGCTTTTAATATTGTCGGAAATACTCTATGAGTGCCGTCGTATCAATGAGAATACGTCCTGGTGGGGTGTACCAAGTACCTCTTCCTCCCTTACCTATGGTGCAGATGTTGGGGTGTCCAAGACCCGGGCCGTGTTCAGGCATGGGTAAGTATGTCGTGGGGCCAGGGCGCCGAAAGATTCCTATCTTTTGTTCACTCATCCAGAAAGTGGTTTGGGTGAGTCTAGCGATATCGTTGGGAAGTTCGGTGCGGAAGTGTGTCAGCATCTGTGCGGCTGGAGCGGTCAGCACGTAGCGTAGCTGTGGCAGGCGCTGTTGTAGGAACCACGCGGCGAACCCTTGTAAGGGTAAGGAAATATACGCGGGAGTGATGGCTTCGGGAGTAAAGAGGTGACTGATATTGTCCGTGAGTCCTACCTGTACGTAGTGCTGTGTGGCTGGATCGACAACGATAGAGATGATCTTTGCGACTTTGGCTGCGTTGCGTAGGTCGAGTGATCCCCGGGGAGCTTTGACGGAGGTGTATACGTATGCCAGCCAAAATTGACGTGGGGAGTTGGAGGCTTGTTCTGTGAGGTCGAGTGTTGCTTGGAGTTTCTCAATATTTCCTGCCGCAACGATTTTGGCTGCGACGGCTTGCTTTTCGCTGTCTTGCTCTGGATACCCATATGCCTTATCGGCGTGCTTGGAGATGACGCGAAAGGAACGTTTGCCACTTAAATCGCGCGCTGCGAACTCACGCCATTTGTGTACATTGGTTGCTGTGACCCTTTCCATGACAAAGTATACGTTCGCTGTTTTTTGGACACAAAAGAAGGATGTTTGTGGGTTGGGGATCACAGCGTCGTGGCCCAGGCTATCTGGGCGGTTTGTGGAAGAGAACGCAGGTCGTTGTAAGAAGCGATGCGCTAAAGCTCCTAAGGTGCCTACAGCAGTGAGCGCGAGTCCACCCCAGGCGAGGAGTGCAGGCTTGTTGGGGTGAGCAGGGGTGGGTTGCGCCAAGCTTGGCATGCTGAGTAGGGAGAATAAGGTGACATATACCGGCAACACTTTTTTCAAGGGGGAAGCTCCTGTGAAAATATTTGTAATCTGAATTTTAGGAAAGAAACTTAACACACTTTAAAATAAAAAACAACTCATATGTGAGTTGTTGTAATTGTCAGCCTGCCTGAGTATTTACCCCATGAGCTTCGTTAACATGGCAGCAAAAAGATAGAACCGCCTAGTCCTTTTCTGCGAGGACATCTGTGCGGCACATCGGGCACGTGGTGTGTTCTTCAAACCAGCCCATGACGCAGCTTTTATGGAAAGTATGCTTGCAAGGCAGTTGGAAGACTTCGGCGTTTTCCTCGACCTCTAAACAGATCGCACATTCTTCACTTTTTTCATCTTGCGCTAAAGTCGTGCCTGAAGATTCGATCTCGCGTAGGCGTTGTTCACTCAAGCCCTCTGTATTGCGTACAAAAAGTTGGAGAGATTCTTGAAGGTGGTCCTCGATACCTGCTAGTTCCACATTGTTGTAGTGCTTTAGCTCATGGACCCAGTTTTGAAGTCTTACTTTGTTGATCAGGCTGCTATGTTTTTCGGCGCGTTTTTTTTCATAGTAACGGTACAAATCTTTTTTCTGGTTCTTGATCCGCAAATATAAAGAGCGCATGGGGGCGATGAGTGAGCTGAGGAGTTTAATCTCGGCGGAGCTGAACTCTGTTGGGTTAGGGTTGCGCATTCTAGCCTGACCGAAATCGAGCATGAGGAGACTA
>JAPPOJ010000243.1 GCA_028817975.1 Zetaproteobacteria bacterium | reverse complement strand
GTGTGGTGGCGAGGTGGGAACAGCAGTCATGGCAGCTGGGCTCTCCGGTTGTCCAGGAAGATTCTTTAGCAGCTCCACCTGTTTCGGGAGTTTCATGAGCAGAATAAGAAAAAATTAAATGAAATAAAAATACAATCTCTCCTGTGGCTCAATCTGTGGTATAATCTCTCCGTTTTAACATCCAGTAAAGAGATTTGACTATGAAACCCTCTGTGGATGCATACTGTCATCAGGTAGAGCGCTTCTGTCAGGCTATTGCTAGCCACAGTTCCCCTTACTGTCTGGCCTTGGTCGGGGAGGGGCCTTTTTTGAGCGTGGATGCTTTGACTAAAGTCAGTTCGTGCTGGCACAAGCTCCATACTGTGCAGACGGTTGTGCGTGTGGATGTGTCTACAGGTGACTATCGTGGGCGTCTTGAAGCTTTAGGTGCGCATGGCTTGTTTGATGCTCCTCAGCTTACTTTGGTGTCTGGTTTTGCCAAGCGAAAAAATAAACTAGAAATCCTGGAACTGCTGGGCCGTGTGCGCCCTTCAGGGTTTGTAGTGTTGGCTGATTTGGGTTCTGAAAGTAAGCCTTTGTTACAAAGGCTGCATGCTTTGAATGCGACCATTTGTCCCGTCTTGGAGCCAAAGTATGCGGCTTTTCGTGAGTGGGCGCGTTGGCAGAGCTGCTTCTTTAAGTTGAAATTTACGGATGCGGCCCTAGTGCAGTTGGGGATCTGGTGTCAGGAAGATTGTATGTTGTTGACGAACGAGCTAAGTAAATTAGCACTGATCTTGGCGAACCATACACAAGTCTGTGACTGGAAGAATATAGCTCCGCTTATTCACGTGGAGCGTGAAGAACATGTTTTTGCCTTAACAGACCATTTATTAGAAGGTCGAGCTGGTGCGGCGATAGCCCTTTGTCGCAACCTCATTGCTCAGGGTGAGTCACCCCTAAGCGTTTTAGGAATTTTTACACGTCACCTTTACCAGCGCCTGGCTTTCTATCCAGATGGGGGGTCGGAAGTGAATAAAGGCCTGGTCCGGCGCCTGCCTGCACGTGTAAAAGCTCGATTTGAGCGTTGTGCAAGGCAAGAATCGTATACGGAGGTCGTCCGCCTTATTTCGAGATGTCAAGCAGCAGAGCTGGCTTTCAAGACGGGCAAGCGAGGCGCATCCATTGTAGATGAGTTGACACTGCTGGCAGAGCAAGCGGCTGTGGCTCGTACTTGAAGAATTCTGGAGGGCTGGAACATCTGTGTTTGTACTGTGAGCAGCCTTTGTAGGCCATTTGGCGAGTCTTGTGCTTTTGGGTAGGCAACAGGTATTGAGATTACAAGCTGTCCATCATGCCTTAATCTCGGTGACGAGTCGTTCCTGAGAGGTCGGTTATTTTTGAGAAAGATGTCTAATATGCAAGAAAACATGGTTACAGAGCTTGTCCGTACGCGGCTAGAGAGCTTTCAGCAGCTGTCTCAGGCTAAGCCCTATATTGGGTCTGAGTTTCTCACGTGGTTGTGGTTTGTGACCGAGTCGCGTCCTCAGGAAGTCGCGAGAGGCTTTGATGTTTGGATAGATGACCGTTTGGGGTTACGGCCGTACGCTGCAGATGGACATGAAACGACCTTTAAGGGGGGGGCGCCAGCTGGAAGTACAGCCGCACAGGCCTCATTACTCTCGGGTCATATGGTGCGAGAAGTGCGTGTAGGGATGAGTAATGAGCGTTATGAAGTGGTTTCTGCGGTATTGCACCACAAAGACTTAGCTCCTACGTCCGTATTGGTACGAGAGCATGAGACCGCAGAGTTATCCACAGATCAAGTAGAGCCGGCTCTCGTCCACGAAGCTGAGTTATTGCAGAAGATAGAAGCTGTGGAATTTTTTTGTACTTGTTTAGACCTACTTTATCAGGAGTTTTTTAACTTGCGTTTAAGCGAAGCATGGCACTTAGAGGTGCTTCCGGCCTTTCGAGCGTGGGTCATCGGACGTGGAAAATCTCGGGGTCCTGCCACTCTTCATTGATTTAGGTCGTGGTCGACGCTTCTGTGGGTAAATAGACGAGAAACTGTGCGCCTTTGCCAACTTTGGATTGTACGCAGATAACCCCGTGGTGCAGGCGGATGAGTGCGAGTGTTAAGCTCAAGCCAATACCACTTCCTCCCATATCTCGATTTCGTGCGGAGTCAATACGCACAAAGGGGTCGAAGATTTGTCCTAGTAGCTCAGGATGAATTCCTTCTCCTTGGTCAAGAATTGAGAAACATACATAGTCTTGCTCTTTTTCTAGTTTACCAAGCCATACATAGGACCACCCTGGGGGTGTTTGTCCTTGTACCCATTGCAGTTGTTCTGAGTGCATGATGAGTTTGCAGTCAAAGAGTACGGAGCTTTGATTTGCGGAGTGCTTGATGGCATTGAGAAGGATATTCTTCAGTGCGAGGGTAATGTAGGTGCGAGAGACGAAGATATCTTGATTGGGGGTTTGTTGTAATCGTAGACGGATATTTTTTTGGCTAAAAATAGGATGCAAGTCTTGGGCGATGTCCATCATAAGGATAGCGCAGGGTACTTTTTCCTGGCTAAGAGCCATGGTGCCACTCTCTGCTTTAGCGAACAGTAGGAGGTCTTGTACGATAGCCGTCATGTTGTGAGCTTCTTTGGCGATTTGTTTGAGGATAGCTTGATATTCTTCCACAGTACGTGGTCGGCGAAGTGCCAGTTCTGCTTCTCCGCGGAGCACGGCAAGTGGGGTGCGCAACTCGTGAGAAACGTCGCCTGCGAAGCGGCGTAAGCGTTTGAGTGCGTCTTCCAGTTTGTCAAACAAGAGGTTAAAGGTTTCAGATAAACTGCGTAGCTCATCGTGTGCCGGTGGAACGGGAAGGCGAATGCTTAAGTCTAGCATGTCCATTTGTGCAGCTGCAGCTGTAATGTCACCTACAGGGCGGAAAGCCCTTCGGGTGAGGGCAAAACCGAAGATAATTGAAATCATCAAGGCGATCATGAGTGCTGCGGCCAAAGAAAAAGCGGTGTTGTGTAAGGTTTCCAGAGTAGGGCCAAGAAAGACTCCCACTTGGATAAGCTCTCCTGTAAAGATGCCGTCCACCAGGATGGGTAAGCTGACGAGACGCAAGGGAGAGCGTCCGGAGATACGGAAGGTTTCTACGGTTGCGAGTCCGAAGCCAGCTCGGTGCTTTGCCTTTGGGGTGATCGGTAGGACCACTTGCTCTTGAGATTCGATAGAGTTTTTTTTCGACTGGGTGTTGATAATTCTTGCGACGGGACGAATGGATCTTTCGTGTAAAAACTGAGAGAGTTGCCAAGTTTCACGAAAAATAGGGTCAAAGAGTGCGTCGTTTGTATCCGCAAGGGTAAAGGCGAAGCGGACGTCACGTAGGGTTTCTGCGGAAGATATGAGTGCAGAGTTAACGGAGTCATGCAGGTTGCGCTCCACGAGCTTGTACATAACTCCACCAATAAAGGCATAAAATACTCCCATCCACAATGTATAGGCAAGGCTAAGGCGCATGCGTACAGGGATCAGATCATAGGTGAGGCCAATTTTCTGAACAAGTTGGAAAAGCCTTGCAATGGAAGATTGTGCCATATGGATCTATATATGCCTCAGAAGTCTTTAAGAGTGTTTAGCGACCGAATGTGTAGCGGATTGCTCGGTGCTGTACTTTGTGAAGTCGGAACAGTCTAACATATAACCGTGTCCACGAACAGTTTTTATCATGGGGTCGTCAAGCACTTTGGCAATTTTGGTGCGCAGATAGCCCACATAAACATCGACTACGTTTGAGGTCGGCTCGAAATTAATGTCCCAAACGTGTTCGGAGAGTTGCATCCGTGTGAGTACAGTGCCTGCATTACGGGCAAAGTATTCCAGTAGCCCATATTCCGGAGTCATGCAGGTTGCGCTCCACGAGCTTGTACATAACTCCACCAATAAAGGCATAAAATACTCCCATCCACAATGTATAGGCAAGGCTAAGGCGCATGCGTACAGGGATCAGATCATAGGTGAGGCCAATTTTCTGAACAAGTTGGAAAAGCCTTGCAATGGAAGATTGTGCCATATGGATCTATATATGCCTCAGAAGTCTTTAAGAGTGTTTAGCGACCGAATGTGTAGCGGATTGCTCGGTGCTGTACTTTGTGAAGTCGGAACAGTCTAACATATAACCGTGTCCACGAACAGTTTTTATCATGGGGTCGTCAAGCACTTTGGCAATTTTGGTGCGCAGATAGCCCACATAAACATCGACTACGTTTGAGGTCGGCTCGAAATTAATGTCCCAAACGTGTTCGGAGAGTTGCATCCGTGTGAGTACAGTGCCTGCATTACGGGCAAAGTATTCCAGTAGCCCATATTCCTTGGCTGTAAATTCCACCAGCTCCCCTGCAATGTGAATCTCTTTCCGGGCAGGATTGATGGAAATAGGGCCGACTTCAATATGGGGAAGTGAGATGCTGGTGCGTCGCCGTAATAGAGCGCGTACACGTGCGCTAATTTCATCTAGGCTAAAAGGCTTGGTGAGATAGTCGTCTGCCCCTGCATCGAGTCCGGCGACAAGGTCTTCTTTAGCATCTTTAGCAGTGAGAATGAGTACTGGCATCGTTCTTCCAGAACTGCGTAGCTCTTTGAGAACGTCCATACCACTTTTACGTGGTAGCATAAGGTCAAGAATGATGAGGTCATAAGGGTTTTCAAAGGCGGCCCACTCAGCTTCATGTCCATCGGAGGCGATGTCAACAGCATAAGCTTCTTCTCTTAGGCATCTAGCAAGTAGGTCTGCAAGTGCGGTGTCGTCTTCCACAACGAGAATTCTCATATATAGTCTCCGCTAAAACGCTAAGTAGCTCACCATGTGTGGGGTTTGCCACAGCAGGGCAAGTAGAAATTGCAAACAATAAAAAGAGTTTGTATCTCAAGTTTAGAGAAAATATACCAATCCACAGGGGGGACTGCAAGAAAAAATCTTGCAAGGAAAGGGGTATTCTGTAGACACACCCTCGTTTAGTCTAGATTGGGGGTACTGTGGGATTGGAAACTTGCTGGAGGAACAAGAACTCTGGTTATGCAGCACTTAAGAATCTTCGGGTTGCAGCCACTTGGGCTAGAAGGTCTTGAATTGTTTTACTCAGGCTTGCATATTTATCTTTAGCAATTTGTTCGGGGTTACGTATTGGGAATCCCTCAGAGTCCTTTCCCCAAAGCTCAAGGGTATCGAGCTTCTCTTGCTTAAGCTCTGCCGCAATACTATTATATAAATTTGCAAGTAAGATAGATTTTTGAATAACAGAGTCAAATTTATCGAATTCAAATGGTTTGTAAAGTACGCCGTCAAACCTGGTCTGTAGAATGGCTTCTTCCTCTGGGCTGAGTAAAGCCCCTGTAATTGCGATGATAGGAATATTGGGAAAGAGTGTGAGTACCCCTTTGTTGAGGTCAAAGCCGTTCATTTTTGGCATATGTAAATCGGTAATGATCAGATCAGCTTTGTTATCTTGTAGCCATTTTTTAGCATCTTTGCCATTGGAAACAACATGTACTTTAGAGAAGTAGCGATTGAGATGGATTTTAAAGAATTTGAGAAAGGTGGGGTCATCCTCAACTACTAAGAGTTGCGCAAGTCGATTAAATGATGGTCCTTTGCGGTTGGTTCGTTTGCCTGTCTCATTTGTTTTTTTCATATAGACCATCTTTACCCCCGAATTTAAGCCGCTGACCCTGTGTCCGGGCTGTACTTCGGCGCTTTTTTGAGGAAGTGAAATAAAAAAAACTAAATCATTTGTATATCAATGGGTTATTAGGTGAGTTGCAGGTAAATGGGTTGTTGGCTTGTGAATTATTTCGAAAAGTAGGCCGGCGGTGACTTTTACCCGTTCTGAAGCTTTGCGTGCGTGTTGAGCTTCTTTGAGGTAAGGCAGTGCGTTCACCTTATTAGCACCATGACTAAGTAAGTACAGGCTTTGGTTGAGTTTTGCTGAAGCGAGGTAAGGGCCATTTTGTATTGCAGCTTGCAGATAACGCTCAATATCTTTCGACTCCCCTTCATGTTGTACGGCAACTGCGAGACCGAGCCAAGCAATGGCCTGATCGGGTGTTTTAGCAAGGATATTGCTGTACATTTTTTTAGCCTGTGCATGGTCCCCGAGTGCCAGGTAAGAGTTTGCAAGGTTAATTTGTGAGGGGAGATAATGTTTATTGGCGATAAGAGCTTTTTCAAACCATTCGATGGCTTTGAGGTAATCTTCGCGACTATATGCATGGACCCCTTTTAAATTCAGCAGATCTGCTCCTGGTGATTCCCCGGAAATGTCCAAAGCACGATCCAAGACAAATTCCGCCTGAGCTTGATAGCCTTTGTGAATTAAGATTCCTGCAATGAGGCTGTAGCTAGGCAGAAAGTCGTCATGTTTGAGTAAGATATTTTGAGCAAGGCGCATGGAATCTTCCCAACGCCCAGCTTCGAACAAAGCTCTGGCTCGCATGTAATGTATGCGTATTCGTTGTATGGATGGGGTTAGGGGGGTGTCTGCAAGACGCTTTTCGTTTGCGTTGAGAATATTCATGCACTGCTCGAACTCACCTGAGAGAAGCTTAATCCTGGCTAATGCGAAAAGCCCTTCTGTATGATGAGGATGGTGATGTAGAAAGTCTTCTAACAAAGGAGTGGCTGCTTTGATATTGCCCTCATAAAGAAGTTGATTGATGCGAGTGAGTGACGAATTTGGTGAAGCGGAAGGCTGAGGTGGCTGAGTTGAAGGGGTGATTTGAAAAAAAGGCAACCAGTCTTTTTTTTGAATGGCTGGAAACTCAAACGCTTGCCGGACCGTTGCAGGAGAAATTTGTGGAGTGGAATTGACCAGAGTAGGTGCTTTTTTAGTTACAGGGGTACTACAAGCAACGACACACAGCCCTAGCAGAGAGATATAAAAGGAGGTCATGGTTTTGGATTCTCCTGATTTAAGTGATGCTTTGTTTCGGTGTGTGCATCTGGAATAGGTTCTTTCAGGTATGGCCAATCAAGGAAAATAGGGTCTGGCAAACTAAAGCCGCTTTTAAGGTCAAAGTCTGCAGCGTGCGCACGTTCCAGGTGAATTTGGTGATTGAGTGCGATAGAAAATTGGGTTGGATAAATATGAGTTCCTTCACGGAGATGGGCCTTACATTCAGCTAAAAGTTGTGAGGCCTCTTTTTTGAGCTGGGTAACTTGCTTCATAAGCTGTGCTTTCTTGAGCAAGTTTGCTCCAAGGATGGGATCTTGATGAAACTCAAGGTCTTTAGCATATCGGGTTGCAAGCTCTGCAGCCATTGATTTACCTTTGATTTTCCATGAGAGATCTTTCACTTTTATAAGCTTTGCCAATTCTTTTTTCGCTTTGAGGTATTCTTTTTGCCTTTGGACCCAAGTTTGGGTCGACCAACCGGAGGTTTCTGTCGTGGTAATAGCGCGAGCATAGTAGATACTTGCCTTTGTATATATATTTTTTGCTTGTGCATCGTAGAAGTTATGGAGAGCTATTTTGGCACGTACCTGTTGCAGCCACTTTTCTGCTTTTTCCAAGTAACTCAAAGCGTTAGAAGTGTCGTCTCTTTTCCAAGCAACGATAGCAAGTTGTCGTAAAATATCAGCTTTGACCAGAGGAGACTTGTGAATATGTAGTGACTTCTGCAGTGCTGTCATAGCAAGATGATATTTTTCTTGGTCGAGATATATTTTTCCTGCTTTGAGTAGATAGGCCATCTTTTCAAGACTATGGTTAGAGAGATTTGAGGCCAGGATGATCGCATGTTCTGCAGCCATAAGGTGGTTTTCTGTAATAGGGGCAATGAAAATAATTTGTTGCAGTGCACGATTAACCTGCTTGTGATGTGGAAATTCCTCTACAAAATTTTTGTAATACTGGAGAGATTGCTTGAATTGTAAGATATATTGAGCAGCCTTAGCCATCAACAAAAACCAGTTTGCGCGTTCTTTTTGCTTCAGTAGTGGTTTGATCTCATGGCCCAAGCTTAGGGTTTCTTTCCAGTGTCCGCTGAGGGACATGTAAGAGAGAGCTTTTAAAGCTAAGTAAGAGCGTTGTTGAATCTTTTTTTGGTGTTGAGTGACACGGTGTAGCAATTGACTTGCGTTTACCCACTGCCCTTGTCGATAAAACTCTTCCGCAATTTTTTCTGCTAGCTGAGCGAGTTGAGCCCCTAGCTCATCGATAAAATCGTGTCCTACTGAAGAGGCAGACTCTTGGGTCAGGAATTGTTCAATATGTTCCAGCTGAGTCTGTTTTGTTTGGGTTTGGGCGTATATTTGAATAAGGTGACGTATAGCTTGTCGACGGAATGTAGGTTTTTTTGCGTGTGCGACTGCCTTGAGCCAATACTTAGTTGCTGGTGTCAAGTGCTTGTTTTCTTGTAGAAGGATGGCGCCTAAGTGGAGAGCTTGAACAGTCTCTATTTTTTGGGGGTACATTTCTAAGATTTGATCAATATATCGGAGCAGAGGCGTTATTTCTTCCTCTGTGGCAAGAGTTGCATGGGTTGCAAGATTTGTCAGTGATTTAGAGCGTATTTCTTTTTCTAAAGACTGGATAGTACCGTATAGTGCTTTAAAATGCTTGGGATCTCCCAGATGAGTGAGTTGAAGAGCTTTTTGGTAAGCAGCTGAAGCTAGTTTGTACTGACGTAAGTGAGTACGAAGTTCGGCTATTTTTAAGTGCCATATGGGTTGTTTCTCAGTCTCATTTGAGTTAGCAATGAGAGACAGATAATAACCTGCCGCAGATTGGATAAAGTGAGCACTTTTGCGTTGCTGATATTGATGAGCGAGGCTTTCTACAATAGCAAAGAGCTGTGTAAGCTCAGTAGATGTCAGGTTTTGGAGCATAGAAGAAGATCCGTGTGGGCTTAAAAAAGTGGCAATCTCTTCTTTGACCTGATTTGCAGATGATGTCCGCTTCATGCGTTGTAACACTTTTATTTTTAAACTTAGATATTTAAATCGGTAGCTGTGTAGGGGGTAGTGCGCGCCTAGCTTAGTGAGTACAAAAAGGGAGAGTTCATCTTGTCCTTGATGATAGAGCTTGTGTGCGAGTAGATACATCCACTTGCCATGTTCTATATTTTCTTTTGGATAGGAAAGTTGGCGAATATAACCTGGGTGGGTAAAATCGTATTCAATAATGGCTTCGCTAATAATGTCAGTCGCATCATTTACAATGTGAGAGTAAGTGGCAGGATCTAATAGTCCTCTACCTTGCTGAAGAATATTATGTGCATGTGTGCGAGACTGTTCTAGATTTCCACCACGGTAGTGATTCCACAAGAGGCGATACTCCAACCATACTTGCCATGAGGAAGGCCATGCTTTTTCTAAGTTATGAATACCCTCGTAGGCACAAGTATAAAAATGAGCGGCTTGGTTGTAATTTTTACCTTCAAAAAAAGCATCTGCGGCAATGAGACAGCCTACATAAGTATGTAGAGATTTTTTTTTGAGTTTAGGAATAAGATGCCAAAACTTTTCGGCGAGTTCTTTGTTTCTCAAGCGGTGGGCCATCCAAGAGGCATAAAAGAGGATTTCTCCCCTCTCTTTTGCATTGGTTGGAGTCTCTTGAAGTTGCTTTGTGAGATCAGGAAGGTAGGATGAAAAACGATCCAGGTAAGTTTTTTTGTTTTCTGCAGAATGTGTTGCAATGATTTCTAGTAGGATATCGGTTTCAATAAGATTGATAAAAATCCTATCCGTGAGAGGTGAGTCGCGATGTTGGGAAAGAATTTGTTGGTATTCTTCTCGTGAAGCTTGAATGTGCGAGATGAGTTCTTTTTTATGATCTTGGAGCGAAAGTGGTGTTTTGGTAGCTGAGACTCTCGTGAGAAAAGAAGGCCCATAGTATTCAAAGAACTTTAGCCAGAAGTGTTGTTCTGGAAAATCTTTACCTAAAATAGGCTGTATGTATCCACTTAATGTGAAGGTAAGGATGATGAAAAAAGACTGTACTTGTTTGTTAAAAACCATATATCAATTTTTTTTAAAAGGTTCAAAGGTAATTAGAGACGGAAGGCTTTGATTCGTGAGTATTTCAAGTGCTTCTGGACTGAGTGAGGAGATCTTTTTCCATCTCATATCAATCTCCCACTTTGAAATTTGCAACTGATAATGTTGCAAATAATTGGATTGTTGCCTCATCACAATAGGGAGTATTATTTGTCCAATACGCTGGTATTTTTCTATTATATCAATAATTTCTTTTGTTTGTGTATAGTATTGAGTGCTCATCAGAGTTAATTTATGTAGAATATTGC
>JAPPOJ010000206.1 GCA_028817975.1 Zetaproteobacteria bacterium | reverse complement strand
TTTCGTAAGAGGATGTTGCAAGGGAAAAGGTCTCATTTGTATCCTTTTATTCGAATGATACAGATGGTGTCTACTCTCCATATGATGGAGGAGCTGATATGTTTTTTGCCACTGTCAATAAGAAGAATGAAGCGATACCCCTCCTAGAGGGTTGGTTATCTAAAAGAGAGGGTGGCTTGTAGCTTTTTTATTACTTGCTTAAAAAGGATCTGGTCGGAGATTGCACTCCTTAGTGCTGATTCATAACCTGAGAGGGCCGCATAAGGAAGACATGTCCAGTGGCTGGGAGCAACCAAAATGACTAATTTTGCTGCTTGGAATCATGAAATAGAAACTCTGTACGAAGAAATAATAGCAAAGTGGGATGAGAGTTAGTTCTCCTACAACTGCAGATTAAAAAATCCTTACAGCGTTACATTCTTGTCAGTTCCATCATTTATCCTTTGCTATTAAGTGAAAAAGAACGTTACATCACATGTTAATAAATATAAAATGATTAAAGTTAGGAAACACAAAAAATGAACCCCCGTATCATTATGGTCGCTCTGGCTGTCATGACAGGTCTGAGCGCGTGTACGATACCCCACCCTTTTTCACGGTCGGCAAAGCGCTCATGGAAACACTTTCCCAGAAAAGAGCTGATTTTACAGCAGCAAAACTCTGTAAATCCTCAATTTTTTACGCTTGAAAAGTACAATAGTGATAAAGTCACCGACGAATATCTTGAGGCCAAGTATGGAGTGTTGTCTTCTTTAAAAAACGGGCAAAAATGGTGGCGTGAATATAACGAAGACAAACCTTTGTACTTGTACGAAGATAAGGATCTTAAAGCTGTCAGAAGCGCGTTTGATCAGATAGATGCGACCCTAAATGAGTCGCTTCCGACCGCATTGTACTTACAGGACGTGGGTGAGGGTGGATTTGGAAAGGTGCTCAAATACCGTGTCGGTGATGCGGAGATTGCGATTAAAGAGTCCCATATACAAAACGCAGACGACCTTTACTATGCGGCGATGCGTCAAGTAGAGCTGTCAGACCTTTTTTCTGGGGAAGCAGGCCATGTCATCTACTATGGCTCGTGGGTCAAAGTAGAAGAAGATCATACGAAGATCTTTTCTGCATATAAGCTGCAAGAGAGGAGCTTGGAGGGGTATCTCTCCATAAATGAGAGATTGCCTCGCTATGACGTCTATCACCTTATCCAAGCATTGGAGACGATGCATAAGAATGGTATTGCCCACTTTGACATCAAGCCGCAAAATATATTGCTGTCCAAGCAAAAAGATATGGGGGACTGGAACTTACTCTTAACGGACCTGGGTTCGGCAAGTGCTGCTGGCCGTTTGCACATATCTTGGAATCCTTTTACAGCAATCACTTTAAGCCCGGAGTACCTTCTGGTGCACAAAAAGAAAAGCCAGATAGAAGATGAGTTTTTCTCTTTAGTACTCGAAATATTTCTTAAGAAGGCGGGTATTCAAGAAGATCCCGAAAATATAGATTTTGAAAAGCTGTTTGAAGATGAGGATCTTGTCAAAATGTACTCTGCTGTGACAGAGGAAGTCCATGTGAAGTGGGCAGAGGAAGGCAGGCACTATGGAAGAGAGATACGAAGATTTATCATCTCAAATAATTTGGTCTTGGACTCGGTAAAAAACGATATCTATGCACTTGGCTTAAGTCTGGCGATGATGACGGTAAAACCATCCGATCTCGGCTCGGAGCATACAGATATGTTTGAGTATTTGCAGGAAGAGTTTGAACAGAAGCACACGCTTGCAGAGATCCGTAGCGTAAGTCTAAAGATGAGAGATACATTGCTCAAACGTGGTGGTGACTCTGACATCATTGTTGCGACGCTTCTTGACCCTAACCCTCCAAGTCTAAGATCTATCCTTGAAGGTCTGAATAAGATAGGTTTTGGCACCGCAAGAACCGACTTTTATACAAGATAGGTTGTGGCAGGTGCTGCAAACGCTAGAGTTCTTGCATTGGCTTAGGGATTTCGAACTTAAACTGCGCCCCTTGACCCACCTCAGACTCTAGGGAAATCGAGCCTCCTAAGCGTTCGAGGATGCGTTGGCAAATGGCGAGTCCGACTCCGGTGCCTTCGTACTCTTCACGTGAGTGGAGGCGTTGGAAGATGGTGAACACCTTGTCAAAGTATTCAGGGTTGATCCCAATGCCATTGTCCTTCACGGTGAACATCCAGCGCTCTTTTTGCTCTTCTCCAGAGATGTGAATGATAGGTGAGGTGTCCGCGTGGTGAAATTTAAGTGCATTGGAAAGCAGGTTTTGAAAAATGCGCAAGACCATGGAATATTCGGAGTAGATACTGTCAAAGTCAAAGGCGACGTTGATTTGTGCCTTTTGGTTATCGATGGCAAAGGATAGCTGTTGTAGGGCCACATCCAC
The DNA here is from genome assembly GCA_028817975.1 of Zetaproteobacteria bacterium. GTDB lineage: Bacteria > Bdellovibrionota_B > Oligoflexia > Oligoflexales > Bog-1112 > JAPPOJ01. The sequence continues at coordinate 7,925 of JAPPOJ010000206.1, read as the reverse complement.
CAGCTTGTGGATTTCGATCTTGGAGATTTTGAGATTGCCTTTGTCGACGCGTGAATATTCAAGCAGATCATCGATGAGGCGTTGCATGCGTGAGGCTGCTTTAGAGATAATTTCCAGATTTTCCAGATCTTCAGGGCCGAGTTTTTCGCTGCAGTCTTCGACTAAGATTTGGGAAAAGCCGATGATTTTGCGTAAAGGCTCTTGTAAATCGTGGGAAGCAATAAAGGCGTAGCTTTCTAAGTCGCGGTTTGACCTTTCTAACTCGATGGTATAGTTTTGCAGTTTGACATTTTGTTCGCGTACCTTGCGTTTCCACTCGGCCCGTTCGAGCGAGAAGCGAATGCTTTTCGCGAAGTGGTGCCCCTCGGTTAATTCTGATTTATAGTAAAAGTCTTCGGCTCCCATTTGGATCGAGTTTAGTGCGAGTTCTTGGTCGTCGAGGCTGGTCAGCACAATGATGGGGGTGTAACAGATTTGTTGGAAATTCAGCAGTGTTTTGCCGGCCTCGCAATCGGGAAGGCTGAGATCGAGCAAGATGAGTGAGTATTGATTGTTTTGAAGCGATTCTGCGGCGCTGACAAAGTTTTTTTTCCACACGACCTGATACTTTTCCGGTGCTGCAAGAATCACCTGTTCGATGAGATAAGCATGATCGGGGTTATCTTCCACTAAAAGTATGCGGGCTTCCATAGGGTCATTGTCATCACGCATGGCTAGGCTTCCTTAAGTAAGCGATCTACGGGCATTGACGATTTCTCGCGGAAAGGAGAGGACAAAGGTGGCCCCCTCCTGTGGACTAGACTCAACCCATACTTTGCCTCCGTGGGTTTTCATGACTTTGTCGACAATTGCGAGTCCTACTCCTGTGGAGTCGGGCGATTCGCTTTTGGATTGAAACAGTTCGAAGATAATTTGATGGTGTTGCGGATCAATACCCTCCCCATTATCTGTAATATAGACTTCTAAGTCGCCGTCTTGTGTTTGGCTACTGCGAATGGTAATGCGTGGTTCTGTAGCGCTAGAACCGTGTTCGATCGCATTGACAATGAGGTTGGAGAATGCTTGTAAGATCCTTTCGTACTCCCCACAAATTTCGCCGAGGTTTTCGGCGATGTTCACCTCGATTTTCTTGCTTTGGATGCCGTATTGGAGGTTGGTGAGGCACTCGGCGACGATCTTGTTGAGGTCGCATGATTTTTTCGCTTTTTTTCGACGTCCAATCCGGCTGTAGTTCAGCAATTCGGAAATCAGATTACTCATTTTTGCACTTGAACTGCGGATGCGGTTGAGGGAGTCGGGTACCTTATCCAGCTCCCCTTTTTCGAGGTGATTTTTGAGCATCCCTACAAACCCTGTCATCGTCACGAGGGGGACTTTGAGGTCGTGGCTCACGGTAAACACGAACCTTTCGAGTTCCTCATTGCTTGCTTTGAGCTGTTCGGATAGGGTAATCAGTTCGATGGTTTGGTTGCGTACTTCGCGGCGAATCTCTTCGGTGCGGTCGCGAAAGTTGATCATCACAAAGCTCAGAGTGAGGGCGAGGATAAGGCTTAGCATTTGAATCACCCAGGACATCCATGATTTACGCAGCGATGTTTTTTCGAGGTGGAAGATCCACAGGGTCGAACCTACGTCGATTTTCGTAGTGTCCGTATGCACGGCATCCTGTGGGTGGAGGGGAGCTGAGGTAATCATTGCTTGGGACTTGGGTTCTAAAATAGTGTAGCGATAGTCGCTCATGGGTACGCTATGGTTGAGGGTTTCGAGAATGGCTTGAGTGTTGATTTTGACCAGGAGGAACAAGCGTGGGGTATGATTCGAATAACGAATCGCAGTTGCTAAGTAGATATGCTTATCCGAAGTGATGACTTCGCTGTAAAAAGGATTGTGCGAGTCGTGCAATCTATGGGTTGTGGAGCCGAGTATTTCATAGAGGTGTTTGCGTTGAGCGGTGCTTAACTCCTCTTCCTGTTTGGACTTTTGGTAGGTCACCAGGGGCACGCCATCGCTCATGCTCTTGGAGTCAACATTGAGTAGATAAAAAGCTTGAATTTCAGGGACACGATTGAGGAAGACTTGGGCAAACTCTTCAAAGCCTTTGGTATCCATAAATTTGGTGTACTGAAAAAAAGACTTGGTGGAGATCAACGCTTGTTCAATGGCTTCGAATCTCTGGCGAAATTCTGCTGCAGTATGCTCGAGAGTGGAAATATATTCCGTTCTATTGCGCTCGTTTTGCCAGATTTCTGCGAAGATTGTGATCGAAGTGGTCAGGCCAAAAGTCAGTAAGGAAGGCAGGATATACTGCAGTCCACGGGTAAAGTTTTGGAAGGTCATATAAATAATCGGGGTAAATAGGCATGCCCCGATACAGTTGCCAATCCACCAGGTGCCCCAAGTATGGGGGAAGTTTTGGGGGCTGAGGTCGTCATAGTTGTACAACGCAAACGTACCGATGCTGGCCCCAATAATGCTGCCTAAGGGGCCAGCTATGAGGATAAACTGGAGGGCAGTAGATTGGCTAAAAGATTTCTGGGGCCAGGTGGCACTGCGCTGAATCATCAGACTACATAACCATGGCTGCAGAACTCCACCACAGCTAATCATGAGCGAACCCCACCAAGACTTGAGGAAGTAGATCGAGTTGTGGTCGAGCGTCAAGTTGGCACTCAGATAGCCGAAAAAAATGCCGGGGAGAACTCCCCTTCCTTTGAGCAAGATAATGGCCAGGGAGATCCCAGACGGGGGCCAGATTGGGCTGGCAAATCCGGGGTAGCTCGCAAATAAATACCCCAACTGGGCGCCTATGAAGATGCAGGCCATGACTAAAAGATTACACATCAGCCCACGGCTGCAGCTGTGCTCTACGGATTCAGTGACCATAGCCTCCTTTGCTTTCTTACTCATTTTTATGTTTTGGCTGGCAGTTCCATTTGCCCCAGAAATTAGAAAAGTCGCGTACCATTTCTACAAAGATATCAAAGTCCATGGGCTTGATCATGTAGCCGTTGGCGTAGTTTTGATAAGCGGTAGCTTGATCTGCCTCGGAGTCGGAAGTTGAGAGCATCACAATGGGGATAGATTTGTAGGCTTCGTCGCGTTTGAGTTCAGCGAGAACTTCGAGCCCGTCCATTTTAGGGAGTTTGAGGTCAAGGAGGATCAGGTCGGGCATGGTTGAGTTTTGTTGTTTGGAGCAGTGCTTCATATATTCGAGAGCTTCAATGCCATCTGAGGCGCGGTCGAGGGACTTGATGATTCCCTGAGCTTCGAGGTTGAAAGCAACCAGTTCTGCATGATCGTCATCATCTTCGACAAGGAGTATATGAAGCTTTTTCTTAACTCGGGTCATACCTGTTGTCCTTTCGTTGTCACCTGCTGCTTAGGGAATGCGAGCCAAAATATACATCCATCGCCATTGCCATGGGATTCGATCCAGACCCTGCCTTGATGAAAGAGCATTGCCTTGTGCACGACGGAGAGTCCAATTCCTGTACCTTCCACGTTGGCATTTAACCGTTGAAATAGACCAAAGACCTTTTTGTGGTACTTAGGCTCGATTCCTGGGCCATTATCTTTGACATACAGGCATATTTCATCTGCGCAGACTTTGCTGCCAAACTCTATTATAGGCTTGATCTCTTGATTCACGGCGTACTTGAGCGCATTTCCTAGGAGATTTTCGTATATTTGCATGAGTCGTGATTCATTGGCGTAAACGCTGGGGACCTCATCGGGCAGGATAATGGTGATATCGTGTTGGTGAATAGTACCTTCAAAGGTGCTGAGGACCTCGCGAATGACTTTATGAGTATCTAGGTTTTTTTGATCTAGATCTACCCGGCCAACACGGCTGAGGTCGAGAAGGTCATGAATGAGCTGAGACATGCGTCGATTGGCTTTTTCTAAGCGGGGTATTTTGTCGAGTGCTTGGTCCACTTTGCCTTGTGCGGCCAGATTTTTGATCATGCCAATAAAGCCCATGCTGGTCACAATGGGGGATTTGAGATCGTGTGAGACCGTGTACACAAATTGGTTCATTTCGTCGTTGGAGCGTTTCAGGTCGCGGCGATGGATTTCAAGGTGTTGGGTGAGTTGCTCTTGGTTGGCAAGGAGGTCGACCGTTTGTTGATTTTTGTCTTTGAAAACATTGGCAGCTTGGGCCATGGTACCGATTTCATCCCGTCGCGCCTGAAAAGGGATGGCCGCTTCGAATTCCCCTTCCCCAAGGCGTTGAAATACTTCTGCGAGTTTGCGAATGGGCAGGGCAATGTTGCGTGAAATAGTCCAAGACATCACAATGCCAATTAAGATCGAAATGATGACGAACATCCAGACGAAAATTTGCATTTGCTGGGAAGAGTTTTCGAGCTGAATCGTGAGGGGCTTGACCTGATTGAGGATGCTTTGCTTGAGCTGAAGTGCAGTGTAGGAAAATTCTTGGGAAACTCCCCCCATCACGACACTGATAAGATAGAGGTAGCTGCGTGTTGCTTGGGTGATGCGCGTGACCATTTTCAGATAGGCTTCCAGCTGTTGCTTCATTTGCGTGGGCAGGAGGTGTTTGACTTGTTGTATGTTGTGGCGCAGCTGTTGGGTCCTTTCGATGAGTGTGGGTAGGTAGGGGTCCACCAGATAGGCGTACAATCCGGCATCCACCGCCATGAAGGTTTGACTGAGGGTTTGGACCTGTCGGTGCTGATTGGTGTGCAGAAAGGCCAAAATATTCTTTTTGAGTGCCGTTATTTTAGTTTGTACCAGTTCGGTACGGAGTTTACGTTCTTTTTTCACCGCGTCAAAGGTAGTTTGGTACATTTCAATATGGTGACGCATTTTGTGCAGAAGCTTAAGATTGTCTTGATGTGTGGTGTTTTGAGTGGTTTGGCCGAGGAGTTGCATAATCTGCTGAATCTTGAGGTCTGCAGTCTGTTCGAGTGAGTGGTAGCCTGTGGAAGAATACATTTGCACATTGCGTTGCAGGTCGATGATTTCTCTTTCCAGGTCGAGGACTTCAATGGATCGGGTGCCTGCCTGTTTAAACTCCTGTAAGTTTTGATTGCTTTGCTGCGTCGCGAGGATGCCAATCACGCCGACTGCACTTGCGATCCCGAGAATAGGTAGAAAACCCAAAAATACCTTTGAGCCAATCGAAAAATCTTGCAAAGTGCGGATCACCCGCAGCCCTCCTTCAGGTGAGTAGGAACTCGTTCCATTTAGACAAAGAGTACTCATAATGAGGCATCACCGTATTCCACACCGCTATATTGGAGAACCGTGTTTCGTAGGAACCCCCTGAGCGTGAGGAACCACGACGTACGGAGATTTGTCCATCGGTACCCTTTAGGTCTTTCTCTGTTTTTTTGCCTCCATACCAGTAGTCCCACTCCTGTTGTGAAAGGTAGGGCTTTGACAGGTGTGGCGTCGAGATGTAATAGCCCTGACGTGCAATGAAGGCGCCTGGCCAACCTGAAAGCCACCAATTCATATACTCATAGGCAGCGTCTTTGATACTCCCGTGTGTTTTGCTGGAAAGGCACATGACCCCGTGCCAAGCGCGATACCCCTCTTTGGGGGCTGCGTAGATGCAGGGGATGCCACGGCTATTCAGGGTGGAAACCCCTGGAGAAAACATGCTCTGGACAACGACCCCCTGTTCCATGAATTCCACGGATTGAGGAACCGAACTCCAGACTCCACGGAAGTGGCCCTCGCGTTTTTTTTCGATGAGTATTTTAAAGAGTTGGTCCAGTTCGTGACGGCTTAGGTTACCTATATCGGTAAACTTCATCCATCCCTTGGCTTGGACGGCCAAAGCGGCATCAAAAATACCGATGGTGGGTGCATTGACTAATGCCACCCGCCCTTTGTAGCGCTCGTCGAGGAGCCATCCCCAACTTTCGGTTTGATAGGGGATGCCTTGAGGAATGATGCTGGAATTATAGCCGTAAGAGTCTGCATTGTGAACATAAGGTAAGAAAGAGAGGTGTCGCGAAGGGGTCGAGTCAAGGAGCCCATCTTTTTGGACGTAAAGGAGGCGATAGGGAGCATCTCCAGCACCTATTTTGGCGTTGGGAGTCAGTTTACCCGATTTGGTGAGGGAATTGACTTGGTCCCACATGCGGATGCGTGCTTTTTCAATGGGCTGGATGGCTCCTGCCTGCCATAACACGCCGATGCTGTTGGACCACTGTTCGTAGAGATCGAAGGACTCGGGTTGTGTGGAGGCGCGGTGCAGTATTTTGGCACTTCCTCCGGGGTGAAATACAAGCCGAATCCCTAAATCTTGCTCTGCTCTTTGACGCAGCTCTTCTTGTAGGGTTACATGGGTTCCTAAGACGCGTACAGTGCTGTGCTTACGTGCGAAGACAGTAGGAGCAACAGGGGCTGTCAGCGCGATGCCTGTGCTGGCGTGGAGTAGAGAGTGGCAAAAGCTGCGGCGGTCGGTTGTGGAAGCAGTTGAATTGAGGGATGCTCCGCTTTTGGACTTGCTTTTGAGGGAGGGGCGACTCATGCTACGGACTTCCTTTTGAGGCTGATGACTTTTTCGAGTGTATCTTGTACATCTTCGCTGCGTACGGGCTTGGAAACAAACAGGTCCATCCCCGCTTCTAAGCACTTGCGGCGGTCTTCTTCAAAAGCGTGTGCGGTGAGTGCCACAATCGTGACCATGTCGCCTTGTTCGCGTATCTTGTGTGTCGCCTGATATCCATCCATGATAGGCATGGAACAGTCCATGAATACAGCGGCAAAGCTGTGGTCTGGACTGAGCTTGTGGAGGGCTTCTTTGCCATTGGTTGCCTGCTCAGACTGCAAACCAGATTGGTTGAGCATGCGTACAAGGATCTTACGATTGATGGGATCGTCATCTACAATAAGAAATTTTTTGTCTTTCAGTTCTTCAAGGCTGAGCTTTTCGAGATGGCTATCTAAGTCCAAGCGATTATGGAATGTGGGTTTTTCGCCCCAGAGTTGGGCGCAGTTTGCTAACAGCTCTGGACCATGAAAAGGGATCTTACCGCGTATGCCCCGCCTCCAAGTACCCTTGTTTGAGTAGTAAATGACCGGGAAGTTGGCCGGAGTATCCGATTTGTGCATATGTTCTTCTATCTGAGCTATGGTTTGTAGAGAAAGGTTTTTGTCATCAATCACGGCAAACTTGTTGTGAGTTGTCTGACCACCTAGGATCATTGTATCCTGCTGGGGATCTTGCTGAAGAAATTCTCTAAGGGACAGCCCTTGAGAAGAGATGTTACGTACTTGAAGTTGTGTCGCAATAATTTTGCGAAACTCGTCACAATTGCTGAGGATCACGGCTTCATAACTAGAGAGGTTCATCCGCCTTTGGGTTTGTTTGAGTACATATTGAGGTCGGATGGTGAACCAGAAGTTTGACCCTCCATCTGGGCGTGGAGTAGCGCCGATTTCTCCTCCTAGCAATGTGCTGAGTTTTTGACAAACCACCAGTCCAAGCCCAGTACCTTTCTCCATGTCCTCCATTTTAGACTGTGAGAAGGGGATGAAAATCTGTTTGGCTTCTTCGGGAGAAATTCCGCGTCCTGTATCCTGAATTTCAAATTTAAGGCAGCTCTGGTGGACGGTTTTCACCGACACGACAATGCTGCCTTTTTCTGTAAACTTGAGGGCATTATTGATAAGGTTCATGAGAATCTGTTTGAGTCGCTTCTGATCGGACTCGATCATTGCAGGGACGTCGGAGGAAATCGCATCGGCCAGTAGGATCGACTTGCTTTCCGCTTCGCTGGCGTAAATAGAGAGAATGTCGGAGATGGTTTGGCGGATGTTGAAAAGTTGGTTCACAGTATGCAATTTTCCAGCCTCAATTTTAGAGCTCTCTACAATGTCAGTGATAAGAGAGCGGAGACGTGCGCCTCCTTATTTGCGGTGTGCGAGGAGTTGATGTTGATCTT
>JAPPOJ010000262.1 GCA_028817975.1 Zetaproteobacteria bacterium | reverse complement strand
CATATAAGAGTTAGTAATCACACTCATCATGGTCAAACCAGGGACAATGAACTGCATGTAAGTAAACCCATCAATGTCTGCTATTTGACGTCCAATCAACTTACCAAAAATAACAAAATATAAGGTAATCGTAATCGCTGGCGGAACAATGGTTTGAACCCATATCCGCAAAAAGCGACGAATTTCTTTGCGTACAATGGTCTCTAAAGCCGCAAACTGTTCGACAAAACTCACTCTTTATTTCCTCCCTGTCGAATCAAGTCCATAAATAAGGACTCCACACGATTATTTTTGGTACGCATGGACCGTACTTCAATATGATGTTGCGTTAAAAAAGCAAACAAGGTATTCAAAGAGGTACCTTTCTCAATTTCAACTTCGATAAAGCCCCCTTCCACCTGACGCCACTGGACATGATCAAGCGCATCCAAAGCACTCATATCTCCCCCCGCAATATCCAGCACAAATGTCTGTCGATCTGTGTGGCTTAACAAATCCTTCAAAGAAGAGTTAAACAACAAGTCTCCTTTATCAATAATGGCAACATTTTTGCATAACTGCTCAACTTCTTCTAAATAGTGCGTGGTCAAAATGACCGTTGTTCCCTGGCGATTAATCGAACGGATAAACTTCCACATGGAATGGCGAATTTCGACATCAACCCCGGCTGTAGGTTCATCCAAGATCAATAGTTTAGGCTCATGAATCATCGCCCGTGCAATCATCAACCGCCTTTTCATGCCTCCAGAAAGGTTTTTAGATTGCTCATGCCTCTTATCGTATAACTCTAACAACTTCAAATATTTTTCCGCACCTTGCTCTGCGGCATGGCGTGAGAGGCCGTAGTAACCCGCCTGTTGTTTCAAAATATCTTGAACCCGTTCAAAGATACTAAAATTAAATTCCTGAGGGACAAGGCCAATACAACGTTTGACAGCAATAGGATCTTCATCCAAGTCATGTCCAAAAACCTTCACTGTGCCCGAGGTTTTGTTGACCAAGCTAGACAAAATGCCTATCGTCGTCGACTTACCCGCACCATTTGGGCCTAATAACGCAAAAAAGTCTCCCTGATCAATACTAAAATTCAATCCTTTCAGGGCTTCAAACCCTCCCGTATATGTTTTCTTCAAATTTGAAACTTGAAGCGCCTGTAATTTACTCATTGCAGATTTAATCCATTCCGTTAAGGTTACAGCAACTGTCAATAGGACTAAAGATAACTTATTTGGAGTATAGATTGAACCAACTTTCCGAGCAAAACACATCCAGGGTGCTTGTTGGAATCACCGGAGCTTCAGGAACTTTAATTGCAGAGAGGCTGATCGCACAGCTTATTCCCAAAGTCTCACGTATATACTTATGCTTCACGGATGCAGGCAAGGCTGTGGCTCAGTTTGAACTCAACCCTAAAAGGTGCTGTAAAGTCCCCAGCCGGATTTTATTGGATGCACTTAGAAATCCTGCCGAAACTGAAAAAACAACCAATATCCGCCTGTTTCGTAATGACGACCTATTTACCCCTGTGGCCAGCGGAACAGCTGCAGCCACACATATGGTGATCGTCCCAAGCTCCATGGGCACGATTGGCCGTATTGCGCATGGAGTCTCTGCCAACTTAATTGAAAGAGCTGCAGACGTGATGCTCAAACAAAAAAGACCGCTCCTTGTCTGCCCACGCGAATCACCTTTTAACACCATTCACCTACGCAACATGCTCGAACTCTCCCAAGCCGGTGCACATCTCATTCCTATGATGCCCGGATTTTATCATCATCCCCAAACGATCTTAGATACCGTCGATTTCTGCGTGGGCAGAATCCTAGAGTCTCTCAAAATTTCCCACGAACTCTATCGACCATGGACAGAGAGCCGGCTCTAAGTGTAAAGTCAACAAACGGGTAATCATCGACCTTTTGGAGATATACACATGCAGTGCTCTCAAAGACATAGATCTGACCTCATGCCACCTCGTCGACCCCACCACTTAGCCCCTAAACTTTCTTATCCAGAGGTTTACCAGCAACACTCATGGACACAGCTCATCCAAAAATACGTCCTCTTATGGGCTCTTTCCCACCCTGTTTTAGCCAAAGCAGGAATCTCCATGATGAAACGCGCACTCCACCTCCCCCACTTTATGCACGCTCCCGTCTCAGGGTCCATGCATTATCACTTTTGCGGCGGAGAGACGATTGAAACAGCCATCCAACGATTTCACACCGACCTTCCCCGTGGCATGTGTGCCGCATTTGACTATGCCATTGAGGGAGTCCATGCACTTACTGGCCTTGAAGAATTTTCCCATGAGCTACTCAAAGCAATCGATGCAGCTCACGCACAGTACAAAAAGTTTGTGGTGGTTAAGCTTTCTGCAGTGATTCCCCCCAAAACTCTGCAACAACTCTCTACACATCAAAGCCTTACCCCCACAGAACAAGAGCACCTTCACCTTTCTCAGCAGGCATTGCACAACATTTTAGAATACGCACTCGCAAAATCAGTCTCCGTCTTAATCGATGCCGAACACTCATGGGTACAACCCGCGATTGACCATTTCGTGGAGCAGTTGATGACACAGTACAATATCAACTATCCTACGGTCTACCAGACCATACAAATGTATCGCCATGATCGCCCCGCATATCTCAAAAGCTTTCTAGAACAACTAAGCCAAAAAAATGTGCACATCGGCATCAAACTTGTACGCGGTGCCTACATGGAAGAAGAAAACTTACATGCAGTACAAAGGGGCATACCATCCCCGATCTTTCCTACCAAGCAACAAACCGACGACGCTTTTGATCAAGCAATCTCAACTTGCCTAGAGTTCCCCACACCCGTGCACCTTTTTTTAGGGACACACAACGAGCAGTCCATCGAGCAAGCTTACTTGCAAGGAAAAGAGAAACACCTGCTCGACCGGGTTTGTTTCTCTCAACTCTTCGGCATGTGTGACGAGATAAGCTACAATCTATCTAAACGAGGAGCCAACGTGGTTAAGTTTGTCCCATACGGCCCTGTACAACATGCGATCCCCTACCTGTTGCGCCGCGCGGAAGAGAACAGCTCTGCCAGCAAACACGCTTACCTGGAAAGGCTAAGCTTAGGTAAGGAAATACGTCGGCGCATGTTCAAGACCACAGCAATGCACTAATCACCTGAAAGGAGAAACCTTGAACCTCAAAATACTCACCGCCATTATGGTCGGCATCACCTCCTACACCTGTTTCGGGGAAGAAAATCTCTACTCTTTCGGGGGAAAAAACGTCCGCTATGAAGAGCTGTCTCCCGCATCCAAGCAAGATCTATTTAAAGCTCAAAAAGACTATTACGATCAAATTAACCGCATCGTCAACAGCGAAATCCTCGAATCCTACCTTAACGAAGAAGCAAAAAAAACAGGCAAAGAGCGTGAAGAGGTGGCCATTTCTCTATTCCAGATTAAGGTGTCCGAAAAAGAAGCCAAGGCTTGGTATGAAGAAAATAGACAAAAGCTAGGTGGACGCGATTATGCTTCCATCAAGAAAGATATTACTCAATTCCTCCAGCAAAGCAAGTTCGAGGAAAGCCGCGACCAATTTATCGAAGAGTTAAAAACCAAACATAAGTTTTCCCTCTTTATCCAAAAGCCAACAGCACTGACTCTAGATATCAACACTCAAAATCGCCCGTTTAAGGGGAATCCGAGCGCCAAAGTAGAGCTGGTAGAATTTGCCGATTACAGGTGCCAGTATTGCAAGCAAGCTGCCGGGGTACTGAAAGAAATAGCCGCCGAGTACAAGGATCGAGTTAAGTTCACTTTTATGGACTATACCCTCAGTGCCGCTGGGGTCTCTGCAGAGGTGGCAAAAGGGGCTCTCTGCGCTTGGAAACAGGATAAGTTTTGGGAGTTTCACTATGAAGCCTTTGAACAACAACCCAAGCTTAATCTCAATTCCCCGACAGAAATAGCTCAGAAGCTCAAACTTAACCGGAAAAAATTTGCTTCCTGCCTCAAGGCCAAAGAAACAGCCGAGATGGTCAACCAATCACGGGAAGAGGGCATTCGTATCGGCGTGCGCGGAACACCGGCAATATTTATCAATGGCGCACCTGTCGTCGACGGATATGGCAAGGCACAGCTACGTAAAGCTCTGGATGAAGCTCTTGCAACTCCATAAACCTGCCTGCCCAACATCCTTTAACCTTAACCACAAGAGTCGTCTCCACGGGTACAGGAGTGAGCGCTCGATGCGATCTCCTTATGAGACAGACGCAAGACGTCCATACGCGACAGCAGCTGGTACTTACGGCGGCTAAAGTCTTCTTGTAAAATCTTCCATTCTCCGCGTTCACGCACCCAGTACAGCACCTTACGGCCCTTCGAAAAATATTTGCGGTCTCCCGAAAAATCTTGATTCATAATAGAAATCGCATACTTCGGATGCGTAATAATACGTATGTCTTCCATACGCACATGCATGACCTTATAGCGCCGAAAGACCGAGTTCTTATAAGCCTTGTAAGCGAGCTTACCTTGACCACGAAACCTAAAGTGCTCCGAGTAGTGACCTATGTATGCAGAGATATCTCTGTCTTGCCAATGCAGCAGCCAATCCATCGTAGCCTGAGCCACAGCTGCTCGATCCACGGCCACATTCACCAGCTCTGGGCGAGTGGTAATCGAGACCACGGTTGAACCTGGCACCACAAAAGGAGCCACCTCCACAATATCGGAGTTGTAAAAGGCAACACAGCCTTCCGTGACTTGCTTTTTCTCCATCCGCGCGTCATCCCCCGCCCCATGCAACCAGATCCCTGAGCCCGTCTTGCCATAAGCTCGGTCCAGAGGGTTGGGAAAATTAAGTGGAATGGCCAAAGGTCCATACTTCTTAGGGTTCATGTGTTTGGTCGAAAGTTGCACATCGGTAAAATAAATCCCTTCGGGAGTTTTCAAATCACCTTCACGGGTCTTATCCCCAACCCCTCGTCCAATGGCAACAGGGTACTCTTTCACAACCTGAAAGGGATGCTCTAAACTCGGCAAAAACTCAAGCTTGGCTTGAAGCTTTACTTTATCAATTTTTAAGTGCACAATCCCCCTGTTAGCGGCGGCCTTTACAGCTTCTACCCCATACACCACAGCATAGGGCTGTGCGAAGGCCCACCATGCCAGGCAAATTAAATGAGTACGTATAGGAAAGGTACCGTGTGCTTTCATTTATTCACTCCAAGAGGACAACATTTAGGTTCAACCTCCGACTTCCATAATACACAAGATAAAGGGGGTTTTAAGATACCCAAAGTTTCCTCAACTCAAACCTAGCCCATACGGACGCAAGTGGTTTAAGATCGTCGCCATATCCTCCCAGACGGGATACTCAAACTCCATTCTCTTACCCGTCACCGGGTGAAAAAACTTCAGTTGCTCTGCGTGCAATAACTGCCTCTGGCAATGACGCCACAAAGCAACGAACTCGGTTCCAAAGAGTTGTGCCGGCTGCTGACGCACCCCATAAAGAGGGTCACCGAAGAGGGGAAGTCCTTCTGCAGCGAGCTGCACACGAATCTGGTGCGTACGGCCTGAGTAGAGTTTTGCACGCACCAGTGTATACTTGCGCGCAAACCTGGATAGCGCGACATATTCTCCAAGAGCCATACGGTAGCGAATCCCATCCACCTCCCCAAGCTCTTGGACTCCAAGCTGCGACAGGTCGTGCAACGGCAACGCTTGAAAGCCACGACGATTGTGAGGATTGCGACAAAGATAATGTCTTAAAACAGATCTGTTCCACTGAGGGTTACCGCATACCAAAGCGAGGTAAACACGCTGCGCCACTTTGTGGCGAAACTGCAACGCCAGATTTTCGCTTGCACGTAGACTCAACGCACACACCATGACCCCACTGGTATATTGATCCAGACGATGGACAATACCAGGTCGATATAAGTCGTACCCAGACAAAGCTGCAGGTTCAAGGGCCTTGTCACACACCAAATGTGCCACCGACGGAAGTGTGGCATCTTGCTCGGGAGGATGCGCCAGTAAACCAGGAGGCTTGGCAATCACCAGAATGTCGCGATCTTCATATAGGATAGGGATACCTAAAGACTCAGCAGTAAGTGGGGTAAAGGTCCGCTCTCGGCTGGGGACAGAGAGTTCCACCACATCCCCCGCAGACACAAGGTCTCTTTGCTTAGAGGCTAGGCCATTAATAGTGACATTTTTAGAAGCAAACATCTTTTGAATCTGAGATCGGCTATATCCAGACACATTTTCTGCGAGCCACTTATCGACACGGGTGGATGCACGTACATCCAAACCGACTTTCAAAGTTATTTTTCCGAACGCTCCTGCCACAACTTCATTTTATTCAAATAGGGGTTAATAATACGCTCTGGATTTGGTACCGCTAAGTATCTCAGATAACTACTAAGGAACCCCTTAGTATAGACTAAAGGTGGCAAGATATCAAACTGATTTTCTTCAATAGCCCGAATATGGCCAATAGAAACCTTCACATGGTCTTGCAGCTCTGTTTCACTTACATGCAGGAGTTGACGGATCTTACGGAATAACGACCCGTCTATTTCTTGTTTATAGCCGAGAATGATCTCTTCCGCTTGCTTTCTTAATGCAGTATCTAAGGCAGATGCAGCAAAGAGGCTACGCGCCGCCTTTGTCGTGGTTACCGCTCTTTCTCCTCCTGGCTCGACGGGAAGCTCCGCACCTAACATGCGATAATGCCCGTCCTGCTCCGCGAGATCAGGATCTCCAGCAGACTCCCGAACTCCTTCCCCAGAGAGCGCAGTGGCTGCCGCCCTTGCCACTCCAGACTGCTGTTGTTGGAGCCCATCGACACGCGACCTTGCCATTAAACAATGATAGGCTTCTTCAATCTCCTGCAAACAATTCTCAGCCTCTTCTGGAGGAATTAACGAGTACATCGCCCCAGAAGAGCCACCATATGCTTTCTTCAGCCGAAAATAAGAGTCCGAGATTTCTTGCTCACTTGCGCCAGGTGAAACATCCAAAGTGGAACAGTGCTCTAAATAAGACTGCTCCGAGTTTTCTTTTACCTCATGTTTGTGAGTATCCAATGTTTTCGACCTCTATGCTGAATTAACATGCCCAATCTTATCACCCTCTCACCCTTGACAACCTCTACAACACTTTCCGCCGCACTTTCGAAGAATTTGTGGGAGCCAACCCCACCGTAGTATCTACAGTACGACTGATCTCATAAATACGGCGTGCCAGCAGACTGTAAGGAAAGTCCACAGTAAGAAGGCGATTATTGCGCAAAGATTTCCACGCAGCGTCATCATAGTTTAAATGCCCTAAATAAAGCGCATCAAAGCCAAAATAACTGCGCGTCACACTCACCATCGACTGTCCCACATCAATATCCCTTTGAGAACGGACTTGATTCACCACCAGCCCCAGGTTTCGCCCCTTCAAAGCTGAAAGAAGATGGTCTACCAGCTCAGGGTAGGTGGCACGTAAGCTCTCTAATTTGCGCAAATAACCACCTTTTCCCAAGCTACTCCCTGAGTGGAAAAGCTGCTGACGCACCTCATCTGCTGCTGCACAGCTACTCGAACGTAAACCAGAGTTTTCAATCAAGCGAATGAGAGTGGCCTTCAAGAAAGAATAAGAGTTTTCAATCGAGGTAGCTTCAGGCAAAACGGTAACAATGCCTAAGTGGGCAGAGGTAAAAAAATCAATGGTATACTTTTGAATTCCGGCACCTAAGTCCAGCAAAACAACATCAAACTCACCACATTCTGCGCCCAGAAGGGCATCCCACAGGAGAGAAAAAGAGCCAAAACCAAACTCTCCCATATCCGCCCAAGACTCATCTCTACCTCCACAGATAATCTGTAGACCATCTATTCCACTGGGAAGCTGAATCGAACGAAAGGGAATATTTTGATAAACCAAAAACTGGGCAAGATTTTTATTGGGGATACCAATTCCAAAATACGTGTGGAGGTTCGCCGCGCCCAAATCAAGATCAATCAACAAAACTTTGCGTCCTGCATTGGCTAACTGTGCGCCGAGATTTGCACTTAACAAACTCTTACCAGCCCCACCTTTACCTCCACCCACCGCAACAATAGCCGGAACACGTTGCGCAAGGTCCACGTTTGCGCATGCCGGCAACCCAGCACGCCACCCCCGATCCACAAAAGGAGGAAGTGTTTTTGCAGGTCGGTGATTTTCCTGCGGCACCTTATAAGAGCTAGCCCCATCTCGTCCTGGACTCCCACGAAACTTGTCTGTGTAGTTCTGCAAACTTGCCCTCTTCATAAAGTTTCGAAAGAAGCATCTGAGGCAGGAAGCAACCCTCTCCCCATCTCAATTACAAAATTTCAAATTCCGCCCCCATATATCCTCTACCCAGTCTAACAGCAGATAGACAGCTCCATGACTAGGACGACATTGCCCATGACACGAGCAATGCCGCAAAAAACTAAACTTCCACACATAGCCCCCGATACCCCATGCGTAGCAGTTACATCAACGATATCCATGACTCTCTAAGGCAATGGCGGTCCCAATATGGCGGCAAAAAAAACCGAACAACCCGGGGTAGAGGCTGAATCGGAAGATACGACACAAAGCAAGAAGACAGCAAAGAAACGGTCGAAGCAAATACAATTTACCGAAACACCTTATGACTTGGTGGTCATCGGCAGTGGCCCCGCAGGGATACATGCCGCAGTGCAAGCCTCAAAACTCAACAAACGGGTCTGTGTCATTGAAAAAATGCCCACACAGATTGGAGGGGCTTGGATACACACAGGTACATTACCTTCTAAAACCTTGAGAGAAAGCTTAGCAAGTATCCACTCTATCAAAAATCATGTAGGACAAAATTGGGTAGATAGGCTGGTACACGACCTCCATACCGACACCTTGTTAAGCCGCGCGCGCAAGGTATCACAGCAAGAAGAGGCCCTCATTCGCAGGCACCTTTCCAAAAATAATATTGATGTCATTGAAGGCTATGGGTCTATCGAAAATCGATATTCTGTCAGGGTCATACCTCCACAAGGAGATCAACCTTTTACTCTAAATGCTAGATTTATCCTCATCGGCACAGGGTCACGCCCTCGACGCCCGGAAGACATTCCCTTTGATGGCTGGAGAGTGGTCGATTCCGACGAAGTCCTCAAAATAGACACCATGCCCAAAAAACTCTTTGTATACGGAGCTGGTGTCGTCGGCTGCGAGTATGCATGTATCTTCTCCGCAATGGGTGTCGACGTGACGGTGATGGACTCCAGAACACGCATCTTACAGTATTTAGACTCCGAAGTAGGTACCGAACTGCAACGCTTTATGGAAACTCTAGGTGTCAAATTTGTTCTCGGACAAGAACTTAAAAAGGTGGAAGTCTCAGGACCTAAGGTGACCCTACAAACCCAAGATAGTCAGTTTCACGTCGATGTACTCTTCTACGCCGCAGGCCGAGTATCCACCACACAGCATATCGGCCTTGACCGAGTCGGTATCGAGCCAAATGAACGCGGAGCGATTCAAGTCAACGAAAATTTCCAAACTTCCATTGCAAATATCTACGCTGCTGGAGATGCCATTGGCCCTCCTGCACTTGCGGCGACTTCCTCCCAACAAGGGAGACATGTGGTCTGTCACGCCTTTGGACTGGACATTGGCCCCTTCCCTACTCTGTTTCCTATCGGGGTATACACGATTCCTGAACTTTCCATGGTCGGGGAAACCGAAGAGCAACTCACGAAGACTGGAGTGGACTATGTCGTCGGCCGGGCCAACTATTCCGAAATTGCGCGGGGCTATATTCGCGGAGACGCTCACGGCCTCCTCAAAATTCTTGTCTGCCGTCACACTCAAAAAATCTTGGGCATTCATATCGTCGGCGACGATGCATGCAACTTAGTCCACATAGGGCTCGCATTCATGCTGCAGAAGGGTACGGTACAAGATTTAATTAAGCTGATCTTTAACTATCCAACCCTCGCAGAGGGCTACCGCATTGCCGCATTTAATGCACTCAACAAAATTTTTCCAGATGGGGTTTTTAAAAACCCGGTAGCGACCACACCCGAAAAAAAAGTTTGAGAGATATCCAGCTTTTCAAATGTGTCATCTAGATGACCATGCCCCCCGAGGGTTTAGGTCAACTTCTTCGCTCACAAGAACATGTACTTGCTTTTTTCCCGAAGAACCTTTCACTCCAGACACCTTCCAAATCACCCGCTTTAGTGCTAGCTATTTTCGTTTTTCCGGATGCTATTTATAAAATACAGAAGACACTGTGAGAATATCGCAAAGTTAGGCATTTACAAGACACCCTCTAGGATTCTCGACTCTAGCGGCTGCAGGCGACAATATACATCTCACGAAATCTTATGTACGGACAAAGCAGCCACGCAAAAAGATATTTAATATCAAAAACATATATCAAACCCTACCTCACAAATAAAAAGCTAATTCCTACAGTGTATTTTCCGATGAGTAGGGTATGGTGTTGAAGGTCATCGCGTATGGAGAGAATATTTTGTCCGTGGAACGTAGGAAACACGCACGCCGACACTTAGAAGAGCTTGCTGCAAGGCTCTACTGGGTAGAGGGTGCCCAAAAAAGAGAAGTGGATTACTTCCCCAATAACGTCTCCGTGGACGGGCTCAGTATCATGTTGAATCACATCCTTCCCGTGGAAGCTAAAATGATTTTAGAGCTAGACAAGGGAGATGTTCAACTCGAAGTCAAATGGTGTAAGTCCAACCCGAAAGATCCTGCGATCTTCAAAATCGGACTCGCCTTACAAGAAGGAACGACGGTCAACCTCGAAGAACTCATCAAGCAAGAGCTCGCCGACTAGCTTAGACAAAGGTAAGGCCATGATGCTAAGGAGATTTCCACATGCAACAGCCCTTTAAGTTTAGTAGAATAGACGAGTTCACATAACCAAGGCAAGAGCCATACAAAAAGCACGCGCCTGATGATCCACAAACTCACAACCCACAAACGAGATATCTGTTGTCTTTTCTGAATGACTTCTTCTGGATGAGTATTGCACTCGGCACAGCGATTTGGTGTGCACGTCACCACATACTCATGGCCCTCACCACAAGTGGCCACCTTTTACGCATGCAACTCGGGTCTTGTCGACCTCGGTCCACAACTCTAAGCCTCTTATGGGTTGCACTGCTCCATACCAGCATAGCTGGAAGCTCATATTTCTTGGACCGCACCGACCGTCCGTGGCTATGGCTCCTCGGCATATTCTATGGCTGCGGCTTGCCCCCTTTTCACCTTTCCAGCTTAAAATATTGGGTGACCTTTTCAACTCAGTCGACTTTCGAACATCTCATTTGCCTAGCCCGACTCAGTGTCACAGCTCACGCCCTGGTCATGACTTCTGCAGGGCTCGTGCATGTGTTGCCCTACAGCCTGTCTATACTTTTGCTCAGCTTATTTTTATTCCTCATGGCTGCACTTACCCTAACGGAAACAAGACCGTACGGGCTTCTAGGCTTGCAGTATTGGGCGATCATCAGCTGCGGGTCCTTCTTCTATCAGGACCAAATCCGCATTATTTTCTTACCCAGCACCGCTGTACTCACAGGCCTATGGGGGCTCCATATATGGTACGTGCAACGTACTTTTCCTCGACTTGTCTATATCCCCACAAGCACTCTGCTCCATTCTTCGTCCAAAGTATACCGCTACATGCTCCAGTCGCAGCCCTATATCATGCTGTTGTGGGTCTTCGTATATCTTACCGCCCAACACATCAAACTAGGGGGCTTTTTCACCATACTATTTCTGGTCACAATAGCCATGACGCTAAGCACCAAGGTACGACAACAAGCCATAGCGGACTAAACCACCACAGCCTTCGTTACCACCCTTCTTAAATACAAGCGCACACGAGATTTCTCAAGACGTAGGAGACCAACATGCTACCCATTTTGTATCACAGTCCACTTTTTACGATTACCAGCTGGCAGTTGTTCTTCTGCATCGGCGCAAGTGTCTGTTTCCTCTTACTCTGGCAACAAACCAGCAAACTTCCCCACCTTAAACTCCATTCACAGCTCTTTGCTTTCTTTGCCAGCTGTTACTTGAGTATGATAATGGGGGCGCGGATCGGTGGTATTTTAGAGTCTGGGGAATACATTCAGAGCGAACGCTTTTTCTCACTCCTTCTCCACAGTGGTCCCATGAGTTCGGTGGGAGGAATTCTTGGAGTATGCCTTGCCGGGTGGCTCTTTTGTCGTCGGCATCCCCAACTACGCACAGAAGCCTTCCACCTTGGGGCGCCTGCCGGACTGTGTGCTATCGCCATTGGCCGAATCGGTTGTTTTCTCAATGGCGATGACTACGGCATCCCCGTTATAAGTTCCACGGACACAAACATTCCATGGTGGGCTGTTGCCTTTCCAAACCACCCTGGCCCTGAAATTTATCGCGTGCCTGTACAGCTCATAGAGTCCGCATCTGTCGGCCTATTGGCTTGTTGGATCTACGCACGGGGTGGCTGGAACAAACCCATTCATAAACGCAATGGCGTACTCGCAGTGCTAGGCTATGCATCCATACGCTTTTTCACTGAGTTTCTCCGTGGAGACCCCCGAGGCTGGTTCGTACCCAACCAAGTCAGTCTCGGACAAGGCAGCGCACTCTTCACTATTTTTATCACCATCATACTTGCACGGCGGACCAAGGTTAAACGCACAACAACACATGCCTAAGCTTTCGCAAACTTCTCATACCTAACCAATAAACTTTTCATGTGCAATTTCCAGTGTCGTGTCAACGCTGCTTGGGCATAGCAAGCAAATAGAGGGGGAAAAAGGGCCAGACACATTGCCACATGGGGGCGGAGAAAATAATCTTTGTTCTGCGTTTCAAGGGCTGAAATCAGGCGAATAAATTTGTAGACGTACCACAAGTGCACTCCAGGCAGCCAGCAAAAAAAGAAATTGCGCGGGTAAGTTCTCTTTGCCTCACCCAAATGATATATCCCTTCTAAAAAAGACTCCTCTAGCCAGCTCCACCAGCCCCACACAGGTATACAAAGGGTTTTCAGAAAAGCACGCCATGGCGCATACAAACGGCCAAGACGCAAACGGGCGCGCACTTCAAAATGAAAAGCTGTATCCATCTGAGAAGGATGCTGCGTATCTTCTTTGGACGCCACAGAACTCGCCTCACTTAAGCGATGATCACATACAGCTGACGGTGCCACTACAGCTGAGTTCGTCCCACGCTCAAACGCCTTTAGAGAGTATGCTTGTATCAACTGAGCAGCTGGGTACCACTGTGAAAACCCCTTCCGTGCTACCCAACACTCCGGCGAAATAAGGTGATTGTATTCCAAGTACGAGACCAGCTGTGCCAAGCCGTAGGGGCCTTTCACCTCTCCGCTTACATATAAGTACCAACCCCAAGCACGTAATTGTCCCTCCTCAAACGCAGCGACTTCCAACAGGTCATTATCGGGCAATTCAAGCTCCACGGAAGTTCCCCCCACAGAAGTCAGGGAGGCTATTGTAATTTTCACAATATATTGATCTTTGCCACCATTATAATACCTGAGCATACAGGGGTGTCTTTCCTCAGCAGGAAAATTACGACCTCGGCACTTTCCCCCTAAAAAACGAGGTCACACAAAGATGACCTTTACATTCGACCTGCTGTCAAGGCAATCTATACTTAAACACATGGCCCGATGATCACACGCTACGCACATCTTTAAGGATCAAATATGACAGACCTGGATTGGGGTTCGTTAATCTCTGGGGATCATTTATTTGAAATTCAGCATCACTGGATTGGAGGTAAGCTCACCACACTCCCCTCCAAAACGACGCCCTACATTTCCTTTAACCCAAATACAGGAAAGAAACTGGCCTACTTTGCTTTTTCTGAACATGCCCTTATTCAAGCTATCGACTGTGCTGAGCACATCGAATCGACACTCCGCGATGAATACAGCCTCATGAAAGGAGTCGAGTGCTTAAACGCCCTCTGCCAAGCTGTGCAAGCACACCAAGGTGATTTGATAAAAAGCCTCCAGGTCGAAATAGGCAAAACACACTCAGAAGCCTGCGACGAAGTCCAGGCTGCTGTACAATATTGCGAGTGGACGGCAAAAAATGCTGAGTCTATCCTAGAATCCTTGCTCTTTACGAAACAGATCCATAGCACAAGTCCATTTGATCTCAAACTGCTTCCAGTAGGTACGGCCATCTCCTACACCTCTTTTTCAACACCTCTCGCACAGATGATGCATACAGTCGTTGCGAGCATCTTAGCGCGCTGTCCACTCATCATTTGCTCTTCCACACAGGCATGCCTGACCACTCATATCTTTGCTCAGTGCCTCCAGAAAATGGATTATCCAAGCGGGGGGATCAACGTTGTCTATGCACCGTTTACGGGGTTTTTAAAAAGCCTTGCCGACTCCCGCATTCGTGCCATTATTTATACCGGTTCCGCAGAGCATTGTGCGGAGCTTAAAACAAACTCCAAAGGTTACGTCGGTCGTCAACTTATTTTACAATCCGGCGGCAAAAATACCGCACTAGTGCACTCTTCTGCCGATACGCAAAGCGCCGCAAAAGGAGTCTTTGCCGGCTGCATACGCTACTCAGGCCAACTGTGCACGTCCACCAATCGAGCATTTGTCTTTCGTTCTCAATTAGAACCTTTTATAGAAATGCTACAGCAGGAGCACAACCGTCTGGAAATTATTCGCACAGATACCGATGAATCTACCGAGAACCGCTTGATCATGGGTCCACTGTATAGCGCTAAATCCGTAGAAAGGTTTCTACGATTTCAAACCATGGCAGGAAGGGAAGCAGAAAGGTCTATCCAGCGCGGAAAACTCACAGCTCTAGAAGGTCATCCGGAGGGCTTTTTTGTGCTTCCAGGAATCCATTTAATGGGAGAGTTGAACGCCTCCAGCGCCTATCAAAAAACCATTCTGATGGCTCCGGATCTCGCAATATATGTCTATGACGTGTTAAACGAAGCGATTGAACTTATCAACACCGCAGCTTCTACCCACGTTGTTTCCTTTTATGGAGACACAAATATCCTCGAAGATCGCAGATACCGTATTCTTGCACCCAATGTAACCATTAATCAGCCAATGCATGGGCAAGACATCAGCTTCCCACTTGCAGGCAGAAGCCCTTTCGGACACCACCGATTCTTAGGCTCTATGCTCACATTTTATCTTTCTTATCCACAGGCTCTCATTCATCCACACCAAACACCACACACCTAACGGTCTTGTATCGCTTGCGCCACCAGGCTCAGAACACTTGGGAGTTCTTGTTGCTCCAGCTGCGAATATGCTTGCCGCATCGCGGCAAAATCTTGCTGTATGAGTCTACCCAGTGTCTCTGTAAACACCGTAGGGTCTAACGCCGTCTCTCTAAAAACCTTCGCCACTCCCAAAGATTCAAAGTAACTCGCATTCTCCAGCTGATCTCCACGGCTACCTATTTCTAGAGGTACAAGTATCATGGGCAGGCGTAAAGCACGATACTCAAAGAGACTATTTGCCCCCGCCCTTGCAATCACAAAAGAAGCACAGGCATATAAGTCTGCCAACTGCCGGTCCACGTATTCAAACGCCACATACCGTTGGGGATCAACCTGCGGCAGCAAAGGCTTATGCTTACCCGTGATATGCACCACTCGCACTTGCTCACAGAGATGCGCATAGCTCGTCGCAATCAGCTCATTCAGCCTTTGAGCACCCAGGCTCCCTCCCATGACTAAAACCACAGGCACAGAAGACTCTGGATCAAAGCCACAAAACTCTAAGCCGCGGCGCATATCTCCATTCAATAGCTGCTGGCGCACTGGAGACGCACAACGAACACCCCGACCTGGGGGTAAAAACCTCTGTGTATCGGGAAAAGTGTAAGCGATGGAATGCGCAAACTTAAGAATAATGCGGTTTGCTAAACCAGGAGAGCGATCTGACTCATGGGTGACCACAGGAATCCTCAATAACCTAGCCCCCAAGGCAACAGGTACACTCACAAAGCCCCCCTTGGAAAACACCACATCAGGGCGTAAAAACATCAGTGTGAGCAAAGACTGACAAACGCCTACTACGACACGAAAAAGATCCAACAAGTTCTCAAAAGACCAGTATCTGCGCAACTTACCCGTTTGAATCGGGGTGTACTTCACTCCCACGTCGTGCATCAGTTGACGTTCAATACCACTCCGTGAGCCAATGTAGTGGAGATCCCAATCTCGCGCACGCATCTCTTCTAAGAGCGCTATATGAGGCATCACATGGCCAGCGGTCCCTCCACCTGTGAGTACGACCTTAGCAAGGGGTTTTTTTGTCATTCAAAGTTCCTATCACATGTATCTTAAACATAGTGACAAGCTACCATATGTGGCTTTTTCTCGGAACCCACATTTCGATACTCAGGTACCACCGTACGACACTTTTCTTGAGCATGCGGACAACGGGTGTGAAAGGAACACCCCGAAGGAGGAAAAATGGGATTAGGGATATCCCCAGAGAGGGTCGGGATTTTACGGTCACGCCGAGCTTCACGATACTCGGCAACAGGAATCGCTGCGATCAAAGCCTGCGTGTAAGGATGCAGTCGCCGAGTATACAGATCCTCAGCATCTGCAAGCTCCACAATTTTACCAAGGTACATCACACCTATGCGGTCCGAAATATGGTAGACAACTGCCAAATCGTGAGCAATAAAGAGGTAAGCCAAGCCCATTTCTTTTTTCAACTGGATCAACAAGTTCAGTATTTGAGACTGGATGGAAACATCCAAAGCCGAAACAGGCTCATCGGCAACCACAAACGAAGGGTTCAGTGCTATCGCACGCGCAATTCCAATACGCTGACGCTGACCTCCAGAAAACTCGTGCGGGTACTTACCACGACAATCAGAATCTAAACCAACCAGCTCCAACAACTCACACACACGCTTTTTACGTTCTACATGGGTTCCAACACCATGAATCACAAAGGGCTCAAGTAATATGGACTCGATACTCATACGTGGATTGAGCGAAGAAAAAGGATCTTGAAACACAATCTGCATCTGCCGCCTTAGAGCACGCAAATGCGCATGCTTCATATGAGTGACATCCTGCCCTTGAAAACGAATACGCCCTCCATCAGGCTGATACAAGCGAATCACTGTACGACCTAGGGTCGATTTTCCACAGCCAGACTCCCCAACTAAGCCAACCGTCTCTCCCGGATGAATACGCAAATCCACCGACTGGACAGCATTTACACGTTCGATCACTTTTCCAAACAAGTTTTTCTTGGTCGGGAAGTATTTAGAGACCGCATTCACTTCAACCAAAGGTGCAGATTCCATAGGTGACCTTCTTTTCGCTTAAGGCGAACTTAAATTCCAGCAATTTGCTTCGTGCCCTAGCCCGAGAGCAATAGGTGGGGGCAATTGAGCGCACTTTTCCTGAGCTAAGCCACACCTATTGCGAAAACGACACCCTACCGGCATTTTATCCAAACTAGGGACAAACCCAGGAATACTGGGAAGCTCTTCACACTTATGCTGTAAACGTGGTATGGACTCAAGCAAGCCACGCGTGTAGGGATGACTTGCGCGATCAAAGATATCTTGTACCGAGCCACGCTCAGCAATATGGCCACCATACATCACTTCGACCCGGTCACAGAGTTCTGCAACAACTCCCATATCATGGGTGATCAACAGCACGGCCATACCAAATTTTTCTCTGAGTTCTAAGATAAGACGTAGTATCTGTGCCTGAATCGTCACATCCAAAGCTGTTGTAGGCTCATCTGCAATGAGTAGTTCTGGCCGACATGCAAGTGCCATGGCTATCATGACACGCTGACGCATTCCCCCAGAAAGCTGATGAGGATAATCATCCACACGCTTTTCAGCTGCAGGAATCTGTACCAACTGCAACATTTCAATGGCTTGATTGCGGGCTTCTTTACGTGAAAGTCCTTTGTGAATACGAAAGACTTCCGCGATTTGACTCCCAATCGAAAACACTGGATTCAAGCTTGACATGGGCTCTTGAAAAATCATGCTGATCCGGTTTCCCCGGATGCGGCGTAACTCGGACTCCGGTAGCGTCAAAAGGTTAGTGCCCTTAAATAAAATCTCACCTTGCTCAATCCGCCCCGGTGGCGTGCGGATCAGACGCATGACCGACAGGCTCATGACACTCTTGCCACTTCCAGACTCACCCACAAGTCCTAATATTTCTCCTTCCGCAATGGAAAAGGAAACATTTTCCACAGCCCTCAACCAAGAAGCGCCTACACGAAAAGATGTGACCAAATTTTTCACTTCTAGGACAGGCTGGGGCATCTGAGCTACCTCTTACTGTGCATGCATTTCATACCAAAACGCATTGTAAACCAAATGATCTTAAAAAGACTATCACAGAGAACGAACGACTACAATGGTGAAGAGAAAACGATTTTAAGAGGCGAAGAAGAGTCTCAAGGGCTATAGATATAAGCTAAAAAACAGCATTTTATTCCCTATCGCCGATTCATGAAACGAGGGGAACTACTTATTCCCATACCTATGTATATCCATCTGTATCCCAAGCAAATAGAGACCGACAAGGCAAATAAGTCCGTGTACCCAACCCGCAAAGCTTCCGAGGGAATCTCGGGTTGAAGCACGAATGGGAATATGAAACAGCAAACCTCACAACCAAAAGTACGCACACGCATGTATGGGGTG
Source organism: Zetaproteobacteria bacterium (assembly GCA_028817975.1). Lineage (GTDB taxonomy): Bacteria > Bdellovibrionota_B > Oligoflexia > Oligoflexales > Bog-1112 > JAPPOJ01. The sequence continues at coordinate 20,084 of JAPPOJ010000262.1, read as the reverse complement.
ACCCACGTCGGCAAAGTACGTGCCAACAACCAAGATAGCATCTACTACGACAGTCATCAGGGCCTTGGGATTGTCTGCGACGGTATAGGTGGACACAGCTCAGGGGAAATAGCATCTTCACTCGCCGTAGCGAGTTTAAAGTCAGCTTTTTTTGATCCAACAAACGACCGGACCAAACGTACCCACATCATTCTGTCTGGCATCGAAGATGCCCACCAACATATCCTTAGATATAGCAAAAGCTTTCCCAAAACATCAGGGATGGGGACCACCCTCAACCTTATTTGGATAGGTGTGGAAGATGTCTTTATTGCGAATGTCGGTGACTCACGCACTTACTTATATCGTAATGAGCGACTATGGCAAGTCACCCAGGACCAAAATGTTGGCCATATGGTCGCACAAGGTCAAATCCCACAAGACTATCCACAAACATCTGACAAGGCCATTGTAAGCGCCCTCGGCCTGTCTATGGTGCTTAAGCCCGAGGTATTGATTCGTAAAAAAGACCCCAAAGACCTTTATATTACAGCAACCGATGGACTCTTCGACTTACTGTCCTACCAAGAAATCAAAACAACGATTCTCCAAAATGGAGAAAACCGCCGCGACCTTCCAGGACAACTAGCTCAGAAGGCGATCCATGCCGGAGGCAGAGACAACGTCACCATCCTTGCAAGTTACTTTTCCTCTGAAAGCATCTCATGAACCCTCCTCACAAAGTACAGCCCAAGCATCCACACAAAGCATGCGTTCTCATCAAAACAATCGGAGGAGTCCTACTTGGTCCCTTTTATGAAAGAGAAATTGAAAAATTGATTGGGCCTCTCGCACTCTCTCAAAATGATCTCTTACTCTACGAAAATCACGCACCGCGCACTTTGGAAGAGTACTTAAACACCCACTATCCATGTAGCGATAGTGCTGAGCTGCAACAAATCTTCGGACTCCAAGACACACAACAGCCATCCTTCCAGCAACAACCAATCCGTTCTAAGTTATGGAATAAAAGAAAGCTCATCTCGATCCTACTCATACTTATGGGTGTCTTCACCTGGCTGTACGGGCTCCTAAGTTAAAATGAAAGGCAAGCAGTGGGCTTATTCGACAAGGAGAACAACATGAAGTCGCTTATGAAAATAATTGTCTTTATTTACCTCTGGGACTATCGTTCCACGCTACCAGCCCAAATGCCCAGCTCACCTCCCAGTTCTCCACCACAAATGTCTTGGCAAACCATCTGCAAAACAATGGCAGAGTCGATGATTTGTAACACGGAGTATCGACCAACCCAGTGCCAACTAGGAAAACACAAAGAACATGGTACCAATCCATGCAATGCAACTCACCGCCTCATTAAGACAATATGCACTCAAAATAAATCAGAATACCCCAAAGAAACACTAGAGTCGATCCAGTGTACTCCGGACAAAGAAAAGACAAAATAGCTATAAATAACCTTTGCAGAGCAAAGTTAGGAATAAAGTCAGCCAAAAAGGCGTTTTTACCATAGAAAAATGGAAGCGCTTATGCAAAAAATTACAGACCGTAATCACAATTAAAGCAGGCATAAGTAGCTCAAGGACTTGAGAAATAAACCTCTGAACCGGGGCAAAGTCAAATTGGCATGCTACAAACGTCACACACAATGCCCCCAAAAGAACCCAAGGGTAACCAAGCTTGGCAGCTAAAACTTCTTCACAGACAAAGCGAGAGAAAGACACCGTCAAAGAAATCACGGTAGTTAGACAAGCTAAGCCCACCAACACAGAGACCAAAACTTCCCCATAACGCCCCATAGTATATAAAGCGGTTAAACTAAGCAGCTGATCCAAACGTTCTTCTGTCAACAAATGTGCATAACGAACACCGACCATGCCTACTCCAAGATAGACAAGAGCCAATAAGCCCAAACCAAGTATACTCGCACGCATATAGGTACGAATTAAAACCTGCATATTTGCAGTAGCTGTAGGAAAAATCTGCCTAGCTCCCGACATCGCAATATCAGCAAAGACAAAGGCTCCAAAAAGGTCCATCGTATTGTAACCTTGTGCAAAACCAAACCCCACTGCGTCTAACCACGACTTGGAAGGGATGACCTGCACCGGCTGCACTTCCCCCCAAAAGGAAGAAAAAACCATCATCAATAAGGTCATGAGCAAGACAGGTGTCAAAACACGCCCCACAACTTCAATAACGCGCGAGGGACGCAAACAAAGGACATAAATCACCACCACGCTCCCCAACGCAAACCAAAAAAGCTCTAAGCCAGGAAACACTCGTTGCAAGGAGCCAAAGGAAATGAGAATGCACCTTGGCATGACCCCTATAGGGCCAGCTAATAAGAAAATCACTGCAATCAGAAACCAACTAGGCAAAGCCCCTACCCGACCAAAGAAGGCTTTGAGTTTGCCATCATACAAAGATAAGCTGACAAGACCAAATAAGGGCAAGCAGACTGCGGTCAATACAAGCCCCGCATAAGCAGCCCAAAATTGACTCCCAGCATTTACGCCCACGAAGATGGGAAAGACAATATTTCCAGAGCCAAAAAACATTGCAAATAAGGCCATGCCAAAAGTCGTATACTTGCCAATATTTTTCCACACTGCAGTCTGTGGACTTCCACTCAAACTACGGCACTCCTAAAACGGTTATTCCAAAAGGTGAGGCAAGGATAGCAATGTTTTGAAAAAAGTCAACATTTATTTAAAAGTGGAGCGCAGCATGCCCACGACACACTTGGCCACTCGTTCAATCGATATAAATTTCCTTTGGAGCCAACAAGGTTAGGCTTTTAAATCCGCAAGAATTTCCTCTTGAATCTCGGAGAACACAGAAGGCAGACGATCTCCATACGTCTGCATATAACGACAGGTCGACTCGAGTTCCTTTTGCCATCCGGCGCGATCCACTGTTAACAAGCCTTCCAAAGACGCTTGACTCAGCTTGAGCCCAACCCGCGAAATATCTTCAATATGAGGGACATAACCAATCGGAGTTGATTTTGCCTCAACTTTTCCACGGCAGCGTGCAACAATCCACTCCAAAACGCGAATATTTTCCCCAAACCCAGGCCAAATAAACTCGCCTGCATCTGTCTGCCGAAACCAGTTTACGTGAAAAATTTTGGGTAACTGTGAAGGCTTATCTGCAAATTCGAGCCAGTGCCCCCAATAATCGGCGAAATTATATCCACAGAACGGCTTCATAGCCATGGGATCTCGACGCAACACCCCGACCTGCCCTGTGGCCGCAGCTGTGGTTTCCGACCCTACGCTCGCACCCACCCATACTCCGTGAGCCCATGACTTGGCCTCAAAGACGAGAGGAATAAGAGAAGGCCGGCGACCACCAAAAATAATCGCCGAGAGGGGCACGCCATGAGGGCTCTCCATCTCCTCAGTGTAGCTAGGACACTGCTTAGCCGAAACTGTAAAACGACTGTTGGGGTGAGCTACGGGCTGCCCTGGGGCTTCCGAGAGAGACTCTCCTCTCCAGTTTAAAACAGGGTCTCCCGACTTCAAGCCTTCCCACCACGGCTGCTGGTCTTCTGTAACCCCAACATTCGTGAAAATAGCATCGCGATTCAACATAGCCATCGCATTCGGATTGGTCTTTTCAGAAGTTCCCGGAGCAACTCCAAAGAAACCTGCTTCAGGATTAATCGCATACAAACGTCCGTCCTCACCAGGGTGTATCCATGCAATATCATCTCCAACAGTCCATATTTTCCAGCCTTGATAGGATTCGGGAGGAATAAGCATCGCCAAGTTGGTTTTGCCACACTGGGATGGGAAAGCCGCTGCAATATATGTCTTTTCTCCCTCAGGGCTTTCCAAACCAAGAATGAGCATATGCTCCGCAAGCCAACCTTCCGACCGCGCTTGATAGCTGCCAATACGTAAGGCGTGACACTTCTTACCGAGTAAAGCGTTCCCCCCATATCCCGAGCCAATACTCTTAATCATCAGCTCTTCTGGAAAGTGCATAATAAGGCGATTCTCAATCTTAAGGTCACCCGTAGAATGCAAACCACGTACAAAAGCCTTCTCTTGTAAGATTTTTTTAAGGGCTACCTCTCCCATCCTCGTCATAATCTTCATGTTCACGACAACATACAAACTATCAGTAATTTCTACTCCACAACGGGAAAATGGAGAATCCAAAGGTCCCATGCAATAAGGCACAACGTACATCGTACGGCCGCGCATACACCCAGCAAACAAGGCGTCGACTTTATTGTGCCCATCTTCAGGAGACATCCAATTATTGTTAGGCCCTGCATCTTCTCGTTCGTGAGTACAGACAAAGGTGAGGTGTTCCGTACGAGCAACATCATCAGGGCTAGAACGATGTAAGTAGCATCCTGGATGAGTCTGCTGGTTCAAAGCAAGGAAGTCTCCCGACTGCAGCATCTGCTGGGTAAAGGTCTGATACTCCTCTTCACTCCCATTACACCAAACCACTTTTTCCGGCTGTGTGAGCTTTTCGACTTCTTGAACCCATTTTACTAACTCATGATGATCCACATTCACGTTCATAAAACTCCCTTCAGCGCAACAATATGAGCATTTTTATTAAGGAAGACTCCCCCATTATTCTTCGAGTCCAGTGAAAGATTCACCATCGTAGGATACTTTCAAGATATTCTGTGACGGTCCAAGCAGTCAAGCTATTCAACCCATAATAAGAGATGCCCATCTCATACGCATTAAAATGATAAGTGGAAAAAATCAAAACTACTTTCAGAAAATCTAACATAGTTAAGCTGCGGAGTGATTCATATGGCCAAAATATCCAAAATCCTGATTGTCGATGAAGTTGAAAGCAATCTACTTTTCTGGGAGATGCTGATCCAAGACCTTGGCAAAGCGATTCAAGTAAATACAGCCACCACAGGAGCACATGCAGACTCGCTCGCCAAAGCAGAAAACCCCCACCTAATCATCTGCGCATGGGAGATGGAAACAACTCCAGGAACCATCATTATTCAAAAATTGCGTCTCAAAAAACCGCATCTTCCATGTCTTATTTTTTCCAAACGTATGTCCGAAGAAGATATTCGTCTCACCCAAGAGCTGGGTTTTGACGACATTCTCGGCATGCCTTTTGATAAAGAAAAAGCTTTTAACCAGCTCCAAGAACTGATCCGCAGAGAAGAAAGCATCACCGCCGAAGAAAAGAAAATACGCAAAATTGAACAGTTAGTGACCGAAGGTAAGTTTAATGAGGCTCTTAAATGGTTTGATGGACCTTTAACGAAAAAAAACAGCCCTGTTCGCTTCAGGGCACAGGTACATCTAGCTGAAATATGGTTAGGAATTAAAAACCTGGAAAAAGCTGAACACACGATTGCCATACTCATTGAAGAAAAACCTGACGACACCAATATTCTACGGCTTAAAGCACGACTATGTTCTATGAAAGGAGCACACGAAGAGGCTATTGCTCTTTTGGAAAAGATGGTGGAAAACTCACCACAAAACCTCACCTCTCTCGTATCCCTAGGTTCTGCATACGTAGAAGCAGATGAGCACGACAAGGCTAAGGACGTTTTTAAACGTGTCGAAGAGCTTGACGAGGACAATGAACAAGCAAAAGAAGAACAAGGTAAGTTAGCCTTTAAGGAGGGCAACCTTTCTCTTGCAGCAGAGTTTCTAGCACAAACCCAAAATGGAGACGTACTCGCCTCACATTTTAATAATATTGCTATCGCAAAAGCAGCTACAGCAAGCTTTGATGAAGCCATTCAAACTTATGAAAATGCCATTTCACTCTTAGCCGACAAAGCCAAAACACACCTACTTGTCTACAACCTTGGCCTAGCTTGGAAGCGCAAAGGGGATTTACCCAAAAGCTTCGAATTGCTCTGCGAAAGTTACATCTCCGAACCCAAGTTTGAAAAGGCGTACGCAGCACTTGCAAGGGTAGCACGTGACATCAAAAGCGAAGGCAACACTCCAGACACCTCTTTAGTGGAGAAAGTCAAAAGTGCACGAGCAGAATACAAGGACACCGCCGAAAATTCTTAAACTACAGAGGTTCACCCAAGCCAAGAGGCTAGTGCGCCTCATCATAGTATTGCAACAGTAAAGGGTCTGCCACACTTAGCAAAGGAACTTTACCCCAAATGCTACTCAAACTCCACAAAAAGCCTCCGAGACAGCCCACAAAGATAGGTAATTCGACCCACGGGCCATTCCACTCCGTACCAGGAACAACCTCTGGGATGACCACAAGAACATAGTTGAACCATTGTGCACATAGCACCACCACGCTCACCGGAATCGCAACCCAGGTCGTCCACTTGCTGGACTTCCAAATTAAAGAAATGAAAGGTACAAAGAACCACCACAACGGAGAAAACATAATCATCGTCTTCCAAGGCTGCTCAAGGCGCAAGTGGAAATAGGACGTCTCCTCAGGTACGTTCCCGTACCAATATGTCAGGACGTGTGCATAGGTCAGATACGCAAAAAATACCGTAAAACCAAATAGCAACTTACCAATGTCATGAAATTGCTGACGCTTAATATACTGACCCATGTCACGGTTTTTAAAGAAAAAGAGAAATAAAAGCGTCGATGCCATTAAAATATGCATCATAATCGCAAAGCTCCAACCCGCCCATAGTGTGGAAAACCAGGTTGGTGCAAGTGACATGGTTAAATCAAAACAAATAACAGAAAAACACAGAGAGTATACGACCATCACTGGGGCTGACCAATGCCTCAATTTCTGCCGGACTTCTTCCCCATACTTCTGAGCCTGCTCTTGTTTACCCTCCATAAATAGCTGATCACGCGTGTGTGTCATCCCCAGGTGCCAACGTACCAAGCCATAAGTAACCGCTAAACAAAGCAAGTCACGAACCAGCATAAAGTCTACCTGCAACCACACATCTTTTCCGTGAAAATGGTCTAAAATATGAGGGTCTGCAACCCAAGAGTAGACCTTACCAGCATCCGCAAGATCAAAGCGAACCGCCAAAATAAAAGCCGCCAGAACTAAGCTCATCCATGGCAAGAAGCAGCCAAAGGACTCATGAATCCTTTTAATCGGCCTTCCCCATAAAGCACCCACAACATCTTGCATATTGCCAAAAGCGACACCACCCAAAGCCAAGGAGTAAAAAAACATTGCATTGAGCAACAAACTGGCCCAAGCTCTTTTTCCCGACCCTGGCGATAAAACACCAAAAAGAAAACCGACAACCCCCACAGCTACCATCGCAATAAAGATAGCCTTTGTGGTAGGTGCCTGAGTTAAAAGTAACCTTTGCCGATTTGCAAAAAGCTCTTCATACTTCATAAACTAAACCTCTGGCTGGTGATATAAATCTGCTTATCAGGGTCCATTCCTGGCTTATTCGCTCGCATATTTTTCCTGCAAACGACGCAAATGCAAAATAATCTTCCAACGCTCGTGAGGGTACGTATCTTCCGCGCGACTCGGCATGAGTGGACCTCCAACAGTGATCTTATGAAAGAAAAAGCCGTCCGGACGTTGCAAGTTGAGTTCATTCACAATACTAGGTGGCTTTGGAAACTCATCGGTGACCGTCCCCTCGCCCTTGCCATCTGCACCATGACAAGGCACACAGTTAAAAGCAAATAGCTTTGCTCCTTCCGCACGATAAATATCTTCCTTAGGGTGCCCCACATAAGGATTATGAAACCTTTTCTCCCACATTTCCAACTCTTCATCTGGAGGATACAGCACTCCCTGATACGCTACAGAATGCTCTGGAGGCAGTAAGTAATTTAGCTGGGATTTCACTGCAGGCGCATCGGCCATATCGGGCATATACTGCCACTTCGTCTCTGTTGCATTATTCTTGCAGCCCACAACGACAAGCACTGAAAGTAAGCTGACAGCAGCACCACAACGCATCCGTTCCAAGATCATGACTTTGCCCCTAATTTTTTCAGTCCACTTTCAAAGCGTCGTATCACCTAATTCTCCTACCGACCTGTTGTCGAGTACACTTCTTCCGCACCCAAATCCTTTAAGAGCTTTGCCTGCTCGCTGTCAGGACTCACCCCCGGTAAGTAAACCGCAAACTTATCATCCGAAAGTCTGGGGTCCAAAACAGTATCTTTGGGGTTGGGAAAACGTCCCATGACAAACATGCCAAGAATCGTGGCTAAAGCCCCTAGCAAAATCATCAACTCGAAGCCAAAGACCACATATGCTGGCAGTGAATAAATCCCAGCTGTTTTTCCGCCGACGACAATAGGCCAATCGTAATCCATCCACAGGCACATCGCAAAGCCTGAGCAAACTCCTGTCAAGGCCCCCACTAGGGTAAACCATTTGACTTCACTAGAACCATATTTATCCTCAGCCAGGTGGATCAACTCATGGTAAGAGGTATGACTATACACTTCATGACCATCAAAATCGCGGCGCTTATCAATTGTCTCCACCGTCTTGCAGATATCATCCAAATAGCTAAAGATAGCCACAATTCCAGGTACCTTTTCCCGGGCCATTTCCTACTCCTCTCAGTAGATCATGCTGCTAACGACTTGTCTTTAGGCCGCATTGGTTTAGGCATAATGAGCTTCAACTCCGACATAGATACAAACGGAAAGAATCGGCAGAAGATCAATAACCAGGTAAAGAACCAGCCAAAGCTACCAATGGTGATGGCTATTTCTGTTAGAGAAGGCTCATAATGCCCCCAAGACCCAGGGATGAAATCCTCCACCAAACTAGAAATAATAATGTTGTACCTTTCGAACCACATCCCCACATTCACCAAGACACAAATGATAAAGCAGGCCGTCGTATTGTTACGCACCTTTTTCGACCAGAAGGCAAGCGGAAAGACGCAGTTACAAAACGTCATGACCCAGAAGTAAAAAGCATATGGTCCGTATGCCCGTTTCTGAAAGATAATCCACTCGTAAGGGTTTCCAGAGTACCAGGCAATGAAAAACTCAATCCCATAAGCATAAGCAACGATTGTCGACGTCAGCAAAGTCAGTTTAATCAAAGCCTCCAAGTGCTCATGGCGAATGAAGCCTTCCAAATTAAACATTTTACGGAAGGGAAGTACCAAAGTATAAACCATGGCGCAGCCCGACAAGATCGCACCTGCGACGAAATAAGGTGGGAAAATCGTCGTATGCCAACCAGGTTGCACAGACATCGCAAAATCCCAAGAAACGATGGAGTGTACACTAAGGACCAGAGGTGTGGCGAGGGCTGCTAAAAACCCATAACCGGCTTCGTAATGGTGCCACTGGCGCAGTGTGCCGGTCCATCCAAAGGAAAGAAAGCCGTATATTAAACGCTTATACCCGCGCGTACGATCCCGCATCGAAGCCAAATCAGGAACAAGGCCCATATACCAAAACGTTAAAGAAACCGTCAGGTAGGTCGAAATCGCGAAGACATCCCACATCAATGGCGAACGAAAATTCACCCAAAGGTTATTCGTATTGGGGAGAGGTACCATCCAATACGCTGCCAACCATACCCTCCCAACATGAATCAAAGGGAAGAGGCCAGCCGTGATAACCGCAAAAACAGTCATCGCTTCTGCAGAGCGATTAATACTGTTGCGCCACTTGGCTCGAAACAAAAACAGAATCGCTGAGATAAGCGTACCAGCATGTCCGATCCCGACCCAAAAAACAAAGTCGGTGATATACACTCCCCAATACACAGGGCTATTCAAGCCAGCCATACCTGTACCATAAGTGATCTGCAAAGCCCAAGCGACAATACCAATCACTAAACACACTAGTGAAAGCCCTAAAGCAACATAAAATGTAGGGTGAGGCTTTCCAGTGGCCGCCAGCACACCGTTATTTACGTCCGAAACCGACTTATCCCAATCAACCGCGTCACTCATGAAAGCACCCCAAACTATTTCTCTGTAGCTGCCCTGCCAAATAGATACCAAGAAACCTAACTACTATTCTACGCTGGAGATAAAGCTCTACTAGTGCCCACTGCCAGTCTCCTTTTTACCAGGGGCTTCTTTAAGCGTCACTTCCGCCAAGTAGTTTACACTAGGAAGCGTCTTTAAACCATAATGATGGTGATCTGGATCTCCATTCAACATGGTATACGCACGGTAATGTGTCCGCAAACTCGAAATACGACTTGTCGGGTCCTTGACGTTGCCAAACTCAATAGCATCCGCAGGACACGTTTGCTGGCAAGCCGTCCGAACGTCGCGATCCTTCACTTTACGCCCTTCAGCTTTGGCAACATGCTTTGCATCCCGGATACGCCCAACACATAAGGAGCACTTCTCCATCACTCCACGCGTACGAACCGTCACATCTGGATTCACGGCTCTGGGATTCCGATCCATTTGTCGTTTCCCCATTTCTCCCCACTTATGCGTCCACCAGTTAAAGCGACGCACTTTATAAGGACAGGCGTTTGCACAGTAGCGTGTTCCTACACAGCGGTTGTAGGTCATCGCATTCATGCCTTCTTCATCATGTGTCGTTGCATAGACAGGACACACCGCCTCACATGGAGCATGATTGCAATGCTGACACATGACCGGCTGGAAAGTTGCTTTAGGATTATTCAAATCCCCATGAAAGTAGCGATCCAAACGAATCCAATGCATCGTACGCCCAAGAAGAATTTGCTCACGCCCAACCTGGGGAACATTATTCTCAACGGAGCATGCAATCATACAGGCACCACAACCCGTACAACGATCTAAGTCGATCGACATACCCCACTTGTACTCTCCCTCCTCCAGCTTAGGAAAGAGGTCTGGAACATGATCTAAGTCACGCTTCTTATTAAAGTTACGCTTTAAAGTAGCCAACGAGTGTTTCTTAATAATATCGGAACGCTCACCAATGTCAGACGTCTTTTGTAAAGCGGCTAAACGGTATCTTTTCTCTGTCACCACAACTTCGATCTTTTGATTCGACGTCACCGGCTGCCCACTATATCGATCTTCAGCCCTCAAAAACAACGGAAGTGGATTCACACCATTTTTATAAGAGATCGTCGAGCGGTGATCTTGATGTCCATTCCCTCGGGGAACAACCACAAGATTCTTATGCACTCCAGGAACTGCGAAAGCCGTCACTTCTATTTCGCCAACACTGGATTTAACTTTCACAACTTGCCCTTGACGTATCCCACGGGCCTCCATTGTATGTGGGTTAAATCCCGCCCAAGTGTCCCAAGTGATCGTCGTGATCGGATCTCCTGCCTCCTGGAGCACTGGCAAGTGAGCATAACGCCCGTCATGTAGTCGCGAGTCTAAAGGAGAAATAAGACTAAGCTCTGTCAAAGGCTCAGGAAGGCCACGAAAGTGATCTCTCACATTAGACAGCTCTGCCACAGTACGTGTCTGCAAGCGACCCACGAAGCCACGCCGAGTAACGGCCTGCAAAAAGTGGTCATAAGAAACCTTCGTACCGGACATATCGTAGATTTTCTGCCAACGTTTTCTGAGATACGCCCGATAATCTTTATAAGGAAGACTTTTCTCCATGTAGGCCAAGACCCATAACAAGATATCTTCCGCTTGACGGCTATTGGTAGTGGAGCGCACAACTGGCTGACGCATAGACCAGAATCCGGCTACAGGCTGGGCATCTCCCCAAGATTCTAAGTAGTGATTATTCGGTAACACAAACTCAGCAACATCGTCCATTTCATTTGGAAAGTTCTGGATAGAAACTACAAATGGAATCCTCTCAAGCACTTTCCTAACTTCCCAACTAGGCGGAGCCGAGAAAATAGGATTGGTGTCCACCACAATCAGCGCGTCGAGATCTTCTGCATTACTTAAAAGACGTTTCAGGTCCCCCGGCACGACAGGACACGGCATCCAGCCATCCTCAAACATCAGAGTCGCACCATAGGAGCCTATTAAGATGTTCGCAAATATCGCTGCAAGCTGGAGCTGGGTCGCATTGTGATCAAACACCGAGCTACCACCCGCTAGGATGACACTTGGCATTTGTAGTAGGCTGTGCGCGAGCTCATCAAATACAGTCTTCTCAATACCAACTTTTGCATAAGCTTCGTCTAAAACAGACTTTTGCAACTCCAAAATATCGGCTATTTGTTTTCTTTGGGCTACAGAACCACGCGAGCCAGGCTCCTCCATCAGGGAGCGTACCAACAGCAAAGTTACGAGAACCTCTGCCCCAGGGTTAATAACATGACGCTCATCGGCCTTCGCTCCTGTAAGCGTATAGTTGCTTTCAAAAGCCACAAACCTACCACGTTTACCCAAAGCATAGGCATGTCCACGCGAAAAGCCCTTCCCATGAAAAACAGGAGCGGTCCCAACATCCAGAAAATCAGAAGAAATGCCAACAACTAACTGAGCAGAGCTTAGCTCTACCCGAGGCAGATCTAGCTCACCAAAGGCGAACTCGTGGGCCTTCGCAATCGAAGTAAACAAGCCATTTGGCTCCCAGGTGTAGAGTTGATCCTCACCTTGGCCCATGTTAGACAGGACTTCCTTATAAAATTCGAGAGCATGTCCAGACGGTGCGCCCGTAAGAATACCTATCTTGGCCTTACTTCCAAGCGTCTTCGCAATGCGCTCAAAAACATCATCCCAAGTCGTTTCGTCTAAACGTTCTCCAACACGCACCCGAGGACCTTTGAGTCGCTCAGGATGATATAAAGCCTGCAGGCCTGCCTGACCGACGCCACACAAAGCCCCTTGACTCACGGGATGCTCATCATGACCTTCAATTTTTACCGGACGGCCACCCTTGGTCTTAACGACAATGCCACAACTCGAGGCGCAGCCGTCACATGTGGAAGCATAGTGAGTCGCAACTCCCGGAACTTGATCACGCGGCTTACGTATATAAGAAACGATATGCTCTTCCGGCCTTTGAATACAGCCTGCAGAAGAAGCTACCGCGCTCGCACCGAAAAGCCGCAACACGTCTCGACGATCCAGAGAGAAGCCCTGCGTGGCCAGTTTCTCCTGAGGGCTTACAGGTAGGTCGGCCTCCACAGAGCCCTCAACCTCCGTAATGCCAGGGAGACGCTCTTCAGCATAAGCATAGTACTCACCAGGCTTCACATCACGGACAGGAGCCTCAAAAGATCCACTCGGAGCAAAGACTTCCGGTTTTTCTGCAAGCTTTGCCAATTCGTCCACTTCTTGTTTACTCAAAGCAACTCTCCGCATCTACAGGAAGGTTGTCATGCTAGTGGACATCTGTTTCCACAAGCAAGCATCGATAAAACCTATTTAATCAATCGTTACTATTCTAAACCCAATTCACCTAACTCTAATAATGACAAGTATTACATGACACAGCAGCGAAATTCTTTGGCTCTGCTCCTGGGGATTCCGGTTCACGTTTTTGATTATGACAGCTAATACACCACCCCATTTGCAACGGCGTCCATTGCGCATAGGTCGTCATCTCCTTTACTGGACCATGACACGCGATACAAACCTGATCTTCGTCCTCACCGAGTAGCAGCTTCCCTTCATGATCCTTAGCACCAAGATGAGCTTGATGACTAAACCTGACATAGTCGGGGAGGTCGTTTACTTTAGTCCAACGAATAGGGTCTTGTTCCTGATACTTCTGGGTCAAAAATTGAATGGGTTCTTTATCCGTACGCACGTACTGATGGCACCCCATACAGGTATGCATACTTGGAATCCCAGCAGAGATGGACCGCCTTGCTGCAGAATGGCAATACTGACAAGGTATTTCTCGCTTACCCGCGTGCAGCTCGTGGCTAAAATCGATAGGCTGCTTGGGGTGATAGCCATAGTCAAACATATTCTGTGTCGAGTCATCGACATGGTCACCAGGTGTCCACATCCACCAAGCGTAACTGCTGCCACTCATCAACAAACAAGTTGCTGTCAACGCAATCCAACAAAATCGCAAGACCATGCCAGGTTCCTTATTTATCCTCGTTTTCTTCCGTAGCTAAGTTAGCTTAACGCGGAAGGTAGTTCAACTGCAAACGACGAAAATGAATCTGTTTCAAAAATATCCTACAAACTCTATAATCTTCCACGCAACAAACCAGCCACCCTTTCAACAGCCTAGACTAGTGTAGTATGAAAACGATGGCACTTCAAAGCTCTTGTGTAAGATTAAAGCACACGTACCTTTTTTCGAAGCTCCCACAGGCAACACCCAAGGCAAAAACACACTGCCACTTGCCTGAGCTAGCACATTCAACACATCACCCTTCATCAGTCAGGATATATCGTGTTCAAAGTACATTCGAAATACACCCCCCAAGGAGATCAGCCCCAAGCTATAGCATCTATTGTAAACGCATTTACTTCAGGCCAGCAACACCACGTGTTGATGGGAGTGACTGGGTCGGGAAAAACCTTTACCATGGCCAATGTTATCTCTAAGCTACAGCTCCCGACTCTGATTATTGCTCCCAACAAGACACTCGCTGCTCAGCTGTACCTTGAGTTCAAAGAATATTTCCCCAAAGAAAATGTCGGCTACTTTATCAGCTACTACGACTATTATCAGCCCGAAGCCTATATCCCAGCTTCGGACACCTATATCGAGAAAGACAGCGCCATCAATGAAGATATTGATAAGATGCGTCACGAAGCGACCCGGTTTCTTTTCGAAAAGCCTAACACCATTATTGTCGCCAGTGTAAGCTGCATTTATGGCCTAGGATCACCCGAAACCTATGCAGAACAGGTCATTCATTTAGCCACCAACGACACACTTACGCGTGATAGCTTGCTCCGCTCTCTCATCGAGCTCCAATACAGCCGTAACGACCTCGACCTGAGTCGTGGCAAGTTTCGCGTCCGAGGAGAGCAAGTTGACATTCTTCCTGCACACCAACGTGACGAAGCTGTACGGATCTGCTTTTTTGGGGATAGTATTGAAGAAATCATGCTCATCGATGCTCTTTCAGGGCGACCGTTAAAGGCCGTCGATAAAGTTTCCATCTACCCAGGCAGCCACTATATCGCAAGCCAAAAAGCCATTCATAGCATCGTACAAAACATTCTCAGCGATCTAGGTGTGCGACTCAGGCAACTCAAAAGCTTACAAAGACATGCCGAGGCAGCCAGGTTAGAAGAAAGAACCATGGCAGACATTGAATCTTTCGAGCAACTAGGCTTTTGTCCAGGCATTGAAAACTACTCCCGATATCTCACCGGCTTACTCCCCGGCGAACCCCCGCCATGTTTGCTCGATTACTTCCCCAAAGACTTTCTCACCATCATCGACGAGAGTCATATTACCGTCTCGCAAATAGGCGGGATGTTTAACGGGGATAGGTCACGTAAAAGCAACCTCGTGGAGTACGGTTTCCGTCTGCCCGCAGCACTGGACAACCGCCCTCTAAATTTTGAAGAGTTTCTCTCACGCAATAACCGCATTCTTTATGTGTCTGCTACACCAAGTCCACGCGAGCTACAACTCTCCTCCAAGAATCTAACCGAGCAAATTATACGCCCCACAGGGTTGTTGGACCCCCAAGTAGAGGTCGTGAGTGCACACCTCCAGGTCGATCATCTTCAAACACAAATGACTAAAACAATCGCAGCCGGCTTTCGCGTCATGATTACCACACTCACCAAGCGTATGGCCGAAGACTTATGCAAACACTATCGTGAACAGGGGTTTCGCGTCGAGTATTTACACTCAGATATTGATGCATTAACCCGTGCGGACTTACTGCGCCAATTACGTCTGGGAAAGTTCGATGTATTGATAGGAATCAATCTACTACGAGAAGGGATCGATGTCCCCGAGGTCGCCCTCGTAGCTGTTATGGATGCCGATAAAGAAGGCTTCTTACGCTCTAGAGCATCTCTCATCCAAATTATCGGGCGTGCAGCACGCAATGACTGTGGCAAAGCCATTCTCTACGCCGATCACATCACGGACTCCATGAAACTTGCGATCGAAGAGACCGAAAGAAGGCGACAAAAACAATTGGCCTACAACCAAAAAAATGATATTCAGCCTAAAACTGTTCTCAAACCTGTACAACAGGATCTTCGGGTCATTTATGGACTCCTCAAGCCACTGCACGAAGGTGCAGAAGCAATGTCCAACACAGACTCGATGCAACAGCAAATCGAACTGTGGGGAGTAAAAACACCTGCTGAACTTGAAAAAAGAATTCGCACCCAGCAGAAAAAAATGCAAAAAGCAGCTGCACAACTAGAGTTTGAAAATGCTGCCACCCTGAGAGATGAAATTACCGAGATGAAGTCGGCCCTCGCATTGTGGATCGACCAAACCAACTAAGGACTCACCGTGACTATACTTCGTCAGAAAGTCCGCTCACTCCCTAAAGTCTGCGGCGTCTACCTCATGTATGATCGCCTTCAAAAAGTCATCTATATCGGCAAGGCCAAAAATCTCTATTCGCGGGTTCAATCCTACTTTCGCAATCTGGAGAGCCACTCACTCAAAACTCGTGCGTTATTAGCCCAAATCCACGACCTTCAATACATCACCGTCACGACTGAAGTTGAAGCTCTCTTATTAGAGCGCAACCTCATTCAGCACCATCAGCCCAAGTACAACGTTCTTCTAAGAGATGACAAACAATACCCAATGGTACGCATTGACTGGGACGCGACATGGCCACGACTACAGGTCGTACGCAAAAAAAAGGAAGGTGACAAAGCCGAGTACATTGGCCCCTTTGCACAGACAGCCGAACTTAGCCTAGTTCTTGACTGTATATACGAAATTTTCCCTCTCATACGTTGTGGGGAACATGAGTTTAATCACGCCAAACGACCATGTTTATATTTTCATATGCATAAGTGCTTAGGTCAGTGCACCCGCCACGTGGACCGAACCCAATATATCGCAGTGCTCCAAGAAGCCACTCAATGGTTAAAAGGTCGAAAGAAGCAACTTTTGAACCAGCTCAATGAAAAAATGTGGCAAGCAAGTCACCAAGAAAGCTACGAGCTTGCAGCTAAAATTCGAGACCAACTCTCTGCACTGAAAAAATTTCAAAGCAATCAAAATGTACAATACAAATTCCTGTCAAACGCCGACGTGATTGATTGGGTGGAATCCGACCAAGAAAATATCAGCGTTTCTATTTGCATGGTTAGAAATAATAAGCTACTCGGGCATTTCAATCAGGTGATGGGCCTCGTCTTACAAACACAGGAAGAAACCATTCTCTCCTTCTTGACCAACTACTACAGTCAACATACAGCTCCAGAGAATATCTTCAGCCCACTTACCGAAGAAAGTTGCTCCCTCTTAGAAAGAGTTTTGACAGAACAGGGCGCACAGCCTCAAATAAAACCTCTTCAAAAGGGAGAAGTACGCACTCTCTCCAACACCGCTAAAAAAAATGCTCACTTACATGCAGAGCATCAAAAGATCTTTGCACAACCCAACGAAATCGCACTCGCAACTTTACAAAATCTTTGTGTCATGAGCACAAGCCCCGAAAGAATAGAGTGCATCGATATCTCTCACTTTCAAGGTACCGCCACAGTTGCTGCAATCGTCTGCTTCACACAAGGAAAACCGGATAAAAACGAATACCGCCTTTACAACGTGTGTGATGAAACTCAAACCCCTGACGACTATCACTCCATTGCACAGGTGCTGCGCAGGCGTTTCAAGCAAAATAGCCAACGTCCCGACCCTCACTTACTCATTATCGACGGGGGGAAAGGACAGCTCGAAGCCGCCTGGGGCGCTCTCGAAGAAAAATCCAAGCAACATATTACTGTTATAGGACTAGCAAAAGCTCGTACCAAGACTGCGGGCTCCCAGCACAGCCCCATTCATACGGCCGAGCGCCTTATCCTACGCGCGCCCCCCCAAACGATTGAACTCGATCCTGCAAGCCCCGTATGCGGACTGGTCACTAAAATACGCGATGAAGCACACCGTTTTGCGATCTCTCATCACAGAAAGCGGCGGCAAAAGATCCGCCAAACCCCCAGTCTACTGAAGATTCCCGGAATAGGGCCTGTTCTACGCAAAAGGGTATTAGAACATTTTACCGACTTAGAAATGATTGGAACGTTGAGTGCTGTTGAAATTGCACAAAAAGTAAGGGGAATGTCTTTAGCAACCGCACAAAGGCTGAAAGAAAGCATCGAAAGACACCTCTCACCCAACCATGAGGCAAAGGGCATTGAAAATAACGACAGCACATTCGATACAGACTAGCCTCATAGCAGGGCAAAGTAAGTCTTTGCTCTTAAGCTCGACTGCGTAATTTTACGCGCCCAGACTCTACAGTCCAACCATTTAAGGAGCCAAACATACGCAAAAAGGCAGAATAAAAGGATCGAGACTCTTGGAGACCGAATTTCTGATTCAACACCTGCACTAACGTTTCCATACGAGCAATACCATCTCTACTTTTACAGGTCGCGATGACAAGGTCGGAGGCTTTGGCAATATTCAGTTTTGCAAAAGCAACATCCAAGGTGGCGTAGCGTTGTCTGCCAAGAAAAACAACCTGACGCTCTTCACGCAAAGCGTACAAAGCATTTAAGACCAAACTTGATCCACGACGCCCTAAACGTGACATAATCTCGTCGTAATGGAGCACACATCCAGCTTGAATCAACACGTTCAAAACATCCGAACGACTCGTCTTCTTTACCGCATTCTCTTCCATAGAAACAGTGTCATTCCGAGACGCACCACTAAAATAGACACCAAATTTTTCACCATAGACAGAAATGACATGGCGGTAGTGAAAATAATCACACACCTCACCCTGCTGAGAACATAGCTCCTGCCACAGACCCAAAAGGTGAAACTTCTCGCCAGGAGAAAGGCTTAAGCGCGAGCGGGTCCAACTAATCAACTTTTCAGCCTGCGCCGACGAAACTTTCATAAAGCGGCGATGACAGTAAGTCCCTTGGTTCACAAGATAAATAAACTGATTTTCCGTAAATGAGGCATCCAAGCGCTGGTCATTCAGCTGAACACGCAGCAAGTTTTTACGCTGAATTTCACGATAAACTTGAGTCCAGTGTAACCCCTCAGGATAGCTCAGCAACGCATGAGCTACCGCAATATTTTTATGCAACCCATGGGGATACAGCCCCCCTCCTGAAGGAACCAAACGCCCTATACAAATCAAGTGGTCAAGCCACTCACCAGCTTGCAAAGGGCTAAACTTATAAATATTCTGAATCGCCAAAAGCAGGTCCACTCGGTTATAAGGGCCGGCAACACTGGCATAAAAAGCTTCTAACTCCCCCAAAGATATCTGTTGAAAGTCAATCCACTGAGATTCTAGAAAGCTTTCCTTCCCAGTGAGTCCACAGCACATATCTAAAAACTGATAAAAACGCTTTTGGTTGGTGAAACGCGCAAAAAACTTTGGTAGCAACTGGCTGGCAGAAGACTCAGGAAAACGCTTAAGATTATGGCGGAGAAACTGCCCCCCAACCCGCAGACTAATACAAATCGTGCGATTGAAATCTTCTTGCAGCTGCCGCACACGCTCACGTGTTTTATCAAACTTCATCCCAATTTCTTCTAGAGACATCGCCTCGGACTGGTAAGCCCAACGACCACGGGCAATAGTCCTCATCTCTTCAGAAAGACAGGCTAAGCCATAATCCATATCCGCGACCAAAGCCTCATCAATCCAACCCAAATCGAAGTTGGCCACCTTACGAAATACGATAGGCGCTGGCTTTGAATTATCCTGCACCAAAGACAACAGATTGTCTCGGTTCTCCAGCAAGCTTGCCGACAAGCGCAGCTGAAACGCTGCCAATCTCTTGGCTGCGGTTTTCCCCCAGCCTCGCCGCTCTAGCAAAGAGTTACTATTCAAAGCTAGCAGCTCGGCCAAAGAAGGTATCTTTTTTTCCTGACGCAAAAACTTACGTAACAACTTTTGTTCATTATCATCTGCAGCCAAGAAATTGACTTCCATTTTCTCAACACTTGCAGCATGAAGCAACCACTTACGATCTGACTCTGAATACTTGCCTAGCTCTTCGCCCCAAGCCCCCACAGGAAAAGGGCTTGGAACCGATTTATCTTCTATAATATTTTGCAATCGATAACTCCGACAATAACGTTTAAGCTGCACTCAAATCTGGGTATTTCATTGTATGCTCAGAAAAAAGA
>JAPPOJ010000266.1 GCA_028817975.1 Zetaproteobacteria bacterium | reverse complement strand
TGGCTATAGCGTCGATGTCAAAGAAAGCATTGTCCGGACCTTCAAGACGCCCGGTGATTGTAAAGCTATTTTTGCTTTCGGGTTGTAAATTTCCAATTTCGAAAAGACTATCCTGGTTTACTGGTTCTAGGGTGGATGAAACATAACGAAAACCAGAAGGATACACAAGATTTATTTGAAAATCTGCAAACTCTATCTCAGCGTTGTTTTCGTAGTCAATAACAATCTCAAACTCTTCGCCACTGAATACTTTCGCGGGTGCTTCTAAGTCAATAAACACGCCGCTATCGCTCACGCGCAACTCTTCTGTCTCATTTTGCTCAAACCGAGTTCCTAAGCTCACTGGAAGATAAGAGACCGCCCCCTGAACTTGCTTCAGACTGCTTTCTCCAGAAAGTACCATTGCTTGAAAGGTATCTTTAGTTAACGAACCTTCTCCTAGATTTCCTAAAACTTTTCGTACGAGGCCTTTCCCTGCAGAACTTCCAAGGAAAACCATGCCTTCAGGCAATTCGATAGCCAACTCGGCTTCTTGTAAAATATTCCCGGAATTATTTTCGATTTCGATTTTGATTTCGAACGGCACACCAACCTGCGCATGGTCTGGCCCTTCGAGTTTGAATTCTAACCCTTGTGCCGTATAAGCTTGATACCAAAAAAACCCTACGAGACCGCCGCCAATGAGCACTAGAACTACAAATAGCCAAATAATCCACTTCATCCCGTTAGAGACAGGAAGCGCTTGAGCCTGTTATTGAGATATCTCTTGCCCATTCCTGTTTTTAAATATTTCTCCCTTCTATAGGCATCATTCTGATCCCTACACGCTTCATAATAGAGTAGTGCGAATGGGCCTCTGCCCTTAGTGGAGTGTACAGCTCCACTTTGATGTTTCGCCAGGCGCTTCCGTATATCGCCAGTACAACCCGTATAGAATTTACCATCCTTCTCGCTTCTCAAAAGATAAACATAGTAGAACATGGTGTCTCTAACGGGATAAATCCCTTCTAGGGAGATTGTAACACCTAAAAAAGCTGGTATAAACCCTGTGCATTTTTATGATTTAATGTGCAGTGCGCACAGTAATATGTAAGGTCAATGCTAGAAAAGTAATCGACTGCTTTTGTTTTACACCCTTGGCAATTAGCGTGTTTTTGGTTGAATCCGAGATATGAAAGAATTTTAGTGATACTTACTTTTTCACTATTGAGATCTTCCCAAACTAAGGGATCTATTTGCTCGTTAGCCAACAGAGCTGAAAGAAGCGATATCACGTTCATGTGCTTGCTTTGGCTCTGCGTTTTATGAGCCAACTGTAGGGCATCTGCAACTCGAGTTGTGTTTTTGTGCACGAGACGAACTGTTGCTTTGTTGCCTATTTGCAGGTGTGGGGCAAGCTTTGAAGCACTTTTTCGCATGCTTGTTACGCGGGCGTTTATTTTTCCAAGATCACGGCTGAAAAAAATAATCTCAGAGTCAAACTCTGAAATTGGAAATGTATCTAAAACAAATGCAGGGCCAGTGTGTTCCATATCAAAATTATAGCGTGCTCTGATGTTGCGGCGGGCGCCCGGTCCGAAGACAGGCGCCGCACACGCGTGGTCGGCTACTCGACTTGCGGAAGTCCGAGTGCGCCGATGATGCTTGTCAGGTTCGAGAAGGGCTTGGGCACTGAGACCGACGCCTCTCTGAGGGTGTCTGCTGCCAGAAGCTCCCTCTGTCTCTTCTCGCTCCCTGCGATCGCGATGATGTTGCCGGTGAAGCCACTTCGGCGAAGGTGCCGTGTGACATCCTCGGGCTCATGGAGCTGAGCTCCTTGAGGGTCTGGCAGATGCCCATCGAGCAGCACTGCCTGAATCGTGTCTTCGGGTTGGCCGAGCTGCTCTAGGGCCGCCTCGACCTCTGCTAGGTTCGTAGCGAAGATCGCCGGTGCCCCGACGTGCTCCATCATGGTTTTTAGCACACCCAGGACGCCCTCATCGTCCTCGATTATCAGCGTGGTTCTCATGGTCTAATTTCCTCCTTCTCCACCACAATTGAAAAATGCCCCATTTTGGGGCACTTGTCAAAAGTGTGCGCGGAAGAGGACTTGAACCTCCACGGCCCGAAGGCCACAGGCCCCTCAAGCCTGCGCGTCTACCAGTTCCGCCACCCGCGCGTAATTTGGTTTGCGCAGCTGGTCAGAAACTGGTCAGTTC
>JAPPOJ010000134.1 GCA_028817975.1 Zetaproteobacteria bacterium | reverse complement strand
GATCTATACTTTGATCACCACTCGGGTGACGATCAAGATTTGTTCGGAGTTACTTTCTTTTCAGGCTAAGCTGAATGCTCTTGTAGAAGAAAAAACTGACACACTCACGAAGTTGAATCGGAAGTTGCAAAAAACAGCAGAAAATAAAAGCCGTTTTTTAGCGAATATGAGCCACGAAATTCGCACCCCTTTAGGTGGCATTCTAGGAATCTCAGAGCTTGCTCTTCACGAAGGAACCACTCAAGAGCAACAAATAGCATATCTAAATACGATTCATGAGTCTGGAGCGCAGCTGATGACCTTGGTCAATGATGTGCTCGATTTTTCTAAGATTGAGTCCGGAAAACTTGTGGTGGAAAGTAAGCCATTTGAAGTCAGAAAGTTTGTGAACGAGTCTATTACACTTTTTCGCTCTCAAGTTATGGAGAAAGGCCTAGGTTTAGAAATCGAAATTAGCTGCCGTGTGCCTGATGTGGTCGTGGGTGACGAGCACCGTATTCGGCAGGTATTGTTTAACTTACTAGGTAATGCGATTAAATTCACGGCGAAAGGTCGTATTCGTATTTTTCTAGATGCTGAGCCCCATCAAGAAGCGTGTATGTTGCGTTTTAGTATTGAAGACACTGGCATTGGGATGTCTGCCCAAGATGCAACACGTATCTTTCAAAGCTTTACTCAAGCAGAGGCTTCGACCACGCGGCGCTTTGGTGGCACAGGTCTAGGTCTTGCAATTTGTAAGGGACTGGTTGAGTCTATGGGAGGGGATATCTCGGTTAAGTCTGAGGTGGGACATGGATCTTGCTTTACCTTTACGGTCTCTGCACGTGAAGGCTTCATGATTCAGAATATGGCTGAGGCAAAGAGCTTAGCACCCTTCCATTTTAAAGTTCTTCTTGCGGAAGACAACCCCATCAATATTCAAGTTACGAAGTCTTTTTTACAAATCCTCGGTTGTACTGTAGATGTGGTGCTGAATGGTAAGGAAGCCGTGGCTGCGGTGCATCAACAAAAGTATGACATTTGTTTTATGGATTGCCAAATGCCTGTGATGGATGGTTTCAATGCCACACGTGCGATCAAGTCTGAAGTGAAAGAATGTCCTTTTATTGTAGCCTTAACTGCAAATGCATTGCAAGGAGATCGTGACAAATGCCTTGCTGCTGGGATGGATGAGTATATTTCCAAGCCTATTAATAAGAGGAATTTAGCTGTCATGTTACAGAAGTATCATCAAATGCAACAAAACTTAAAAACTTAACCTAAGGGGTGATGCTATGACTGACAGCATCCCCATAGTAGCTTTCATAGCCTTCCACCATGTCATTGCTGCCATCATGTCCTACTTTGAGTGAAGTTACGGTGAAGTATGTGGTTCCTGTTGTGATCCCCGAAATAACACACGAGCTTCCCAAGGGGCAATCCTGAGAGTTCGTATAGGGTATGTTTTGTGTGGTGGTATCCCAATAGACTCGGTAACCACTAATGTCGGACTCAGGTCCTGGGGTCCAAGCTACCGTGGCAGATCCCCCGCTACCGCCACTTACGGAGATACCTTGGATCACAGAAAGAGGTGCGGACGTTGCCGGAGATCCCAGGTAGCTACTTAAATAACTTACTGTATTTAGGCTCGCATCATCTTTACTATCATGGATGAGGTCGTCTATTTCTGTGGTAACGATGGTGTCCCAATAGTTTCCTGTTGCACTTACATCTGTGTCTGTACTGGGTAACAGGTTATAAATGAAGTAAGTCGCGTTGTTTGCGATAAAGTTGTTGGCCGTAATACTCACGCTTGGTGTGGAAATATTTCCGGGGTCCCAAATATGTAGCAGAGAGCTATCCGTTTGAGTCGCGTTATTACCGAAGATCAAGTTGTTGGTAAACGTGGCGACATAACTTCCTGTAGTGGCTTGGTCCACGTTTAAAACCGTAGCAGGTCCTGCTGTTGTTGGGGTTGTGGCCGTTGGTATGTCGTCACTACTGTTTTCAATAAAATGATTTTTATCTATATTAAAAGTATTCGCATAAGATCCATCTTGAAGGCCTATTCCTGGCTTGGTTTGATAGAAAATATTATTCAGAATACTTGTGGTTTTTGACCCCGTATTTGAGGTCAATTGCAAGCCGTATGCTCCTCCCAGCCCTAGAAAAAGGTTTTTTTCAATGGTCGCCCAACCTTTGATACGCAGAAAGCTGAAG
>JAPPOJ010000068.1 GCA_028817975.1 Zetaproteobacteria bacterium | reverse complement strand
ATATGGGAGTTCCCACATATGGATTTGACCCCCTTTAATATTTTTGGGGGGGTGATTGGTATTTTTTTGGTATTTCGTACCAATGCAGGTTATGAGCGCTGGTGGGAAGCACGTAAGATCTGGGGAGGGATTGTGAACCAGTCTCGTAACATTGTGGTGGGAGCCATTAGCTATGGCCCACAGGATAAGCACTGGGTTAAGCAGGTTGTAGACTGGACTTCCGCGTTTTCCTTCTTGGCCAAGGCTCATCTGCGTGGAGAAAGAGTTAAAGAACAGATTTGCGAGGAGTTTGGTGTGGAGATGTGGGAGCAGCTGGAGTCCGCTCAGCATCCCCCTTTGGAAGCGACGCGACGTATTGCTGACTTAATGTTGGTGGCGCGGCAGCAAGGAGAGATGGACCCTTACGCCTTTATGAATTTGGATCAGGAACGCAATATGCTCTTAAATTACATGGGAGCTTGCGAGCGTATTCTCAAGACACCCATGCCGTATGTATATGCGATCAAAATTCGCCGTTTTGTGGTGATGTTTCTGATGCTGGTGCCGATTGCGATTGTTACCGATTTTGGGTGGATGACTCCGTTGATTATGCTGTTTATTGCTTATCCCATGTTGTCCTTGGATCAAATTGGACAAGAACTGCAGAACCCTTTTGCGAAAGATCGTCTTTCACACTTGCCTTTAGATGAAATATGTACGAAGATTCGCAGTGACTTACTGATGCATGCAAGAAATAGTGAACAGGTCGATAGTATCCCGCTAGCAGAGATTGAGGGGTTCATTGAACATGCCACACAGCCTTCAGAGTCGAACACCGATTCCGAGCCAAGCCATCAAGAATGGGTCAATACCGGCGTCCGTACCGACTAAGGTATAGGAACGGATCTCTGTTTTGAGGTGCATGGAATTCCAAAAGTGGATTTTTTGTCCGATGCCCATGGTCAAAGTTGGTGTGCTTTCAGACTGGGCCGCAGGGCGACCGTTTACCCCAACATAGCTGGCAAAGTTGGGGTCTTCGGGGCAAACACCTGGTAAAGGAGGTGCGGTGCAGACTTGTCCAATTTGGTTGGGAGGTCTACCTCTGGAGACGTTGCCGTTCGCCAGTTCTTTTTGCATGGGGTAGTATTCGGAGTTGGTAATTCCAGCCCCGAACGTGAAAAATAGGTCTAAATAAAGAGTGTTACTTTGTAGCAGTAACTGTTTGCCGTATACAGGTGTCCACACCGCGGCGATGTTGAGCATGGTGCCTAACTCGCGGATGGGAATATAAGCGGGACCTCCTGAAGCACCGCGGTAAGCAATGGGGGTGCCGTCGGTGTCGTATGATTCGGTGATAGGTATGGTTGGGTCTTGGCCAGGCAATGCACATGGCTGGCTTACTCTGCCTTCATAGTCGTTATAAAAATTTTCGATGCAAGTACGCTCTGGTTTGTCGCTGTTCATACTCATGGCAGCTTCGATAGAGATGCCCCAGTCTTCGCGGAAGTAGTAGTTAGCGTTGGTGTGGGCAATGAAGCTTTCGACAAACGACTGGTTGAAAATGTATCCTAAGTCGAGCACGCCGATTTCAAATTTGGATATCTTGGGATAGAGCTTGTTGCGTACCACCTCGTCATCGTCTTCGGTTGCTTTTTTCGTGCGTTTGGCGGGGGGGGCTGACTGTGCTGTGAGTGTTGCTGTCAGGCTGACGAAGAGAAAGTTTGTGGCTAAAGCCAGCAAAAAAATCGGTTTCGTTCTCAAGGCAGTACCACCGTATGTATGAATATGAATGGGGATATGCTTCATTCTAATGTGGTTGTGTAAAAGTAGGTAGGAAGACTTGGCTGGGATGGTTTTATGCACGGGTGGACGGTGCGACTCCTTTTCCTGACATGAGGGGTGATGTGTATGTTTCGGAAATCAAATCGTAGGCAACTTTTGGCTGTAGCGTTGACCGCTCTTGCAGGTGCGGTTGTGTTGATGAAGTTGTATGAGGCGGTGCTGCTGCCCATTGGGATCAGTCTCTTTCTGTCTTTTGTGTTGTTACCTTTAGTGGATCGTTTTGATGCGCGTGGTTTTCCCCGGTGGGCAGTGGTTTCCGCTATTTTGGGAGTGACGCTTTTCGCCTTAGGCTTTGCTGTGGTGCGTTTTTTACCTAGTTTATATGCTGAAACTTTGGCACTGATTAAGCTGGCTCCCTCTGTATATGAAAGTGTTTCGCATACTTGGATTCCTTATATCCGTGGGTGGGTTTCTGAACTAGGTTGGATGAACTCTGAAGATTTTGAAGCGGTATGGCAAAAGTTGCAGCAGTTCTCGTTGATTACAGATCGTATCCCGCAGGCTGTAGCCACTTTGTGGTACTCCGCTCCCGTTGTCTTGAACTTGGGTATCAGTATTGTTCTCGTGCCTATGTTGACTTTTTTCCTGCTTAAAGACCAGCCTTTATATGGTGCTTACTTCGTCTCTTTGGTTCCCCCCGAGCTGCGCCAGCCTACGGAGATGCTTAAGCGTCGACTGGCAAAGACTTTACGTGCGGTTATTAGTGGCCAGGTGTTGGTGGCGACGGTTTTGGGTACGCTCTATGTGGTCGGGCTAAATATTGTTGGCATTTATGCTGCAACGGTGATTGGACTGGTGGCTGGGACCTGTCGTCTTATCCCCTATTTGGATATTGTGGTGGGGGTTTTCTTAAGTCTGATCGTCATTTTATCTGACTTTCAAGGTCCCCATCAGATCATTGGAGTGGCCCTGGTCTTTACGGTGGTGCAATCTTTGGATGGGATGTTCATTACCCCACGTATTATTGGTGAGCGGGCAGGGATTCATCCGGTCATTGTGATTTTGTCGATCATTTCTTTTGGTGACACCTTTGGCTTTCTAGGTGTGCTCTTGGCGATTCCCATTGTTGCAGTGGCGAAACAAATTTTGCTCGTCGTTAAAGAGTCCTTTTTGGAGTACGGTTCGGTGCGTGAATGAGGTGGCTGTGTGCGTACAGGGAGCATTGCTAAAGCGTCTTCTCTTGGCTCCGATATCCTGAGGGGTAGCGTCTAGCTCAGACAGACGGAGGAAGGTAGCCATCCTGTACGATTTAGGCAAATATCTGCTTTTGAGCTTATCATTGTGTGTGGTGATCTGCTGTGCGCCCCGTCATGCGCATCAACTTCGCCTCGACAATCCCGTGACTTTGGGATACTTAGGGGGCATGTACCGTCCGAATGCGACCCAAACGCTAGGGATGTTGGCAGAAGAACGTAGGGGTACAGAGGTGAGCTTTGCGGAGGATACACAGGTACGTGTGGATGCTTATCGTAGTCAGCAACTTTCGGTGGTTTATCACTGGCACCCTTCGAAGGTATCTGCATTCTTTGTAGGGGGCAGTCTAGATATGGGACGGCATGTCTATGAGGCAAGTGATCTCGTATGGAATACGGCCCGGGGTCAATTTCAAACAGTATTTCAAACCAGTTGGCGTTCGGTGTCTCTGACGTTGGGGGTGCCTGTGGGTTTTACCTGGATTTGGAATTCAGGTTTCACCATGAGCTTGGATATAGGTCCACGTCTTAAGTTTTACGAGCGCAGCAATGGCCAAGCATACTCTCATGCAGAGCGAGATCGTTTTGCCCGTTGGGGGGGCATTGGGCTGTTGGGATATTCGTTTGCACTTTAGCTTTTGCCAGCTAGAATAAGCACGAAATTGAGTTTTTGGCTGCTTATTTGCTCTTGGGTGACTTGTTGGGATAGCTTGCCAAGGGAAGTACAAAGGTAACGCTCGTTTGACCCAGAGATGTCTAGAGCCAACAAAGCGCGTTGGTGTTTGCCAAAGACTTCTAATGTGTCGGCCAGCAAGTGTGTAAGCCGATAGGGGGTGTCGAGAATAATAATCGGTTTGTGTAAGCCTCGAAGCTTATGGAGTTCTTGCTGTCTTAGGTGTGACTTGCGGGCAAGAAATCCAGCAAAAGTATAGCTTTGCATGTGGAAGGGGCAAGCAGCGATGGCGGCGCTGACGGAAGAAGGACCAGGGATGACGCGTACTTGGACCTGGTGTTCGTAGGCGCACTGTACCAATTCTGCACCTGGATCAGCAAGTCCAGGGGTGCCTTGATCGCTCATATAAGTTACACGACCACCCGACTTCCATACTTGCTTAGCAGCAGTGAGTGTCTCGTGCTCGCGATGTTCGCTGAGTTTGAGGTAAGGTCTGGTTATCCCTGCAGCCTTGAGCGCACGCCGTGCAGGGCGATCCTCTTCAAAAATAGTGAGTTCTGCTTCTTGTAACAGGCGCAACGAGCGTGGTGGAAAGTCTTCTGGATTGCCAATATGGGTTGCGAGCAGGTACAGACAAGAAGCTGGTTGGGATGTGGTGGTCATAAAAAATCCGTAAAAAGCATATAAACGAAATGGTTTGCGCCCTCTTGGGGGCGTATGTATAAGAGAAAAATCAGAGATGATTTTGGCAGGAAGATCTCCCCAGCTGCAAAGTGGTTTCTTTGAGACGTTCATGGGGAGATATAGATGCAATTATGAACTGCCTGTGGTAGTCTCCTGAAATGTCTTCTTTTACGGGAAAGACGTCCTGTAAAAAAGAAATATAAACGTCATATGGATTCGCCGTGGCGAGATTTTAACAGCGAAAAAGGTTTTGGACAAGCTGTGAATCTATCAAAGACAAGTCAATTGCTCAAAGCAAAGGTACCACGTCATGTGGCTATCATTATGGATGGCAACGGTCGTTGGGCAAAATCGCGCCTCCGCCCTCGTATTTGGGGTCATCAGCAGGGGGTCACGAGTGTACGTGAAACGGTCAAGGCATGTGGGGAGTTGGGGGTTGCATACCTCACCCTGTATGCTTTTAGTGATGAGAACTGGAGCCGCCCTGCGGCTGAGGTGCGTGGGTTGCTCCAACTTTTGGATAGTTTCGTAGCCAAGGAAGGTCAAAATTTGGACGATCAGGGGGTACGTCTACGTGTCATTGGGGATGTCGCGCGTATTCCAGAACGTACCCGAGAGAGTTTGTCCATGCTTTGTAACCGCTTGCAGAACAATAATCGTTTGCATTTGACCTTAGCTCTAAGTTATGGTTCGCGGGGCGAGATTGTGCGGGCGTGCTCAAAGCTTGCTCATCAAGTTGAACAAGGAAAGCTGCGTGCGGAAGACATTCGGATAGAACACGTCGCTCAGTACTTAGATACGACGGATTTGCCGGACCCGGATCTGCTGATTCGTACGAGTGGAGAAAGGCGTATCTCCAATTTTTTACTCTGGCAGTTGGCTTATGCAGAACTGTGGTTCACCGATGTGCATTGGCCCGACTTCCGTCGTGCACACTTACAAGCTGCTTTGGATGATTATGCGAGTCGGCGCAGACGCTTTGGCCTCACGGACGAACAGATCCAAGCACTCACTTAACCTTCGAATGTTTGACCATAGGGAGAGCATGTTTATATGCTGAAAGATCGCCTTTTAACTGCGGCCATGGCACTGCCGCTCCTCGTTGCAGCTCTCGTCTATTTACCTAGGCTGTTTGTTTGTCTTATCTTTTTGGTTGCTGCAGGGATGTCGACTTATGAGCTGGCGCGCATGCTTTATCCTGCTTTTTGTCGTAAAATATACGGTTCTGAAAATGCGGCTCCCGACCCTGATGTGCGCACTTGGCCGCTGATTTGTGCTTTGTCCACTTTATTGATGTTTGCAGTAGCTGTATTTGTCAATATTTCAGGCAGTGAACGT
The DNA here is from genome assembly GCA_028817975.1 of Zetaproteobacteria bacterium. GTDB lineage: Bacteria > Bdellovibrionota_B > Oligoflexia > Oligoflexales > Bog-1112 > JAPPOJ01. The sequence continues at coordinate 4,872 of JAPPOJ010000068.1, read as the reverse complement.
GGTGGGATTATTTTTGTATATTGCTTAGTGATCCTTATGGGAACTTTTTCGGGGAAGGACATCAATCACTCTATGATTCGTATGGTTGTGGTGTTGTTCTCTCTGAGCTACGCTTGCTTGCCCTGGCTTTCGATTCTAGACCTATATACTAAAGGAAGTGGGGCACGTTATATCTTTTTGCTCATGGGGATCGTGATGTCAGGGGATAGTGCGGCCTATTTTGTGGGCCGCAAGTTTGGCCGTCATCGCCTGGCCCCGCGTCTCTCACCCAAAAAAACTTGGGAGGGAGTGGTCGGGGGTGTTTTCGCCAGTATGGTGGCAGCTCAGCTTGTCAATGCTTTTTTTCTTTTTCAGATGGGGCCTTGGTGGCTGATGGCTCTGATTGGAGCGACAGCGAGTATCGCTGGAGTGATGGGAGATTTGGTCGAGAGTGCTCTCAAACGCTTCTCTGAAGTGAAAGACTCGGGTGGAATTTTTCCTGGGCATGGAGGAATCTTGGATCGTGTAGATTCTTTTTTGCTCTCTGGACCTTTTGTGTGGATCTTTCTCTATGCATACGAAGTGTATGCTGTTAAAGGGGTTGCGTCATGAACTTTTTAGCCTCAAACCCTGTCTTGGCCATGGTTGTTTTCTTAGGAATCTTGGTTTTTGTGCATGAGTTGGGCCATTATCTCGTGGGCCGGGCTGTGGGGATTGGAGTTGAAGTTTTTTCCTTGGGGTTCGGCCCACGGCTGGTGGGATTTCGTCATGGTGGGACCGACTACCGTATTAGTGGGTTACCGTTTGGGGGTTACGTCAAGTTTGCAGGGGTGGTTGCGAGTGAGCATGTGGAACCACCATTTGTAGGACGTGAAATGTATCGGAGTCCCGCTTGGGCGCGTGCGGCAACGATTCTTGCTGGGCCTTTGGCGAACCTGCTGTTGGCATTTGGTATTTATACTTGGATGGGTTACTCGGGCATCGAGCATCCAGCACCCCAGATTGGGGCGGTGCTTGCAGGTAAGCCTGCAGATTTGGCTGGCCTGGAACCTGGTGATTATGTGTTGGCCATAGATGGGCAGCCGTTGCTCACACAAGAAGAGTTTCGTCTCCAGGTTGCAGAGCGCCCAGGTCAGCAGCTCTCCTTGCAGGTGCGGCGCTTAGATGGAAGTGAACATGTCTTAAGTGTGATGCCTGAGCGAGTTATAGAAGGTCATGAGCAAGTCGGCCGCATTGGGGTTGGCTTTGGCAATTTGCCAGCCATCGTCACTCTGAGTAAGGAAGTGCGGGGTCTGCGTACGGGAGACCGGATTGCGGCAGTCAGCTGGGGTGAGCAATATTTTGAAGTCACGGGCTGGTATCACTTGGTGTACCTTTTCGACCGTGCTTATCTGGATCAGTCGACACAATTCGTATTGCATACGCAACAGAATACCCAGGTCGTGGTAGACCTTGCTGTATGGGCGCATAACCGTGCTGAGTTGGACGCAAGTGGGTCGAAGGTCGTACGGCGTGAGCGTTTGGCTGCATTACTCGGGATGCGCCATAGTCAGCTCACGGTGACCAAAACGGACGTAGGGCCTGACGTGCATCCTTTTCAAGAGGGTGATATTTTAGCTGCTTTTGCAGGTGCCCCGGTCAAGAATATCTATGATCTTTCGGAGGCTTTGTTGGCCAATGAATCTGCGCAGGTGGAAGTCGAAGTGTTACGCCAGCAGGTGCCACGTAAGCTACAGGTTGAGCTGGAACCGATTACGGTACAAAGGGTTGAGGGAAAAGCGACCTTATATCGCCTCAACACGCCTTTCCTAGGAGCACTGGAACCTCCGGTGAAGGTGATCGAACGTTACCCTTACTTGGTGCAAGCGCTGCAATATGGTTGGGAACAGGTCCGGGAAAAGGCGTCAGCCATTGCACAAGGCCTTTGGCAGTTGATTACCGGGAATATGCCACTCAAGGCTTTAGGTGGTCCTGTATTGATTGCTAAAATAGCCGGGGATGCTGCAGAAGCAGGATTGATGGCCTTTTTAGGGACGATGGCGATTATTAGTATCAATCTGGGCCTCATTAATCTTGTACCTTTGCCTGCGGTAGATGGTGGGCAGCTGTGTGTGGTGTTTGTCGAAATGATACGGCGTCGCCCTCTGGAAGAAGAGGTTTTCGAGCAGGTGCAGCGGCTCGGGTTTGTGATCTTGTTGGCATTGATGATCTTAGCCACGTATAACGATGTGAGCCGTTTTTGGACGGGCGTCTTTGTGGGACGATAGAGCATAAAGAAGCTGCTGACCATGTGAACTCCTCTGCTTTTTTCTCTGTTTCCTAAGTAGACTGGCAAATCCTCTCTTTCTTTGCTATACTCCGCGAATGTTCTTGATAAAATGATCGTTTTGGGATGAAAAATACGTGAAAAAAAGGTTATTAGTTCTTGATTGTAGCTTTCAGGGCCTCTCCTTGATGGTAGGGGAACGCAGTTCAGATGGGCAACGGTGTCATTGGATTTACCATCAACATTTGCCTGATCGTCGTGGAAGCGCGGAAGATTTTAATGCCTTGTGGCAGCTTGCCTGCGCCCAGATTCCGGGCTTGTCGGTACAAGACTTGGACGGTGTTGCTGTTGGGAAAGGCCCTGGTTCCTTCACAGGGGTACGTATTGTCCTGAGTTGGGCGGCAGGTTTTGCCTTAGGCATGGGGCATGAGCGCTGGTTGGGATTTAATACCTTAGAATTGGGTGCTCAAGGTTTTGCACGGCAACAGTCGCGTCCTATGGGGGTACTCTTCATGAGTACCCGTGATTTTGGCTTTTTGTCTTTGGCCCAGCCGGATGGAACGGCCTGTACACTGCCTTTGAAGTGCTCTGGCAAGGGTGAGCAGCTGGCTCAGTTTGCTTTGGATCGTGCGTGCCAGCATGGGTATGCTTTGGAAACAGACGCGTTGTTGCACCTCAGCGCATCCCATACGGCTACAGACTTCGGGATGCCTAGGGTAAATTCACAGCAGTTATGGCAGGCGGTGACCCCGTGTTTAGCAGAGCAAGTTACAGTGTCTGCATATTGGGCCGATCAGCTCCCTGAAGCCAACTATATGAGACAGTCTACGGCAGAAGAACGTTTGCAGCAGTCGTCGCAATCATCATAAGGAGAGATCCCTTGCAGAAACCTAAGCGTGCCAAAATGGGAAGTGCTGTCTACGTACTGCCTAACTTAATTACGGCCGGTAATCTTTTTTTTGGTTATTTCTCGATTATTAAGTCCATGCAAGGTGATTTCATGTGGGCCGCAGCGGCTATTTTGCTAGCTTCGGTCTTTGATATTTTGGATGGCCGTGTGGCGCGATTGACGAATGCGACGAGTGAGTTTGGGGTTCAGTTTGACTCGCTCTGTGACTTAGTGTCTTTCGGCTTAGCTCCTGCGATTGCATTGTATCGTTTTTCCCTCTATCAGTCCGGGCGAGTTGGTTGGATCTTTTGTTTTATTTTTCTGGCCTGTGGTGCTTTACGTCTGGCCCGCTTTAATGTGCAAAGTTCTATTGGTAAGGCAAATGGAGATTTTACGGGCTTGCCGATTCCTATGGCAGCTGGAGTGGTGGCTTGCTTTATTGCGTTTATGGTAGATGTGGATGATAACGACGATGTGTTGGTGGTGTTGATCAATGCGATTTATGCTTTTTTTGCAGATGATGTCTATCGACGTTGGTTTTTGCTTGCACTTACTCCGACGTTGGCGTTTTTGATGGTGAGCAATATTGCCTTTCGCTCGCATAAATCGATTAAAATTACAGGGATCAAGCCTTTTCGGTTATTGGCAATGCTCGTTGCTGTGATTGGATTGACAGCATATCGTCCTCCCTTTGTCGGTTTTCTGTTCTTTTTTCTGTACGCAGCTTCGGGGCCTTTCGAATGGCTTTTGGGTTGGAAACGTGCTACAGATGATGACGATATTTTTGCACCGTGTGAAGATGTGGAGTCGCGTGACGAGTCCTCTTAGGCTGCGGTGTATAGATTGGGATTGAGGTTATAGAACATGCTGAAATGTGCAGTTGTAGGTGCGACAGGTGCGGTGGGTCGCCAAATGTTAGCGGACTTGGAAGTAGGAGCAGCTACTGTGGAGTTGCAGGTGGATCTGTTTGCTTCTCCGCGTTCGCAAGGCCTGAAGTTGCTTTTTCAAGAGAAACCCCCTGTCTTGAGGGTGTGGGACGAGGGGTGTTTGGGAAAGTATGATGTCGTCTTCATGTCTGCAGGGTCGGCTTTTTCGCGGCAGTGGAGTCCAGCGATCGTCCAGTCCGGCGCGTGGGTGATTGACAATAGTTCGTGTTGGCGGCTGGATGCTGAAGTGCCTCTCGTGGCTCCCGAGGTTAACGGTGAGGTTTTGAAGGCCTATACGCGCCCGACGATTATCGCGAACCCGAACTGTTCGACCATTCAGATGGTGGTGGCATTGTCTCCTTTGCAAAGGAGTTTTGGGCTGCAAGCAGTACATGTGTCGACTTATCAGTCCGTATCTGGAAGTGGACAGACAGGCGTAGATGCTTTACAGCGCGAGTTGCAGGATCTTGACGGGACGCCAAGCTCCCCTTATCCGGCACGGATTGCGCATAACCTGCTGCCGGCGATTGGGGCCTATGAGCCGGGGGGAGCTTGTGAAGAAGAAGCCAAAATGATCGCGGAAACGCGTAAGATCTTGGCTTTGCCGGAGTTGGATGTTTTAGCCTCTGTGGTGAGGGTTCCGGTACCTCACTGTCATGGGGAGACCTTATGGGTGCGTTTAGCTGAGCCGGCTTCGTATACCGAAGTGACGGCCGCACTGGCTCAGGGAGAAGGCTTGCAGCTGTATCTTGGCAATCAGCTTGATCAAGAGCCTTTGCCTTTAGAGTGGGCGGGCCAGCCACATGTGGGGG
>JAPPOJ010000240.1 GCA_028817975.1 Zetaproteobacteria bacterium | reverse complement strand
TCTTACGACCCTTCCTGCTCCGTCTCCAAGAGAGACAAGCACACGCACACAACATCCTCTTAATCGTCGACTTATCTCCTTCTGTAAGCCACTGGGCCACTTTAGAAAGTATCCATCAGCAAGTGAGTGCCATTCAACATCGGCTTTCCCCCAAGTCCAAACTCTTTTTTGCCTCCTCTCATAGCCATCAAGCAATTCGCGTGCCCCCCACAAATCAAATCGCAGAGAAAGTCCTAAGCCTTGGCTTTCATAAGCATGGATTTATCTTTTCAGAATACATGCAAAATATCGACATCGAAACGAGTCCCACGATTCACCAAATCGTGGTGATCTCCGACGGAGATACCTACAGCTGGAAAAGCACTAACTGGAAATACTTTGAGTCTTTTTCAGCCCAGAAACTGACCTGGATCGATGTACGTGATTTCGCCAAACCTGAGGTATACCCAAGCAATGTTTTTATCGCATCCGTCGAACCCCTACTACAATTGAAAAAAAATTACCTATCATGGAATGTTTTTTTACAAAAGAGTGGAAATCTCGACACAGAGTCCTCAGGAAAGCTCTATCTTCTCGATCCTCAGGACCAGAAAGTCTTGCAACATGCATGGAAGATTGATGCACATGCACAGACCACAGAAGTCCGCGCGATGATCGAAAAGAGGAAGATCCCCAAAAAACCAGCTCTCACTTGGAAAATCGAAGTAGATGCTCCGCAGCAAGATAGTATCCACCTCGACAATACGTTCCCGAATACAAGTCAACGCCATCAGCTCCAAGCAACCCTCATCTCAGATATGACGAGCGAAGACAAAATGTCCTCACCCACTTACCATATACGTCAAATCTTTGAGTTACTGGGTCACCAAATCACCGAAAAAACCAGCTTTACGCATTTAAGTGAAAGCCAATGGGAAAAATCCGATGTGACATTATCCTTGGTCTACCATGAGAAAAACTTAGCCGAATTTTGCCCCCTTCAGTGGGCGCACCACAAGTATCCAAACATGAACGCAGACAAGCAATTGTGGCTGATTCCCTTAGATGTCCATCAACAACAATACAAGTCTATTTGCTGGTGCTATAGCGCCATAGCTGAGCCCAACACATCGCATACCCAAATCCCCACCTATTGCCAAGACACTTTCCATCGCAAAAGCTTTGCCAATACACTATTTGGTTTAGGTGCGACACAGTTTGGGGGCCAATCCACCGAACGAGCCTCTGCGCTTGCCTGGATTTCTCCCCCCCAATCTCAACTTAAAATGATTGCTTTTAGTACACCGCTGACCTCATTACACTTGAATAACCCCACAGACCTGGCGCAATTTGGCCTCTTGACTAAAAATATACTGGCTCTTCAAGAAAAGCATACTCCTGTCCATAGAGACACTCCACCAGGTACGCTCCTCACCGAGCGGGTGCCCTTAGGAGAAAGCCAACTTCAATTCATGAATTTAAAAGATGATCCGTCTTTAGCGGCGCTTGCAGCTGCAAGCATCACACAAGATGGCATCACCCAACAAGAGCAGCACCCCCACCCACGGCCTCTGATCTATATCGTTTTAGCTTTCATGACACTGCTATCTTTCGCAGAAATGGTTTGGCTACGACGCCGCAGAAAAGCATCTTTTTCCGCAACACTGCTCTGGTTTATGGGCCTGACCCTCCTGAGCCATAACATTACACGTAACCATGCTTTGGCTAGCGAACTGCAAGTACCTTACTTAGGCGCGCAAAATGCGCACAATATTGAATTTTACACCCATGCCTTAGAGCAAAGAACATCTATCCAATCCTCATCTCACACCATTCCCATACAAAACCACTTCAGCCGGGCAGCTTTAGCACAACCTTGGATCTGGACAAATCATCTCCACCATCTGCTCAAAAAAAACGCAACCCACTTAGAACCACGGATTGCCAATTGGATCAAATCAGGTGGGTTTTTAGTCATCGAAAATGCTCCCCCAAAAATCCAACTCGAAAAAATGACCACCCCATCCATGAGCCTCTCCAAACAAGTTGCCGAGTGGAAACCGATTCCCATCGACCACGAACTCATGCGTAGTTTTTACTTACTCAAAAACCTCCCCACCTGTGACCATCATCCCGCTTGGCAAGGTTTCTATTTCAAGGATCGCCTCACCATCTTGGCTATTCCTTTTGCCTTTCTTGCCGCAGGACGAGAGATGGAGTGCTTTACCTCCGCACAACAAGAGTCCTTAAAGAGAACGTTTATAAATATTGCCATGGCAGTGCTGACGACAGATTACAAAAAAGATCAAATTCACATAAAAGAAATCCTACGCAGAATTCGCTAGTTCAACAAGGGAGCCTCTACTCTTGAATACACACATCCTCATTCTCACAATACTTGTCCTCGTACACCTGCTTCTCTTCTTTTCCTGGAGCATGGATTTCGGCAACAAGAGAGGCCTTGTACTGACCTTTGGTCGCCTGCTATGGATGATCATTCCTTGCTCGATGCTCTACCCCCAATCCGACCTAGGATTTTCCTCACAAAGTTTAGACCACAAGACCGTGCACATTCTCGCCGATGACTCCCCAAGTATGCGTCCGTATGCCGCCCAACAAAAATCACTGATAGATTCCATCCAACAGAAATGCACTCAATTAGGTTGTCAAGTCCATGTCCGCCGTTTTTCCGAGCTACAGCCAGAGCAAGAACAGCTCTATTCACCTGTACTCGCCTTATGGCAAGGGTTTATCGAAGAGCGCCAACATGAAAGTGCTTTCGTACTCCTCACCGACGCCGGGGATGAAAAGGGTCAACTCACCCCTTCTTCCCCTGTAACCACAGACAAATCGTTGATTCTTGGTTTTCACAATCCCCAGCACAAAAATTTCTGGATTGAATCTTTCCAAGTACAACCGATCACGTTTCAAGGCAAGCCCTTTAAAATGGTTGCCGATATTGGACGATCTGGAACACTGGCAGACACCGCGAATATTCAAGCTCAGATTATCGTTCAAGAGAAGGTCATCGCGACCAAGGACATTATTTTTACTGAGGGGGTACAAAATGTCGAATGGACCCAAACCCTACCTGGATTACAACAGCGTGGTTCCGAGCTGCTCACCCTCAAACTCCTGACGGTACCCGAAGAGGTCTCACGCTGGGATAATATCCGCCATCAAGCCACCGAAGTTCAAGCCAATACCTTTGGAGTCTTGCACTTACTCGGCAATCCCAGTTGGGATGGGCGCTTCTTACGTACCTACCTCAAGTCCGAGCCCAAGTTCGATTTAGTAAGTTTTTTTATCTTACGTGATCCATGGGATACCAACGATGCGGACGAACGGGAACTAAGCTTGATCCCTTTTCCTGTGGAAAGACTTTTTCAAGAAGAACTGGCGCATTTTAAGCTTATTGTACTGCAGAATTTTTCCTTACTGCAATTTTTAGAACCTAAATATCAGCAAAATCTCGTGAAGTTCATTCAAGACGGAGGCAGCTTGCTCTTTCTCGGAGGCCCCCGCGCACTCAAATCCAGTGATATCCAAAACTCTCCTTTACAAGAGATCCTCCCATTTACCGTAACGCCCACTCCAAACCATTTGGCACCCTTGCCTCAGCCAACCTCTGCCCCCAGACAAGGATTTCCCTACGCCAAAAACGCGAGCTTTCAAATTACCGCCCACCCTCTGGACATTGAAAGGCAAATCCTGACAGGTTTTTATGCCGAGTGGATGCAACTCCAAGATACGTTTGCCGCCTTGCCTCCCTGGCAAGGGCACCACGATACCTCCCATGCTCAATTTACAACCCAGGGGCACACCCCCCTGCTGTTTGCCCAGTCCAAGACAGGTAAACCCCAGCTTTTGGCCTCGGCTTCTTACCCTGGCAAAGGACGTGCCATCTGGATATTTTCGGACCAGTTCTGGCGGCTCTCGATGAGCCAAGAATACGGGATCACCAAAGGTGACTACGATAAATTTTTTGGCTCGGCGATCAACTGGCTCCTACGCCACGATGAGACCCCCGCCCTACAAATAGAATCCGCACAGCTCAACGGAGTACGGCAAACCTATCACAGCCAAACTCAACAAATCAGCCTCAAACTCAAGGTTTCCGGACCCGCGGTTGCTTATCTGCGCACCCATACAGATGCGGTAAAATTAAGCTTGTGCAGCCAGCATTTTACCGGCGAGCAGCTAAATTTTGTGCCACTCGGCAATGCATTGGTATACATTGAGACTAATCTTCCTCTCGCCACTTACGCCAATCACTGCAAGCTGGGCCTGACCATGAGCCACCCCGACATAGGAGTCGAGAAGATCCAAACCACCATCCCTGTCCATTACCGCATTCCGGACAGCGACCAACTCGGAAACCAGAGCCTCCTGCACGCACTCGCAGACGTCCATCAAAGTGAGCTGCTGCTCAACACCGACGCCCAGCTTGCAAGCAAGCTCTCGTTGTGGCTGGAGCAGCACCTCCAGCAAGATCGAGCGACACAAATCAGCGCCCCCGTACAAAAAACAGAAAACTACTATTGGTTACTCTCCGAAAACATCCTTCTCCTCTGCCTCAGTGGCATTTTGTTAGAAGTCCTCGCCAGGCGTTGGGATCAGCTGAAACACTTACTCCCCGCAAAAACCCACTAAAAGTAATAAAAAATAGAAATTTTTTGCTCAGAAGTTGAGTTTTAACTTTGCTGAGGTATAATTCCCCTCTCAAAATCAACTTGTCTGTGTCTGTCGCCACAATTTTCTTGCTCTGCGCTGTATTGTAGCGAATCCAAATAAGTTGCAACCTGTTCACAACGCAATCAGCTTAGCCAAGAAAGAAAAAACAGATGCGTATTCCTATGTTCTTCCACTTCTACTTATTCTGGTTTTGCACCCAAGGTAACGCAATCCTCAGGGCCGAACCCAAGAACATCCTCAAAGATCTTCCTCCTGACATCCAAGAAACGATCTTAACTCGGGTAGCTTGTGATGCTCCTGAAGCACTCCCGAACCTCTGTATGGTCGACCAAAAGATGCGCACCCAGGTTATCGAGGTACTTGGACAGCAAGAAGTACTCGCTGCGGTGGTTCCTACGCTCTTAGTGCAGCACCCTGGCTGGATGGGGCATATGCTACAGCACTTGAAACAAAAGCCCCACGCACTGGCTGAGATGTGGACCACCCATCACCCACGCTGGCTGAAAGCCGCAGAGGAAGCAGGAAAACAGGATAAAGAGCCCGAGCATTTGCTTGAGATGCTCAGCATGGAAGATATGCAGTGGAATCTGTTCTTACAAAACAAAAAACGAGAGAACTGTACTCCCATAGAATGGAAAAGGTATGTCGTCACGGTGCTGACAACATATGCAGCAACTCTGAACCTTACACGCGATGCCACCTATGCTGCAGCAAACGAAACAGCCCATTCCGCAGCCTTACATCTAGCCGCAAAGATCTTTTTCTTTTCCAATAGGGGAGTTGAGGCGGTTGTCTCCGCAATCAAGAACATCATCTTGTCCATAAATCAGCCCGCCACCGACCCTGTCCTCTCCGCAGCCTCGACTGCTTTATCCTCCGTCGCCACAGACCTGGTCTCTATCAGGCCAACTTTACATACGCATTTGGGTGCCGCTGCAGACGCTGCTTTCTCAGGAGACGACACAGAGCTTTCCATATCCTTATCACTGGCTCGGGACAATATACGCGAGAGTTATGCAGCCTTGTCCACTGCCTGCGCAGTGATAAGCCATGCTTTGCCTTTCATCGAGCGCAGATTAAGAGACCCCTCCACCGCCCACCTCACAGAGGGCGTCATCACAAGTTTAGAGGAAGCCAAAACGCACCTCGAACAGGCTTATACCCTCCATAAACAGACAACAGCTCACCTCATCAACCTTAATACGACAAGGTTAGCAGCCTCGTCCACAGGTGCGTCTGCAGCTCGGCTGGTGGCTTCTTGTTACGCCGAAAAGATCATGGGCGTCCCCTCTGCTGCGGGTATTTTTGAGTTGGCCAAAACAGTCGCCCGCAACACGGCCTACGCCCCCGCAAGATCTGCAGCGCAAGCGGCGAGCTTATCCGCAATGAAGTCGGTAAGCCCCTCCACAGTCCACAACACTTGTGTCAACCAGGTGTCTCGGACCTTAGGCCGTATCGCCTACCGCGTGGCCGAGACCGAGGCTTGGATGACCGTCTTAGACCCTGAGCGGCGTGTCTTCGAAAAGGTTTACGCCGCGGTACATGCCAAGCTTGGGGATGCCCCTGAGGACTTTTTAGATCAATGCTTACTTAGCTTCAATGAGGCAAACGTGGATCTGAACCACCAAAGCCTCCTGCTCCACCGCGAGGACGTCGTCTTACATGTGCACCTGCACGACAAGGCACGCAAGTTCTTGAGCCGCTTAGAGGCCCGGGTACATGGCGTCCATCCTAAAAAAGTATCTGCTTCCCCTCTCTACCGCCCACGACTCCCAGCGCCGACTGCGGCTGCGGTTCCTTCACGCCTCCACAAGCTGAAACAAGCCTTGCGCGCCTGCTTCAAACCTCACCCAGCACACTAAAAAGTATCCTTTCCCCCTAGGGGGAAAAAATGCCCTGCCTGGGTTTTCCCTTATCCTGACTGCATTCGAGGCCACGGCAGTGGCTGCGTTTTGTCAATTCGCAAAACTCTTGTAGGCTTAAAAGTGGTGAGCTGGTGCCGTACTTACTTGCACCCGACCAGCAACAAGGAGGACGCAAAACGTAGCGAGATAAACTGTCACGACAATAGAAAAAGCTATGCGTGAGAGTGGAATGCGGAGAACACCTTTTCTTGTTATCTTGGCAGAAGCAGAAAAAGGCGCTCTCCTGCTATAATTCCATTCCCATCATAACAAGACTTCCTTCCATGACCAAACGTGAATCTAAGGAATGGGGTCGGCTATTGTCCAAATTGGAAAAATGATTTATTTACAAGGAGTTTCTGTGATGGGAAATCACTGCCGACTGGATCTCGATGTGCCTAATCTGGATGTATTTACCGCCTTGGCGGAGCAGCTCAACCTCAGCCCAGGGCAAACCGCCCTTGCCTGTGCGGCTCCAGGGATGAGCCACTACCGCATCGGTACCTTACATCGTGAGGTCACCGCCGCCGACCTCCACGAACTGGCCAAAAGCCAGCAGAACGTGGCCTTTGTCACCGACCTCGAAGGGGTGCCCGCCAAACGCGATACCATCTGCGCCGACCCCACCAAGAGCATGCTGGCCGATGGCTACATCCAGCGCAAGTCGCTCATTAGCTTTGACCTCAACTTTGCCGACACCATGGAAGACTTCGACCAGCTCGACATCGAGCACAAGTACCGCCACGCCCAGGTGGCGGCGTACTTTATCCTCGCCGCCTGCAAGCAAAACTGCCTGCCGTTGTGGATGCTGGTCTACAGTGGCCGCGGGCTGCACCTGCACTTTAAGCTCGCGACCCCCCTCCCCGTAGCTTCGGCCGGGGCGTATGCGCGCCTGTACAAGCGTTGGTGCAGTCTCTTGGAGGTGCTGCTGCGCCAGCAGTACAAACTCGACCGCACCTGTCGCAACCCCGCGCGGCTGTTTCGTCTGCCGTGTTCACGCAATCTCAGTGTGACGGGAGAAAGCCTGCAAAGTGAGGTGTTCTTTCTGGACCGGCACGCCGATGCGAGTAAGTTCTTTGTGGATGTGGGCACCCATCTGAAGGTGTGGACCAGCGAGCCTTACCCCAAGCTCCACCCTCACGCGTTTTCCGAGGCCACCAAGCGCCAAGAAGAGGTGTACAAGCACTTTGACTGCGATGACGATGGAGTGTGGCAGGTGCTGCAGACCGAAGATGGCTGCCGCCGGCGCTGGTTGTGTGATCCGCTGCGGGTGGAGGCCATGACCCGTGACAAGCGGGGCCACAGTTGGGGCCGAGCGCTGGTGTTTCACGATGCCGATGGTACGGAAAAACGCTGGCACATGCCCCTGGCGTTGCTCGCGGACAATGGTGTGGCTCTGCGGCGCAGGTTGTTAAGTATGGGCTTACACCTGTGTCTGGATGCGGAGGCCCAGGTACCCCTGATGCACTATCTGCTCTGGTCGCAGCCGGAGCAACGCATGGAAGGTAACGCGGCGTAACCGAGCCGCATGAGGTGGGGGAAACCCCCGCCTTAGCGTGGGCTTAATGGTGATGGACAGTGTGCCTTTGCTGCCCGGACGTGCACATCATAGGAGAACAAGTTTTCCCGCCTGTAGCGAACCACCCCGGTAAACGGAACAACAAAGCTGGCACAGGCACACAACACATCCCTGGCGTATAAGGTCCTGGATGCATCGCAGGGAGCGTTTGGCCCCCATTACGGCCACTTGTACCATTGCCAAGCCATCCGCTTCCCCCTTGGCCTCCAGACCCAGGTTGAGCAGGCCAATACGTGGACCCACCATGACCTCCATCACCACCCCAGCCCCAGCTCGCGTTACCGCCATGACCACCGTTGCCACTTTGGCCTACACCATCACCGCCATTGCCAGCTTGGCCAAACAGGCCACTGGCATCACCGCCATTGCCACCGTTGCCAGAATTTCCACCCGCATCGCCACCATCACCTCCACGATGGAAAAAGCCAAAGGCATGATGTGTGCAACAAAACAACATTGCAATGACAATAAAATGTTTCAATATTGACCCCCTTCATCTTTAAGAGAATGAGCCTGGTGAACATCATCACCTTTAAATAGACCTGCTAACCATTGCCATATATCTATATTGCAAATCCCACTGGAAGGTGCACCATGACCCCCATCTGCACCTTGACCCCCAGGCAAGGGTTTACCCGCATGACCTCCATCTTCTCCAGGATAACGGCCATCGTAGCCACGTCCGGCATTTGGATTCTGGGGTGTTCCATCAAGGCCGTTAGGTGCCTTTGCCCCCATAGACAGGGCTATGAATATTGTGAAAAAAAACGGGCTCACTTTCATTAAGACGCGTCTCCCCCTTGCCCTCCTTGGTTTCCACCGACACCACTGGCATCACCTCCATTCCCACCGTTCCCACCGGCGGCACCTTTTCCACCATCTCCTCCTGTGTTTCCCACACCATCACTTGCATTACCACCGTCCCCTCCATCACCAGCATGCAGAAGGGAAGTAGACATAAAAAAAACACTTACAAGTAACACCTTTAAATACGCCAAAACAGACCTCCATCATTTTAAGTACCCATGACTAGAGGTATCAAAAAGAGGTCACGCAATCAGCTCTTTATTTAAAAGCCCAACATAACCTTCATACTCTACAAAGCATAGCTTCATAAGCCCACTTTTCTTCGCAAAAAAATGAATACAACGAACGTTATGCTAAGGCACAAACAAAGGTTAGAAATGTGGAACTCACATCTGTACCTTGGATGCGGAGGCCCAGGTACCCCTGATGCACTATCTGCTGTGGTCACAGCCGGAGCAACGCATGGAAGGTAGCGCGGCGTAACCGAGCCGCATGAGGTGGGGGAACCCCCACCACCTCGCTTTATTTGCCATTCCACCAACTGGAGAACTTATCTGACAGGCTATCCATCATCCGCTCCCCTGCTCCAATCGAGCTGCCAAATTGGCTGCCATCCGAGCGTGATTCCCGCTCGCTACGGTCGTAGCATTTGTCCGTGTCTTGGCGGCAATCGGCTCTGTCTGTATCGCGCTCCCTCGCAGCTTCGGCCCTGCAATCACTGCGATCTTTATCCCCCATTTCGCTTTTACACTTGTCCATGGCTCTGTCATAACGCTCATTCGCTTTATCCATGCACTCCATTTGAACTTTCCGACACCCTGGTGCACCATCCCCACCGCCGAGCATAGCTACATTCGGCCCAATCATGTCAGGCACTCCACCCGTAGTGCGAATCGCAAAACGTCCCCCTGCACGCGTATACTTCTCAAAGGCACGGTCATAGTCCATCCCTGGAGGTGGCGTGTGAAACAAAATACTTTGGCTAAAAGGGATAAAGTTTTCCCCATGCTCCCCTTGCACGTAGAATCCTTTTTCCTCTGTATCCACCTCTAAGCTAAAACGTTGCCGCGTTTGGGGGCCCAAAAACTCAGAGAAGTCTTTACGCTCGGCTTGGGCAGAAGAGGAGAGGAGGGCGAGAACTGTTAATGCTTTTTTCATCATTTATCCTTAGATAACAAACTCTTACAGGGCTAAATCACCATTCGAGTCATGCTATAGCAGTTTAGAAACAATACGGCAAGATGGAATAAATTAACCTCTTGAATTTAAAGACAAAAGAGTCATCCCTTACCTATATTCCATCTAAAAACGGGGTAAGCACGGTCTGTCAAAATCCCGTCCCTGCATAACACATGCTCAAACCAGTCGCTTGCAGGCTTGAAAAAGGCAAAGAGATGGGGAGGATACAAGGAGATCATGTGTCTGACCACAGTTCCCTTCCTATATCCTCTTATTTTTAGAGTACAAATCACATTTTATTGAGTTATGAGCCATAGCAGCCGCTAGCACCCATATAGAGGTTAGGTCTATGAGAGGTTATGTAGCCCTCGGAGCCAAGCTTTGTTTTCAGATAAACGGCAACGTGAAACGTGAGGAGAAACTAAGCATGTTCAGCAAAAAGAGATTCGCTCAAATACCCACGATGACTCTGGTGTGCTCTCTCTCCGCAGCACTTGCAATGAGCAGCTGTCGCAGCGA
>JAPPOJ010000209.1 GCA_028817975.1 Zetaproteobacteria bacterium | reverse complement strand
GTATATTGTAATGGTTTAGAAGAGGTAAGATGATGAATGAAGAAGTGAAACCAGGGCCAGAAGAGATTTTGAACGGGAAAAAGCCCACTAAGTTGAGTGGTGTTGAAGATCAAATAGACAGCGCGGAACCAGCTGCGACTTCTGTCGAACCCGAGTCTGCTGAAGGTGCTGCTTCACAGGGTGTCAGCCCAAGTGAGGACAGGGTAGAGCAATTGGAGAAGCAGCTGCAAGAGGCCAAAGACTCGGCTTCTTCCTTTCAAGATCAGTTATTACGTGCAATGGCTGATCTAGAGAATTTTCGCCGCCGAGCGGAGAAGGAAAAGTCTGACTTGCGCAAATACTCTTTGGAAGGTCTGATGAAAGACATTTTACCTGTGCTAGATAGTTTTGACCAGGCTATGGGACAACTTGCTGAGGATGACACGACTCAGCAAGATCATGCGAATATGAAGTCAGGGCTCAAATTAATTCAAAAGCAGCTGACAGATTTTGTGACTAAAAATGGTTTGGAGCCTATCGAAAGTGTGGGCTGTACCTTTGATCCCAATTTGCACCAGGCCATTCGTCGTGTGGACTGTGATGAGGTGGAGCAAGACATGGTGCATGAGCAGTATTCTAAAGGCTATGCGTTGAATGGGCGTGTGATTCGCGCTGCAGTTGTGAGTGTTAAAGTTAAACCATAGTCACCTTACTTGGGGACAGGTGTGGGATGGGCTGCAAAAAATCCAGTAAAAGAAAGAAAAGCTCGCGCAATTCTTCCTTGGATGTTTCTCCGCAAAATGTATGCTTATCCCCCGATCATCATCAGGATCTCTTAGATGATTTCTGCAGCCAGTTTGAATTAGATGAGCTTTCCTTTGAAGAGTTTCAGCGTGTAGGCAGAGATTTGGATCTGCGTACGGGGTTACCTCTGACAGACGAAGACCGTCAGCGGCCAGGGTCGTGTGTGGTGCGTTTGAGTCGGCAGATTCGTGCTAGCTCTTCTTCCGTTTGGAAACGTCAGCCATTTCAGTTAGATGTAGCTTGGCGGGTATCCGTGGCGGTCGGCCATACTTTTATTTTTGAGGGTAAGGGTGACCAAGATGGGGACCGTTGTGGGGATGTCTATGTGGAAGTTCAATCCATGAAAACAGGCAAGTAGGTGCCTTCCTTTCTTTTCTTACCTTCTTATTTGACTTAAGCTTTGCCTTTCGATACCGATAGCACAATCAGCCTTTTTATGGATTACTCATGCAGATAGGTGGCACGGATGGCAGATCTCAAAGACCGGTCAAGTGTGGAAGAGAATAACAAACTGACTTGTTTGCCGCTTCTCCCTCTCAAAGACATTGTTATTTTTCCGCATATGATTATTCCTGTTTTTATTAGCGAGGAATTATGCATTCAAGCGGTGGAGAGTGCAACAGGTACGGATCGTAAAATATTTTTATCCGCATTTAAAATCCAGGGTATCGAGGACTCACCAGGATTGGAGACTCACTTGGACCCCCCTTTTGATGTGTATGATGTAGGGACGATTTGTTCTGTGATGCGTACCCGTCGCCTTCCAGATGGCCGTATGAAGGTGTTGGTGCAGGGCCTTGCCAAGGCTAGGGTTGCGGCTCTTTCCCAGACAGCTCCCTACCCTAAAGTGGAGTTGGTTTCTTGTGAGGATGAGATGTCCTCGGATGCTCCCGCACAAATGGAAGCGATTGTGCGGAGTGTTCGTGAAAGCTTAGAAAAAGTAGTGAGTTTAGGCAAAGTTTTGTCTCCTGATATTTTGATGATCTTAGAGGATGTTAAGGATCCTAGCCGTCTCTCAGATATGGTTGCGGCAAATCTTGGGTTAAGGGTAGAAGAAGCGCAGAAAATTTTGTCGGACTTAGATCCTGTTGAACGCTTAAATAAAGTGCACGCTTGTCTCTCGCGGGAGATTGAAGTTTATCAGATGCAGGTGCGTATTCAGTCTCAGGCGAAAGAAGAGATTGGCAAGATGCAACGCGAGCATTTTTTGCGCGAGCAGATTCGTGCACTGAAGTCGGAGCTTGGGGATGGAGACCCTGGAGATGAGATTGAAGAGCTGTGGAAAGCATTAGATACGGTTCCATTACCTGACGAAGCAAAAGTTGAAGTGAATCGCCAGCTGCGACGTTTAGAAAGAATGCATCAAGATACGAGCGAAGCGGTATTAACACGTAATCATATTGAAACTATTCTGAATATGCCTTGGGGCAAGGCAAGTAAAGATAATTTGCAGTTAGAGCATGTGCAACAAGTTCTAGATGAAGACCACTACGGTATGGATATGGTTAAGGAGCGTATCCTTGAGTATTTAGCTGTCAAAAAGCTAAACCCGGAAGCTAAAAGCCCGATCTTGTGTTTTGTAGGCCCTCCCGGAGTGGGTAAAACCAGTTTTGGGCGTAGTATCGCGCGTTCTATGGGGAGGAGCTTTCAGAGAATTTCTTTGGGGGGAGTGCGCGATGAGGCTGAAATACGTGGACATCGCAAGACTTATGTGGGGGCGTACCCTGGACGTGTCATGCATGCTTTAAAACAGGCAGATCAGTCCAACCCCGTGGTGATGTTAGATGAAATAGATAAACTAGGCTCCGACCATCGTGGTGATCCAGCCTCAGCGTTGTTAGAGGTGCTTGATCCAGAGCAAAATAAAAACTTTGTGGATCATTACTTGGGGGTTGCCTTTGATCTTTCGAATGTCATGTTTATTGCGAATGCAAATACTCTGGATACTTTGACTCCTGCGTTAAAGGATCGCCTTGAAGTGATAGAAGTTGCGGGCTACTCTGAGGAGGAGAAGATTACGATTGCCCAGCGCTATTTGGTTCCTAAGCAAATCACAGAAACAGGTTTGAGCCAAGAGTGCTTCTCCCTCTCGAAGGCTGCTTTAACAGAGATTGTAAGAGGTTATACCAAAGAGAGTGGTTTGCGTAGTCTTGAGAAACAGATCGCTTCGGTGTGCCGTAAGGTTGCGCGAAGTGTTGCAGAGTCACAAGAAAGAAAGGGTCAGGTAGAACACCATACGCGCATAACCCCTCATGCAGTTACGAAGTTGCTCGGAAGTAAAAAGTATGGGAGTGAGTTTTTTCACTCAGAGCCGGTAAGTGGTGTTGCTTTGGGTTTGGCCTACACTCAGTATGGTGGAGAGGTATTGGCGATTGAGACCAATTTGATTTCGGGAAGTGGGCAGCTGGTTTTAACCGGACAGCTGGGAGAAGTGATGAAGGAGTCGGCACAAGCGGCTCTAAGTCATCTTAAGGCTCAGGCTGAAAATTTTGGGCTGGACCAACAGCATATTAAGTCGATGGATATCCACATCCATGTGCCTCAAGGGGCGGTGCCTAAAGATGGTCCAAGTGCCGGTGTTGCATTGATGACCAGCATGCTTTCGGCTTTTGTGGGTGCTCCACCCAAGACGGGTGTCTGCATGACAGGTGAAATTACCATTTTAGGGAAAGTCCTTCCTGTAGGTGGTCTGAAAGAAAAGGTTTTAGCTGCTCAACGTGAAGGCTTTGTACATGTGATTGTTCCTGCTGCGAACAAACCGCAGATTTTAGCATTGCCAAGTAATGCGAAGAAAAAACTCAAATTTACCTTTGTGGATCACTATGATGATGCTTTTGAGTTTCTCTTTGTGAATGCGCCTGTGGCCGCGAAGAGAGATGTTGCGCTGGTGGTGAAAGATGAAGAGGAACGTGAATCGACCCATGATTTGGCAGGTTGAGCCCCATTTAGTAGTCAACTGCAAAGTCTTGACGACAAAGTGGGCAGGTGGTCTTTCTCCTCTGTGCCCAGTGATCTAAGCATGGCTTATGAAATACATGGCTGCATGGTAGCTCGTAGATTGTCTCACCGGTGTGGAGGTCTTCGGTGCAGATGGCGCATCCCTCTTCAATACTTCCTTCAAGCAATGTTTGTGGTAAATATGGGGTGAATGAACTGACGTGTAACCCTTGCAGAGCTTGAGGGGTGGGTAAGGCACCAAGCTCTCGTAGGCTCTTTTGATAATTGCAAATGTGTTTAGACCATACTCTTTTCTTAGATTTAAGATAGGTGAGGTAGGTGGAGCACAGCCAGCCTTCTTTTTGCTTGACCCGTCTGATGTACTCTTGTAGGTATGCAAGTGTGGTTGGAAATAGGTGGTGCAGCTGAATCGCTCTTGCGGCTGTTATTTCGTATTTGCGTAGATATGTTGCGCGGTTTTGAGCACGCACATACGGATTCAGCATGTATAGATAATAGACTTCTTCAGAGAAAGGTCGCCAATTTTTTTGAGTGTCTTTCAGTAGTTGTTTGAGCTGTGTCCGGATACTATCGTCACTAATCGTCGTCAGGCTCTCCACTTGTAAGGGGGTGTTTGCCTGATACATTGTGTCACCTCGACGAATGTTACTTAACATCTGCCGGTAGGTGGGAGAGATGCTGGGAACGCCACTCCCTTTAGGGCAGAAAAATCCGGTCCAGGTAGAGATACTCAGGGTCAGAATTAGGGCGGTCTTTTTCAAGTGTACCTCGTCTACTCAAGCCAATAGAACCAGTCTACTTGGGGAGAGTATTTTTGTCGAGGTGCCTAGGTTTTTTGCAGTTGAACCCTTGGAGTATTTTTAAAGATTTGTGTCTGTCTAGCATGATAGGCTTAACTTTGGCTATGTGTTCCCTTCTATTAAAGCTTGGATTTGTGTTGCAATAAAATCCGCATGCTCGGGGATGGAGTCGGCGCCAAAACTTATGCGTAAGGAGTTTTTTGCGATATCTTCTGAATACCCCATGCTGAGTAAGGTGCGGCTTGCATTGGATGAGCCTGACGAGCATGCGCTGCCTCGTGAAATGGCGATACCGCAGGTGTCGAAATGCAGCATGACTTTTTCTACCGATAAATCTTCAAAGTGAAGATTTAAGGTTGTTTGAGTGGAAGTCTTGAAGTCTCCGTGTATGTAGATACCTTTGGTATTTTGAATTTGTTCATATAGCTTAGTGCACACTTTGACCCCTGGTTTCCACCAAGTGGGGCTGTGTATAATTTCTTTGGCTCGTAATCCAAAGGAAATAAGTCCAGGCATGTTTTCAGTACCGGAACGCATGGACATTTCTTGCCCTCCACCGTAGATCATTGGGGAGATAGTACGAGGTTTTTTGTGATATAAGCAGCCAATTCCTTTAAGCCCTCCGAGTTTATGTGCAGAGCCACTTGCGGAGTCAATCTCGGATGTATGCAGCCAAGTAAGATCTAGCTTGCCAAGCCCTTGTACACAATCTACATGAATGTGTACTTTGGGAAAGGAGCTTTTGATCTGACGTGTGAGGTTGCCAATATCATGAATAGCCCCTGTTTCTGAATTTACAAAAAAGAAGGAGACAAAAGTGCTTTCTGGGCGGATAAGTTGGAGGAGGTCCTCTATATCAACGCGGCCACTAGGAGTAAGCTTGGCAAAATCACATTGTAAGGATTGGCTAGCGACCATTGCTTCGACAGGTGCGAGTATGGAAGGGTGCTCCCCCTCTGTAATGACAACATGGGGTAAAGTTTGAATCATCATTGCTTTCGCATTTGCAATACTGCTGTGGAGTGCAAGATTATTGGCTTCCGTGGCTCCTGAAGTAAAAAATACATTTTGGCGTGGTGCCCCAAAGAGAGCAGCAACTTGACTGCGAGATTGTTCGAGAAGCAGTTTTGCATCGCGCCCAAAAGAGTGAATGCTGGAGGGGTTGCCTTGGCATTTGCGAATCACCCGGGTGACTGTATCCAAATGTTGGTCGGAGCATGGGTATGTAGCGTTATAGTCAGCATAAACTTGTTTCATAAGTAACCTCAAATATGGCTTCAGTTAGATTACATTACAACGGTATGTGTGCCTAGGGGGAGGGAACTCTCTTTGAGTTACCGGCTCCTACCTAGGCAGCATTACCTTTGGCTTACACACAGTATGCAAAATATTCTAGTGAAGTGCTGGCAAATCTGTGGTTTGTTTGATTCCTATTTGAGGTAGTAGTTCTTTCCAGTTTTGATGGTCAAACCAGATGGGCTGTGTTTCGCTGCTTTGGTGGCTGTCAGGGTGTAAACCTAAGATGGCTAACACTTGTTGCATTTCGGCCACGGGATAAAAAGAGAGATCTTTGCGTAGCTTAGCATCGACTTCTTTGAGATCGCCCCAATTTTTGAGTGGTAGAATGATTTTGCGATATCCTCGGTTATGTGCAGCGATGACTTTTTCTTTGATGCCTCCTACAGGGAGTACTTCGCCGCGTAGTGTAATTTCCCCTGTCATTGCAAAAGAGCTTCGGACAGGCTTGTTAAGTACGAGACTTACCATGGCAGCAAACATGGTAATGCCTGCGCTCGGCCCATCTTTGGGTGTTGCTCCTGCTGGCAAGTGGATATGAATTTGATTGTGGTATAAGGCTTCTACATTCAAGTGGAGCGACTTGTAATGCGAGAGAATGTAGGAAAATGCTGTTTGTGCGCTCTCTTGCATGACCTTGCCTATGCTACCGGTAAGTACAAGGTTTTTAAGGAGTTGGGGTTGCTTGTCATCTTGTTCCACGAACGAAGGGAGTAGTCGGGACTCAATAAAAAGCACATCTCCTCCGACACTTGTGTATGCAAGCCCGGTCGTTACCCCCACTTGATTTGTATCTGTGAGGATATTCTCGTCATCAAACTTTTTGGGGCCGAGTAGCTCTTGAATCCATTCATGACCTGATTTTTGTAGACTCCCTTCTTGGTGGTCCTTTTCTACTTTGTAATAGAGATACTTACGGCTGAGAGACTTTAGTGTACGGTCCAGTTCGCGGACACCGGCCTCACGGGTGAACCCTTCAACGATAGCTTTCATATCTGCGATGGTGAAGTCGAGCTCATGATCTTCTAGGTGTAAGTCGGTGCGGCACTGGCGAAGTATAAAGTCCTTGCCAATGTGGGCTTTTTCGTCAACGGTATACGAGGATAGTTCGATTACTTCCATGCGATCTACGAGTGCGGGGTCCATGTCTTTGAGTGAGTTGGCAGTGGCAACAAACATGACCTCTGAAAAATCGAACGGATATCCCAAGTAATGGTCACTAAAACTGTGGTTTTGGCTGGGGTCAAGCAGTTCGAGTAAAGCGCCTGAAACATTGCGGTGGCCGCCGTGATGTCCAGCCTTGTCCACCTCATCGAGAAGCATGACGGTGTGGCGTGTTCCAGCTTTTTGGAGTGCCTCTAAAATTCGCCCTGCCATGGCGCCAATGTAAGTTCTTCGGTGGCCGCGAATTTCAGCCTCATCACTTACGCCACCGAGAGCGACGCGGGCGTATTTACGTCCTAAGGCGGTGGCAATCGACTTGGTGAGTGAGGTTTTGCCAACTCCTGGAGGGCCTACAAATAAAATTGCGTTGCTCTTCTTTTTCCCTGTTTGGTGTTGTACTAAGATACTTTCTAAGATTCGCCTTTTGACTTCTGTTAAGCCGTAATGGTCACGGTCAAGAATCTCTTGGGCTTTGTTCAGCAATTGTGTGGCATCGAGAGTTGGTGGTGTGATGGAGCTTTTCTCTTCTAAATGGGGCCAAGGTAGTTCACATACGAACTGTAAAAAGCCAACAGATATGCCGATTTCTGGAGATCCTGGGGCAGCTCCTTCTATCTTTTCGATTTCGCGTGCCAGCATTTTTTTCAAATCTGTCGGAATATCCTCATGGCCAATAAATTTTTTGTACTCAATTAATTCATCAGTGCCATCGTCTTCGAGCTTGTCTCCAAGGTTTTTGAGTTCTTTGCGGATTTTGAACATCTGTTCCCGCAAAAAGTTACGTTTGATTTGCCCATCGATACCGCTTTGCACTTTTTTATGGATGCGGTGAGATATTTTAGATATTTCGACTTCCTTGGCCAGTCGAGTAATTAAGAAGGCGAGTAAAGTCTCGAGCTTGTCTTGTCCGAGTACTGCTGCAAGTTGTTGTTTGGTCAAGTTCAAGTTGAGGGCGATCAGATACAAGGCAATATGGACTTCTTCATTTTTTAGAATGCGAATGGCCAGTTCGACTTCTGAAGAGCCTTGAGTGTGCCCCAGCTGGGTGAGCATGGTTTCTAAAGTACGTAGCTGTGCGGAGACTTGGACCCCTTGAGATGCTGTTGGGGGTGGTAATGGCTCGACTTTACCCCAAAAGATGCTATTCTGGCTGCGTAATGATTGTAGTTTGACGCGCCCTATGCCTCTGACGAGTACAGCGACTTTGCCTTCTTGTTGTTGTACAGCACCCGCAACTTGAGCAAGACAACCATACCCTGAGATTTGTTTTTTGGCACTGTTGCTTTTGCTTTCCAGGCGGGTAAAACAGGCAAAAGTCATCTGCTTGAGGTTTTGGATTTCGGCAATTTCAGCAATATTGTCGGCATCACTTATGGGAATCGTACAGCCAGGTATAATAGTTTGACGATTCATCAGAAGGAGTGGTATTTCCCCATTCCCCATTTTATGGTTGAGATCGCGCAGAGAGTCAGCAATTTCGGAGTTTTCGTCCGCAATTTCTTTGGAATTTATCATATTAGCTTCTTTTGTAGGTCAGGTTTGGTACCGATAAAATCCGAGTACAAAGCGCCACTTTAACATATTTGCTTGGAAAATCAAAGGCCACTGGTTTTATGCTGACAACGTTATAATAAAGTTGAAAAAAAAAACAATTGTGTTAGTATGTCGGCGAGTTTATCCTTTATTTAAAAGGCTGTGGCTGTAAATGCCCCTTTGTTGCCCCATACATGTAGAGTGCTTTTCATGCGTCTTGTTGATATATCTTTGCGCCTTGGCGATAAGGTGCTATTTGACTCCATCAGTTACGACTTTCCTCAAGGTAAAAAAATAGCTTTGGTTGGGGAAAATGGTGCAGGTAAGTCCACTTTGTTGAATGTTATTACGCAAACTCAGGATAAAGATGCAGGTCAAATCGTTGTGCCAGCATTTTCTCGTGTGGGTTTCCTGCCTCAGGAACCTAACCCGAACCCGAAGAGTTCTGTGTTATTGGAAGCCATGTCTGGGGATAAAGACTTAGAAGTGCTCTCGCAGAAGATGGCTGGTGCCCTTGCTGTGATGGAAAAATCTCACACAGAAGAAAGTATTACGGCCTACTCTCATGCAGAAGCCGAATTTGCTTCGGGTGGTGGCTATCAGCTTGAGTCGCGTGCTGCAGAGATTTTAGATGGTCTGGGCTTTGCAGAACAGGCCCAGCAGAAGGACCCTCGCTCCTTATCAGGGGGGTGGAGAATGCGTGTAGAACTTGCAAAGGTCCTGCTTTATCGTCCAACGATGTTGATTCTTGATGAACCTACTAACCACCTAGACTTGCCTAGTTTGCAGTGGGTGGAAGGCTACCTCAAGCAGTTTCCAGGTACTTTGCTATTTGTCTCTCATGATCGCCACTTGCTGAATCGTTTGAGTGAGATTACACTCCATCTACATCGTGGTAAGCTGAAGAGTTATGTGGGTAACTATGATGCTTTTTTGACAGGTAAGCAATTGCAAGAAGAGCAACTTGTCGCGCAAAAACAAGGCTTGGAGCGAAAACGTGCACACTTACAGAAGTTTGTGGACCGTTTTGGGGCCAAAGCAAGCAAAGCAACTCAGGCTCAATCACGTGCTAAGATGATCGACCGTCTCAAAGAAGAAGAAGGGCAGCTGGACGTGGTGCGTAAGGCGAGTACAATGAAGTTGAAATTGGCTCCTCCTTTGCCGAATGATCGTATTGTTTTGCAGATAGAGAACGGAGCTATTGGTTACCAGGACCCTTTGGCAACTGGAGTAAACTTACAAATAGAACGTGGCCACAAGATAGGTATTATCGGTGCTAATGGTATTGGGAAATCGACACTGCTGAAAACGATTATGGCCCATATCCCCGCCCTTGGTGGCAAATTTATGACTTCTGCGCGTACCAAACCAGTATACTTTGCTCAGGACCAACTGGATATTTTTGAGGGAGACAAATCGGTTTTAGAGAATATTGCTGCGCGTACAAGTTTGGGAGAGCCTGAAGTACGTTCGCTTCTCGGTAGTCTTCTGTTTGGAGGGGATGAGATTAACAAGCCGATTCGTGTGCTTTCTGGTGGAGAGAAAAGTCGGGTCGGTTTGTGTAATGTTTTGGCACAGGAGCAAAACTTCTTATTGTTGGATGAGCCAACTAACCACCTGGATATGCAGAGTATTGATTCTTTAGGGCAAGCATTGCAGAGTTATCAGGGGACTTTGTTGTTCGTGAGCCATGACCGCGACTTCATTGATCAAGTGGCTACCCACATTTTTGTAATGTTACCCGATGGGCGCTCGCGTCTGTTTGAAGGCAAGCTGGATGATTATCGTCGTCTTGCGAAGCTGTCTGGATTTGTGGATATTTTGGAGTCTGTAGAGAAGGAGGTCACCAAGGCGTCTGAAACTCATCCAGACTTTGCTAAAGCAGATAAAGTGGATGCAAAACAGTCGCATCAGCGGCGCAAGCGCTTGCAAAAGTTAGAAAAGGAGTGCCAGAAGCTTGAAAAGAAACTTACCCAACTCCAAGCTGCACTGGTAGGAGTACAAAAAAAGTTTGAGACAGCGGATTACAATAACTTTGATTATTGGCAATCTTTGGAACGGGAGCAGACGGAGCTACAAAGAAGTATAGAATCCACGGAATCGCGCTGGATGGAGGCTCCAGCGAAGTTCGACGTGGCGT
>JAPPOJ010000241.1 GCA_028817975.1 Zetaproteobacteria bacterium | reverse complement strand
GCTGGAGGTATAGCGTCGGGGTAGTGTGAGTACGGTCAATCTCGGGCAGTCATGGGCCGGGTTCGGGGGCAGGATGTGGCCGAAAATTTGGCTTTCGGGATGTTGATGTGAGCTGTCTTCCTTCCGGGAGAGGAAAGAACGTTGGCGCAAAACTTGGCACGAGACGGATTCGCCATGGGCGGTGACCTGTTTGTTAAGGATCGCCGGGTTGCCGAGAATCGCGGGCAGGCTGAGTGGGCTGAGCAGGTAGACTTTGGGGATGGTGTGGTCCTTCCGGGGGGTGGTGTTGATATATAGGTATTTGAGGGCACGGAGGATCTCGTTTTGGTAGCTCTGTACGTCTTGAATCTCTGCAATGGTAGAGGCGCAGAGTCCACCTAGGGTAAAGAGCGCAAAGGTATACGAGGGCAACTGACGCTCGTTATAATGGAGCAGTCGTTCTATCTGGGATAAGAGGTCCGCGGTGGTGGCGCCATCTTGTGCTCCTATCCAGATGTTGCGGGTAGGGATGCCGTAGCGTCGTGCCAACAGGTAGCCCCAGCTGTGCCGTGGCTCGTCGATAAACTCGGTGGCTATCTTGCGCATGAAGCTCCAGGTGAGTGCCGACAAGCCAGATTGCCACTCGCGTGGGGAAGAGGGCAGCCAAATCGGGCCCTCGCTCGGATGCTGTTGGGTGTAGGTTGTCGCCGCAGCGAGAGGCTCGAAGGGAGTCTGGTGTGGGGATTTTAGGTGCTGCCAAAAGCTGTCCGCTTCGTAGTGAAAGCCTTCCACCAGTCCTGCACCCGTTGAGTAACTGTCGCCCAGAATAGCCACGCGACTCTCCTGATGTGGAGGCCAGGCAGGTGCGGCCGCGAAGCCTCTGGCGAACGGAGCGAACGCGCAGAAAACAACGAGACATATCCGCAGGCAAAAGTGAGGGGGTAAATGTGTGGTTAAGGATGGGCTCAGAAACAAGGCTACTCTCCCTTTTCTTCTTGAGGATGTTGAGCTTATCAAAGCTATGGTAGCTCACTTCTTCGCATATGTGCAAAAATATTCATAAGATTCGCGTACTAGATGTGGTGCACCTCTCGGAATGAGCGGGGAATGCGGAGGTGTGTACAAAATGCTTGTCGCAGAATAGCTATGAGGGGTGAGGGATATGTTGTCCTACGCTGTCTGTGCCACGAACCTTAGGGGGAGAAAGTCTTATGGAAAGTAAGCAAGAGATTGTGCAAAACTGGCTGCCGCGATATACCGGAACCGAGTTAGAGGATTTTGGTTCGCATATTTTGCTCACCAACTTCAGCGAGTATATGGAAAAGTTTAGTGCTCGGTTTGGCGCCCCTATTCGTGGTATCAACCGTCCGATGCAGACCTGTACCAATTCGGCGGGGCTGACGATGATTAATTTTGGCATTGGTTCGGCGAATGCAGCCACTATCATGGATTTGCTCACCGCCGTGAATCCCTCTGGGGTGCTTTTTTTGGGCAAATGTGGGGGGGCGAAGCGTTCCACTGAAATCGGTCATTTTATTTTACCGGTGGCGGCGATTCGTGGCGAAGGAACCAGCGATGACTATCTCGACCCCATGGTTCCTGCACTGCCCTCGTTTAAGTTACACAAATTTGTGTCGCAAAAGATTGTGGAATCTGGGACGGAATATCGTACCGGGGTCGTCTACACCACCAACCGGCGTGTTTGGGAGCATGACGAAGAGTTCAAGGCGAAGCTCCATCGCATGCGGGTGACGGGGATTGACATGGAGACAGCGACTATTTTTACGGTTGGGTTCATAAATGATATTGCCAGAGGGGCCCTTCTTATGGTATCCGATAAGCCTATGACTCCCGAAGGTGTGAAGACAGAATCAAGTGACAAGCATGTCTCAAGTAAATATGTCGATATTCACATTGATGTGGGTATCGAAGCGATGACTGAAATAGGAACCAAAGGTGAAAAGATCAAGCATTTTCACTTTTAAGTAACGCGTATCTGTAGGATTAAGGGTTTAAAATGGCTGGACACAGTAAGTGGAAGAATATTCAACACCGTAAAGGTGCTCAGGATGCAAAGCGGGGTAAGATATTTACCAAAATTGGGATTGAAATTACTGTGGCAGCCCGTATGGGGGGGCCGAACCCCGATGATAATCCGCGGTTGCGTGCGGCTTTGGCGAAAGCCCGTGCCGCGAATATGCCTAAAGACAACTACCAGCGGGCGATTAAAAAAGGTAGTGGCGAAGGCGATGGCGCGAATTACCTGGAAAAGACCTACGAAGGGTATGGTCCAGGTGGCGTCGCGGTGTTTGTCGAATGCCTGACCGATAATGTCAATCGCACGGTGAGTGAAGTGCGGCATGCTTTTAGCCGTGCTGGAGGCAATTTGGGCACCGATGGCTCGGTGGCCTGGATGTTTGAACGTAAGGGAGTGATTGTCTACGAGCGTCAGAAGGTGGATGACTTTGACCGTTTTTTTGAATTAGCGCTTGAAAATGGTGCGGAAGATGTCAAAGATGAACAGGACAGTGTTGAGGTGGTGTGTGCTCCGGAGGACTTCCAGGCGATTCGCACCGCTTGTGAGCAGTTGATTCCAGATCCAGATTTTTGTGAAATCACTATGATCGCCAAAAATACCACGGATATTGATGAAGCTCAGTCCGCTTCGCTGGAAAAAATGATAGGTGTCTTGGAAGACAACGATGATGTCCAGTCTGTGCATCACAACGCGAGTACAGACTAATCTCTAACCTTCTTGCTTCTAGGAATCATGACGTGGAAACTTATCCAACCTTTGTGGCTGTATTGGGATGTGTGCTGAGTCTTGCGTTAGCTTATGTGGTCGCACTGCGCCGCAGGTTACAGGCCGGTAAATCCGCTTTGGAGAATGTGTTACAACGCGAGCGAAAAGCGGTGAGTGAACGTGAACGTTCGGTGCAAAATCTTGCGGCGGTCAAAGCAGAAAAAAGCTCTTTAGGGGGGGCTTTGGCCAAACTAGAGAAAGAAAATAAGTCCATGCGGGAGACCATGAGTGCTCTGGAGTCCACCTCGACGCGTGAGCGAGAGGAGCTAACCGGTGCGGTGGAGCAAATGCGCGACCAAGTGGAAAGTTTGCGTGAGCAAAATGCTTCGATGTTGAGTCAGTTAAAGTCGCTCGATATGGAACGTGCGGAGTTAACCCGGAAGTTGGAGCGGAAAGGTGTGCTTGCGGACCAAGCCACCGTGCTGAAGTCCCAGCTCCAAAGTTTGGATCAAACTAAAGCAGAACTTGCACAAGCTAAAAAGAAGCTGCAGACTCAGCAGCAACTGCGTCAATCTTTAGAGAAAGTGTTTGAACGCCGTCTGGTACAAGAGATCCAACGCTTTAAAGATAAAATCGGCCGTGCGCGTCATGTCAATATGTTGATGGCTTCGCGTCGTGCTTTGGTGGAAGATCAGTCGCGTAACTGGGAAACAGCTCTGCGGTTATTGTCCAATTGGGTGTTAGACCATTTTGAGCAAACCACCTTGTTGCGTCAACCCGAGGTCACTCTCGGTGCCTTGGTAACGCGTGCTTTGGAGGTGACCCAGTCGCCTTCGCTGGTCGAAGATGAATATGCTTTTAAAGAGCCGGTGCAGCACCAGGATCGTTTTTTGGACGATGTAGGTGAGGATGCAGCTGATTTGATGGAGGATAAGCAGGGTCAGGCCCTTGCGGTTGCGGCCATGCAGTCCAACCATGAGGACCTGGACGCGACACGAAAAATATGATGAACGATGCTAAAAATTATGAATTAAATTGGGGTGACGCTTACCCGGATGATTTGTGGTCTGTGCTGTCTCCGCGCTTGAAAGCGGCACGTGCGGCACGGATGGAAGAAGTGGCCCGGCAGCGTACCGAGCATGTGCATTTGATTATTCAAGATGTGCATAGTCCCCATAATATTGCAGCCTGTGTGCGTTCGGCGGAAGCGTTGGGGGTGCTCCACATCCATGTGGTGGAGTCGGGTGGAAAGTTTGAAAACAGTGCTGCGGCGAGTGGGGTGCATAAGTGGCTTGTGGTCCATCGTTATGAAAGCATTGCAGCTTGTGCGGCGTGGATGCGCGCCCACCATATTGCGATTTATGCCGGTATGCCCAGCCAAACAAGCATTCCGTTGGCACAAGTCCCCGTGGAGAGAGAGCATGCCGTGGCGGTTTTGTTTGGTAATGAAAAAAACGGTGTTTCTCCAGATTGGCAGCCGCATCTCGCGGGGTGTTTCACCATTCCGATGACGGGGATGGTCGAAAGCATGAATATTTCGGTATGTGCTGCGATTTCGATGTATGCGCTGACGACCAAAGCGCGAGATCTTCTCCCTGCGGAAGCATTCTTTATTTCTCCTCCACGTCAACAACAGCTGTTGGCGGCCTGGATTGGCCAACACTTTCCCCGGTGGCAAGATTATTATGCGGCGAAGTCCTAATCCCTGACCCTTGCATTTTCGCTGGAGCATTTCTATAATGAGCTAAATATAAGCCTTTCGGGGGAGGTGCATGCAGAATCAGCGTTATTTACCCATGTTGGTGGGTGCTTGGGTACTCGTCAGTGTATGGGGTTGCCTTTCTTGGAAATCACAGCCGCAGTCTGGAGTGCAGCCGGCTTACCGTGCGTTTGTTCCGGGCCAAGTTGCGTTGTTGAGCTGTACCGAGTGGCCAGGGCTGACCGAGTCTTTACGTTTGCATTCCCAATTAAGTATCGGTAAGCGTAAGCTGTGTGAGGCTATGGATGCTTTTGTCCTTGCTGGGTTTGAAAATCAGCCTTACATGATGGGCTTTACCCCTGCTGCAGTCGAAAAGCTCTTGCAGAAACAAAAACAGTCTGCTTTTTTGCGCCTGTGGCCGGACATCTGGTTACAGAGTGTCCACCCGAGTAAGCGTGAGACCGCCCCTTTTTCTCTTTATCAAGACTCTATTGCGCCTTATGCGAAGTGGCAAAACTGGCTGCAGCAGTTTAGTGTGTGGACACGTTACGCCGATGCGGTGTTGATTCCGTTTGTGGCAGGCATCCGTCAAGAGATTATTTCCGACCGTGGCCAGAAAGTGGCTCTACGCGAAGCCGAGGCTCTGTGGCTGTTGATAGATACCAATAGTGGGGATTTGATTTGGAATGGTTGGCATGTGGCCCGGCTCCAAAATCGGCAAATTTATGAGGATCAACCCCCTCTTTTTCCGGAGTGGCGTCAGTTGAGCTACCGTTTGCTGAGTCCTTCCTTGTGGAGTGAATATCCTGGGCGTGTGGTCGACCCTTAAAGCTTGAGCTATGGTTGAGCAAGGAGATTTAAAGTGTTGGAAAGCAATGAAGTCACTCCCCCTACGTTCGCGAAATTATCCTCTCTTTATGAAGAGTTGCCCATAGCAGGGGGGCAACGCAAGATTGCGGCGCAGCATGCTAAGGGTAAACTCACCGCGCGTGAGCGCATCGAACTGCTTCTCGACCCAGGCAGCTTTTATGAATTTGATGCCTTTGTGACCCATGATTGCAATGACTTTGGGATGGCCGAGAAGAAGGTCCATGGGGATGGGGTGATTACCGGACAAGGTCACATTGCGGGGCGGGTGGTCTATGTGTTTTCTCAGGATTTTACCGTGTTTGGGGGGAGCCTCTCGCGTGCGCATGCGCAAAAAATATGTAAGGTGATGGACTTAGCAGCCAAAGCGGGGCACCCTTTGATCGGTTTAAATGATTCGGGTGGGGCGCGTATCCATGAAGGGGTGGCGAGCTTAGGCGGCTATGCGGACATCTTTTACCGTAATGCGCGGTTGAGTGGAGTGGTTCCGCAAATTTCGTTGGTCTTAGGCCCGTGTGCAGGGGGGGCTGTGTATTCTCCCGCACTGACCGACTTTATTTTTATGTGCGATCATACCAGCCATATGTTTATCACCGGTCCTGATGTCGTACGTGAGGTCACGGGTGAAGAAGTTGATTTTCAGACGCTCGGGGGGGCACAGCTCCATAGTGAAGAAAGTGGGGTGGCGGATGCGCGCTTTGTCAATGAATTGGAGGCTTTGGCGGCGGTCAAAAAGCTGCTGAGTTATCTTCCCGATCATGCAGCTGCAGGCCCTGCCACCCTGAGTGATCCTACCATTGTAGAAACCAAAGAAGCGCAGCGTCGCGCTCAGTGGTTGAATCAAGCTATTCCCGCCGACCCCCAGCAGCCTTATCAGATGCTTGAGGTGATTGAGCATATTGTGGACCCAGGTACCTTCTTGGAGATGAAAGCCGAATATGCACGCAATATTTTAGTGGGCTTTGCGCGTATCGGGGGGCGCAGTATTGGAGTGGTGGCCAATAACCCGGGCCACCTCGCGGGGGTCCTCGATATCAAGGCAAGTGTGAAAGCCGCGCGCTTTGTGCGTTTTTGCGATGCTTTTCACATTCCTTTGCTGACTTTTGTCGATGTCCCTGGGTTTTTACCTGGATCGGATCAGGAACAAGGCGGGATCATCCGTCATGGAGCCAAGCTGTTGTACGCGTTTTGTGAAGCCTCCGTGCCTAAATTTACCGTCATCACACGTAAGGCCTATGGAGGTGCTTATGATGTGATGAATTCAAAACACATTGGGGCGGATCTGAATTTAGCCTGGCCAGGGGCGGAAATTGCGGTGATGGGTGCGGAAGGTGCATGTAACATCATTTTTAAGAAGCAAATTGCATCGAGCCCAGATCCTGCAAAAGAACGTCACAAGGTTCTGGCTGCATACCGGGATAAATTCTCCAACCCTTATGCTGCCGCTGAGAGAGGTTACATTGATGCGGTTATTTTCCCCTCAGAGACGCGTGATTATTTGATCCAGAGTTATCAGGCGATGCAACATAAATCGGAATACCAGCCGTCGCGTAAGCATGGCAATATCCCTTTGTAGTATGGGGTGTGATGTGAGAATAAATCGTGTGCTTGTGGCGAACCGGGGTGAAATCGCGGTGCGTATTGTGCGTACTTTACGTGATTTGGGGCGGGAATCGGTGGCGATCTATGCCGATGTGGATCAAGAATCCCTGCACCGCAGTATGGCGGACTTTTCCGTGCGTTTATCGGGCCAGGGGGTGGCCCAAACCTATTTGAACATTGAGCAAATTGTGGCCATCGCGCAAAGCTCAGGTGCCGATGCCGTCCATCCTGGTTATGGCTTTCTTGCGGAATCGGTTGCTTTTTGTCGTGCGGTGGAAGAGGCGGGGTTGGTATTTATCGGGCCGAGTGCTGTAGCGATGCAGTGCCTTGGGGACAAGATTGCGGCGCGCAAGTTGATGATCGAGCACCAGGTCGCGGTGGTCCCCGGAGGGGTGAAACCGCTGGAGAATGTTGCGGAGCTGGCTGCTTGTATTGAGGACATCGGCCTTCCGGTTATTTTAAAAGCAAGCGGGGGTGGGGGAGGTCGCGGCATGCGCGTGGTGCGCCGGCTTGAGGATATGGCGCTGAGCTTTGAGCAGTGCCAGAGGGAAGCTCTTCAATGCTTTGGGAATGATGCGATCTTTTGTGAACGCTACATTGAATCCCCCCGCCACATTGAGTTTCAGGTGCTGTGTGATGTGTATGGGAATGGAGTGCACCTTTTTGAGCGGGACTGCTCCATCCAGAGGCGCCATCAGAAGTTGTTTGAGGAGGCTCCGAGTGTCTATTTATCTTCCCAGCAGCGGAACACATTGGGAGCTGAGGCTGTCCGTGCGGTACTTGCGGCGGGGTATTGTGGGTTGGGAACGGTCGAGTTTATCTGTGAGTCACCAGATCAAGCTTACTTTATGGAAGTGAATACCCGGATTCAAGTGGAGCATCCGGTCACGGAGTGCATTACGGGGATTGATTTGGTTGCCGAGCAGATTCGGGTGGCGGAAGGCAAAGCTCTGGCCTGGAAGCAGGACGAAATTCGTCTGCATGGCTGGAGCATGGAGGCGCGTATTAATGCGGAAGACCCGGCCCAACAATTTTTGCCAACTCCAGGGCGTGTGCAACGGTGGAGTGTCCCCTTGGGGCCTCATGTACGTTTAGACTCTCATGTGTATGAAGGTTATACGATTCCAGATGCATATGATTCGATGATTGCGAAGCTGATTGTGTGGGGCAACACCCGGGAAGAGGCGATTGCTCGGTTGAAAAGAGCCTTGGCTGAGTTGAAGGTCGAAGGCATTCCGACCACAGCACTTTTTCATAGTGCGTTGCTCAACTGTCCTAAGTTTGTGGCAGGTGACTTTGACACCAGCTACATGCAGGCCGAGTGGGAATGGGCGGCAACCGCTGCGCGCCTCGCCCCTCACGCGGATGAAATCGCGGAAATTTCTTTGGTGGGGATGTTAGGTGAGATGGGGTAACCCCAGAAGGGAGAGAGATGCAGCACTGGAAAATCCGCACCGCGGAGGCAAACCTTGTTGAAGTGAGTGTCCCTTTTAAGATGGTTCCGGGGTGTTGGGTGCGGGCGCGGGTCGCAGCAAGGGATGTGGAAATGATGCATGTGCCGGCCTTAGATGCTGTCTTTATGCGGGATCTGGGGAGTTCGCTGGAGCGTTGTTTTCGGCTCAGTCAAGTGCAGTGTGTGGGCCGTGATCATCCGGCGCTCCAAGGCAGCTTGACGCTTTGGGCGCATGGTAAATCGCTGCAACATGTGGCTGTGGATTATATGCGTTGTGGGGTGGAGAGCCTTTTACAAGCACGTGGTACGCAACAGTCCGTTGCCGATGTCACGGCGCCGATGGCGGGTGAGTGTGTGCGCCTCTACAAGCAAGAAGGGGATGTAGTGGAGGCTGGAGAAACGGTCTTGGTTTTGGATGCGATGAAAATGGAGAACCAAATCAACGCGACTTTTGCGGGGAAGATTGTTAGGATGTTGTGTGCTCACAAAGATCGAGTGACGTGTGGTCAAAAGTTGTTTAGATTGGAAAAGTGTTGAAAAATCAAATATTGACAGAAGCGGCTGAGGGGGAACACCCTCAGCCTGCGCATGTGGTTCCGCAACAGGGTTGGATCTTGCATTGGACGAGTGTGGGTTGGGGCCTCGGCCTCGCGCGTTTTGCTCCAGGCACGTGGGGGTCTCTCCCTGGATTGGTTTTGGGCTGGGGCTTTGCCCAGTGCATGCTGGTGTACGGGGCTTTGGTCACGTGTGCGTTGGCACTCTGCGCTGTGGCACTGGCTTGGGGGTGTATTGCCTATACCGAAAGAAACTGGCTCCCTCACGATCACAAAGCGATTGTGGTGGATGAGGTGGTGGGGCAGGCGCTTGCCTTTCTCTTTCTACCACCCCAGGTAGGGTCCGTGGTTTGGGCGTTTGTCTTTTTTCGTTTATTGGACATTTGGAAGCCGGGGTGGATTGGTCGATTAGATCGTCACGGGGATTCTGCTTGGACCACTTTGGCCGATGACTTGTTGGCGGGTCTGGGAGCGGGGGTCTTGGTTTGGGGCCTGCTTGCGGTGCATGCTCGGTATCCTCTTGGAGATCTGTTTGCTCTTTGGGGGAGGTGATAACCCTTGTCTCCACTAAGGAGAGCTGTTCCTGTTGTTTTGAGACGATTCAACCATGTGCGCTGAGAGGGGGTTCCATCTTATGAAATATGCATTGTTTATGGTGTGCTTAGGTCTGTCGACGGTGATGCGGGGAGCGCTCGGGTTGCCGGATTTTTTGCGCCAGAGTGAGGGTTTAGCTCCGCCTGAGGTTGCCAAGCCAGCCGAGCTTGGGTGTCAAGACTTTAGTGGCAGTTGGTTGGGTAAGTGTAACGGTGCACGCTTGTTAAAAATGGAGGTTGTCCAGCATGGATGTGAGCGTATCCGTCTATTTGAACAAGATTACCCGATTGGTGGGGTGGTCCGGCATGCGGAGTATTCCGACCAGCATCTGCAAGAAGTAAGTGACTATCCGATGTGGAAAGATGCCCAACGCCAGACTTTATGGATGAAGTCTGTGGTCAATCGTCATGACTATAGCCGTATGTTGCCGCAGTCCTTGGAGACCTGGGTTACCTTGGAGCTGGTAGAGGGTGGGTTAGTGCTCACGTCGACAAAATTATCTTCCCAGAGTTCTTATTTGATATGCCACCTTGAGCGTCAAGAGCATTTGAGGTGAGTGGGGGAGAGTGTTACAACCTCTTTCTTTGTAAGGTGTACGGCCTGTCCGTGTACGGGCCCGGCGAGTCCGGTTCTTAAAGCTTGAAGTTTCAATCTAAAACTAATATACTACTTTGCCTGTATACTTTGGCTTTTTTCTATAAATCTATAATCAGACAAATCAAGGAAACATTATGTTAGAGACCACCTTTTCCATTGTAAAACCAGATGCAACAAAGCGTAATCTTATTGGAAAGATTGTATCTCGGTTTGAGGAAGAAGGCTTGTGCGTGCGTGCGATGAAAATGAAGCAACTTTCTGCGCAAGAAGCGGAAGGCTTTTATGCTGAGCACCGCGAGCGTCCTTTTTTTAAGGATTTGGTCAACTTTATGACTTCAGGTCCCGTTGTACTTATGGCTTTACAGGGCGAAGGTGCTGTGTTACGTAACCGTGAAATCATGGGGGCGACCAACCCAGCGGATGCTGCGGAAGGCACCCTACGTAAGCTTTATGCCGAGAGTATTGAAGCAAATTCGGTGCATGGTTCGGACTCTGCGGAATCTGCAGCACGTGAATTGGCTTACTTCTTTTCCGGAATTGAACTATACAATAACTAATCGTTGTATAACTTTATGAGCTTCAAAAATTGCTTACCCTGACATGTGTAAACTTGATGTCAGCTACTTGAATTTAACGGTAGGGGGTTGAGACTTCCTGTCTGCAAACTTTTCTTCACTCCCTACTGACACCTTTATTGACGGATCATTTCTATGCACGAGCTTATCTCAAAAATTGCACAAGAACTTAGTATTGAAACCATTCGCGTAAAAAGTGTTGTGGAACTCCTTTTTGATGAAGGATGTACGATTCCATTCATTGCCCGTTACCGTAAGGAGCTGACGGGTTCTATGGATGAAGTCCAAATTAAAAACGTGCGTGATCGGTATGAGTACTTGACAGAGTTAGAGGCTACGAAAGCTCGGTACCTTAAAATTGTGGCCTTGCATTTTATGGGTAAACCAGAGCTTGCCGCAAAGCATGAGGCGTTAAAAGCTCAGTTTAAAGCGTGTGAAAACAAAAATGAGCTTGATGACCTGTACCTCCCCTATAAGCCCAAGCGGCGTTCACGTGCTGTTCAGGCCCGAGAACTGGGGTTAGAACCTTTGCTGGAAATGATTCTCGAAGCGCGTGCGACTTTAGAAGATTTAAATCAAATGAGTGTGGATTTTCTGGCTCAATTGAAGGCGAATACAAGTACCGATGCTCTTTCCGAAGCGCAGGAAGGCCTGTCTCCCGCAGAAAGCGATGAGGCTAAAAAGCGTGCCGAAGACTTGGCTGGGTTGACGGCAGAAAAATGTTTAATGGGGGCGAGGGATATCCTGGCAGAGCGTATTGCAGAAGATCCTACTTTGCGCGCAAAAGTCCGTACACTGTTTGCGGAAACAGGCGAAGTGGTATCGAAGGTCCGTGAGGTGGCTGCCGAAGCGGCACCTGCAGCGGCGAGTGTGCCTTCAAACCGGCACAAAAAACAGACGGATTTTTCTAAATTTGAAAATTATTTTGATTTTCGCGAGCCTGTACGTACCATCGCGTCTCATCGGGTGATGGCGATTCGCCGGGGTGAGGCCGAAAAAGTTCTGCGCTTTACCATCGAAGTTGATAAAGAGCAGGTCATGGGGGTTATTCAAGAAACAGTTATCAAGGGGATGCCCACCTCTCCAGCGGTGACGGCATGGATGGAGAAGGCGTGTGTCGATACTTTTAAACGGCTCTTGTCTCCTTCTTTGGAAGCGGAAGTCCGTTTGGAGCTGAAGAATACCGCGGAAAAAGAAGCGATTAAAGTGTTTTCCACGAATCTCGAAAAGCTTCTGTTATTGCCACCTTTGCCGGGCAAGGCGGTGCTGGGGATTGACCCTGGTCTGCGTACGGGGTCTAAGCTTGCTGCTGTAGACGCGACGGGGAAGCTCTTAGGTTTTGAGACGATCTATCCAAGGTTTGAGAAATCAGGTGAAAGTGCTTCGGTGACGCAAGCTGTGGAAGTGATTGCGCGCTTTGTGCAGGAATACCAAATTGGTGTGATTGCCATTGGCAATGGTACTGGCAGTCGTGAAATTGGCCAGGTGGTTTCGCAAGCCATTCGTACCCATGGGTTGAAGGTCAAGCGTGTAGTGGTGAATGAGTCGGGTGCAAGTGTGTATTCGACGGATGAAATCGCGCGTGAAGAGTTTCCTGATTTAGATCCGACGATTCGGAGTGCGATTTCGATTGCGCGGCGCTTACAAGACCCCTTAGCGGAACTTGTCAAGGTGGACCCTAAGTCGATTGGAGTGGGGCAGTATCAGCATGACTGTAGCCAAGCTCAGTTGACCCGTTCGTTAAAAGAGACGGTAGAGTCTTGTGTGAATAAGGTTGGAGTCAACCTGAATACCGCTTCTTTTAAACTGTTGAGTTACGTCTCAGGGATAGGTCCTGTTTTAGCCAAGAGTATTGTGGAAAAAAGAGATGCGAGTGGAACCTTTGCCTCTCGTGCAGAGCTGATGCAGGTGCATGGCTTTGGAGACAAGGTATTTCAGCAGGCTGCGGGCTTCTTACGTATTGTTGAAGCAGAGAATCCCTTGGATAAGTCGGCGGTGCATCCTGAACGCTATGCGTTAGTCGAGCAGATTGCGGCGGACTTAGGCTTGCCGATGATGGAGCTTGTGAATAATCATGCGGTGGTAAGCTCGATCGCCCTCGAAAAGTATGTCACCGATGAGGTGGGATTACCTACGTTGTTGGATATTCAGACGGAGCTACTGAAGCCGGGACGAGATCCTCGTGATGAGGGGTCACGTCTGCTGTTTTCCGATGATGTGTCGTGCATTGAGGATCTGAAAAAAGGTATGCTGCTCAAAGGCACTGTGACCAACGTGACCAAGTTTGGGGCGTTTGTTGATATTGGAGTCCATCAGGATGGACTCGTTCATATTTCCCAGCTCGCGGATAGTTTTGTTTCCGATCCGACGAAGGTGGTCAGTGTGGGTGACATCTTGCAGGTAAGTGTTTTGGATGCAGATGTGGACAAGAAGCGCATCAGTTTGAGCTGTCGCCAACAGCCAGCTCCCGCGAGTGGGGCTGGCAACCAGGGGCAAGGGCGCCGTCATCCTGCGCCGCGCTCTTCGGAACGCGGCTCGGAACGCGGGGGAAATCGTCCTCGTGCGGGGCAAGGATTTGTGCAGGCTAAACGTGCACAAAATCAACGGGGCCGTGATCGTGGGGCGCCAAGCAACAAAAAGCACACCATGGAAGACTTGCTCAGTAAATTTAATAACCGTAGTTAGTCATGCCGAAAAAGCCCTGTATTTCGCAGGGCTTTTTCTTTATCTGCTGTTTGATCTTAAAAGAGAATGGGGTTCATGGTGGAACAAAGCCAATGGTACAAGTGTCTAGAGCAGATCGTTGCAAGTCCTGTGTTGCATCATCGTTGGTTGTCGACGTTGGGACAGCTGGAGTATGTCGGCGCGGCGAAGATCGCAGCTTTTTTACCTCAGTGGTCCCCTGAAGTCGAACATCTGCAACACGCGGCGGAGGAGTTTCGCCATGCGTTTTTCTTTATGTCGCGTGCCAGGGAACTTGGCGTGTCTCAAAGTCTACCCCAGCGTCGTTATCACTATTTACGGCGGTATTTGCATTTATTGGACGCTGGGGTCACCCGAGCGGTTAAAGCTGCGTGGATGCGTGGTGAAGTGCATGAGTCGGTGTGGAAGTCGCAGTGTTATTTGTGGGTGACGAAGCTTGTGGAAGTGCGTGCGGTACAACTTTATCAAATTTACCATCAAGTCTTGAAAGCTCGGGGCTTGTTTTCTTTACAATGGTTGATCCGGGAAGAAGCCTCGCATCTGCGGGAAATTGACCGTGAACTTGAGCGTCTTGGAGGTGGGGCAGAGTTCTATCGTTACTTACAAGATATGGAAGGTAGCCTCTTTTTGTCGTTTGAAAAAGACGTTTTTTCTTGGGTGCAGGCAGCCTGAAGGCTCTAGAACTGGGAGAACCCAATTCACTAGGTGGGTGCCTCGGAGAGTTCTTTAGGCTTCCCTCTAACCGTGACAGCTTGACGTGAAGCTGCTCTTGGGAAGGCTTGCGCACCGAACCCGCGTCTAGCTCCCTCTTTTTTAAGCATCGGTTCTCCAATTGGAGCGATCAGACTGCGTATCCAACTTACAACAATATTGTATGAATGTCAATGTAAATACCTGATGGATGTTCAGCGCGGCTATTTTTTGGTTTACAATAGTGACTAACACTTTATTTTCCAAGTGGAAAAAAGTGAAAATACAAAAATCGACATATAGGAAAAAAAAAGGTACGATGTTTGACTCGAAGTACTCGTACTCTCGCATCGGATTCTGGTTTAGAATGGTTCACTGTTGATTTAAAAAAGAATTGGAGTATTTATGCGCCGATGGCTTGTTTGTTCATATGGGTTATTCTGCTGTTTGGTGACCTTGTCCAATGGATGCAGTACTCTCGACGAATCTTTGTCATCAAATCCGTATTCTCAAGGAGGCACGATTTTGGACAGTAGTCATATCCAAAACCCTAACGATCAGCGTGAAATGAAAGCTTTTAAGCTCGCCAATGACTTAGAAGTTTTATTAATACATGAGCCGAGTTTGAATAAGTCATCTGCAAGCATGGATGTGGCTGTGGGTAGTTTAGATGACCCTGAAGAGCATTTAGGACTGGCGCACTTTTTGGAGCATATGCTCTTTTTAGGTACAGAGAAGTATCCTTCGGTCGACGAATATAGCGAGTTTTTGGCGACGCATCAGGGGTATTCGAATGCTTACACGGCATCGGAAGATACCAACTATCTTTTTGAAGTGAATCATGACGGTTTTGAAGGTGCTTTGGACCGTTTTGCGCAATTTTTTATTTCTCCTACGTTTGATGCCCAGTTTACCGAACGTGAACGGAATGCCGTGCACTCGGAGCATCAAAAGAACATTGAAAATGACGACTGGCGTGAAATGATGCTGCGCCGCTCGCTCCACCGGGAAGGCCATCCACGACGGAAGTTTTCTACCGGTGATTTAAAAACTTTGGGTAATGTGGATCGTAAGGTCTTGGTGGACTTTTATAACCGCTATTACTCGGCGAACCAGATGAAGTTGGCGCTGATGTCCAAGCATTCGCTGGCAGACATGGAGCAGTGGGTCCGGGCGAAGTTTGTCGCGGTCAAAAACCAACAGGCGGTGAAGCCCCAGTATCCGCAAGATCCTTTTGCAGCTGCACAGCTGCCTTTGCTTGTGGAAATCAAACCGGTCAAAGATCTCAAAAAGCTTAATGTGATGTACGCACTGCCTTCCCAAGAAAAAGATTGGCAGCACAAGTCTTTAGACCTTATTTCGACGGTCCTAGGGTTTGAGGGTGAAGGTTCTATTTTGTCTTACTTGAAAGCGCAAAATTTGGCCACAGGACTAGGAGTGGGTACGGATGATGCCAGCTATTCGACGAGCCTGTACTTGGAGGTGCAGCTGACGGATAAAGGTTTGCAACACTGGCAGCAAGTTGCAGAAACCATCCATGCGTATATTGCGCATATGCGTGAGCAAGGCTTTCCTGAGTATGTGTTTACCGAACGTCAGCGCATGGCAGAAATTAACTTTACCTTTCGTGAATTCCGGGAAGGTGCCTACGTAACTTCGCAATATGCCCGTCAGATGCACCGTGTACCTGCTTTGGAAATTGACCGTGCCAATGAACTTTACTATCGCTTCGATCGTACCCAGATCCAGGCGCTGTTAGCCGAGCTTGTACCTGAAAATGCGATGTACTTTCTCTCGCATAAGAGTGCAGCCACGGACTTGACCGAACGTTATTATGGAACTCCGTATCGGACGGAAAAATTGGCTCAACCTCTGGTGAACCAGTGGCGTCAGGCGAAGTTGCCCCATGGATTGACTTTGCCCAAGCCGAATCCGTTTATTCCAGAAAAACTGGAGTTACTCACGGCGAAGAACGCGACTCAGCCGCAGAAAATCATCGACCAAGATCAAGTAGTCTATTGGTTTCAACAAGATGACCGTTTTAAAGTTCCGAAAGCATACGCCCAAATCCATTTGCTCACCCCTGTTGTCAATTCGAGTGCTGCCAACAAGGCACTATCTTTACTGTACTCGCTTGCGTTGGCCGAGGCGCTGAACGAGTGGAATTATACGGCCATGTTGGCGGGCTTACACTTTTCGGTGGGGCGTGATGACCGTGGTTTGGTGATTGACCTGTTTGGTTATGCGGAAAAAATGCCGGACTTCTTGCGAGAATTAACCAAACGACTACGTGATGTGGATTTAGATCCCGATCATTTCCGCGCTTTAAAAACTCAGTTTAAGCGCGACTTAGCAAATGCGAATCTAGAAAATGCTTATCAAGTCGGTATGTACGAGATGAGTTTTCTTGTCGATAAAAATAAGATTCATCGTGATGAAATCTATGCACCGGAAAAGCAAGTCGACTTAATCACGGCGGTGGATATTCGGGACGTGAAAAGCTTTGCACGGAATGAACTCTACAAGATGTTCCGTGTGGAAGCAGCTGTTTACGGGAGTATGCAGCCGGAATCTCTTGGCTCTGTGATCGCGGCGTTGCCTCAGCTCTTGGATGCGCAACCCTTGAGTGTCAAGCTGGTGCCCGAAAATGAGTATGTGTTTCCTGCAGAGGGACAACATGCTGCGCGTGCGTTAGAGGGCTTTACTCCCAATCACTGTTGGGCAGAGCAGATTTTGTTGGGAGAAAAAAATCCTTCCTTGAGCGCGGCCCTGCTTGTGGGCCATGCGTTGTTGAAAACAAGCTTCTTTTCGGAGTTGCGTACCAAACAGCAATTAGGATATGTGGTGCATTCCAGCCCTCGTCCCACGGAAAAGACGGTCTCTATGCTCTTTTTGATTCAGTCTTCCGAGTATGCACCTGGGGTGCTCGCAGGGCGGGTGCAAGAGTGGAAAAAACAGGCAATTGGCCAGCTTAAGGCAACTCCTGAAGAACTCTTGGCGCAGGTTAAGAAAGCCACTGCGACGGAGTTGCGTGAACAGGAAAAGACGATGGCTGAAAAACATCAGTCTTTAGTGTATGAGACCCTCTCCATGAAAGGTCACTTGGGGTATCAAGAAGAGGTTGCGGTACAGGTGGAAGAGTTGACGTTAGCTCAAGTGATTGCCCTCTATGAAAAAATGTTTCAGCCACAGACCTCTCGCTCGGTTT
Source organism: Zetaproteobacteria bacterium (assembly GCA_028817975.1). Taxonomy (GTDB): domain Bacteria; phylum Bdellovibrionota_B; class Oligoflexia; order Oligoflexales; family Bog-1112; genus JAPPOJ01. The sequence continues at coordinate 22,760 of JAPPOJ010000241.1, read as the reverse complement.
CCGTATACTTGGGTAAAAAAGGCTATAATACAACCCAGACCGATCAGGCCTTGCATTGGGTGGAGGACGCTGTGAAGTACAAGTCACAGCAGCCGACTCTTTAAGCTAAACGTATGTCGCGCTGTCATGCCGGCTTGGTCTGATGCTTATCAGAGGATGTGTCGACGCTGTGGAGCTGCATGTCGCTGAGAGGAAAGCTGACACAGGTCAGAATCATTCCTGCACGCTTCTCGTAAGTGGTTAAGCCGGCGTCGGTAATCTGATGGGCTTGCCCTTCTGCCTTGCACTTGCACGTGCCACAGACTCCTACGCGGCAGGCGTAGGGAATCGGTATGGATTTTTCTTCGAAAAACTCTAGGAGAGTTTGTTTGCCCGAATAGGCGTGTTCGGTTCCATCCCAGGACAGCGTCACGCTTTGTTGCGGGATGCTCTCGCGGTCGAACTCTACTGGGGAGGCGAATTTCTCGGCATGCACACGCTCCAAACTAAAGCCACTTGCTTCGAGCTGGTCTTCGAGAGTGGTGGTCATGCCACTGGGGCCACACATAAAGATGTGGGTATCCTCGGTTAGGTTGATTTTGCTTTGTATCCATTTGAGGTCAATATGCCCTTGGTCTCCTCGCCAATCTTGGGGGGCTTGAGAAAGGATGGGGTAATAAGAAAACTGTGGGTAACGTTTGGAGAGGTAGTGGAATAAGTCATGAAAGGCGAGATCCTGCTCGGAGCGCATCCCATAGAAAAGTGACATACGACACTTAAGTACCTTTTCGATATTGCTCAGGATCATCGATACCATGGGAGTGATCCCGATACCTCCCGCAATGTAGACGCGTTCGCCTTCTCCCAGCTTATCGTCGGTAAATAGCCCCGAGGGTGGATAAGCAAAAACTTTTTGACCCACTTCGAGTTTATGAAACCAGTTGGAACCTACCCCACCGTTGAGTTTTTTAACCGAGACTTGAATCGTCTCGTGGCTTGTGGATGGGGTCGAGATGGAATAGGAGCGTAGTAGTTTGGGGTTGTCACCTATTTGAAAGCTTAAGAACTGACCCGGAGAAAAGAGCGGTATTTTTTTGTCGTCCATTCTCTTAAAGCGTATAGAACGAATATCATGGGTTTCTTCGATGATTTCGATGATTTCGAGTGGTTCTTTGTGATGCCACGCGTCCGAAAACTCCGTAGTTTGGCTTTCTTGCTGGGCGAGTTCATTGCTCATGATACGAAAACCGAGCAGTAAAAAGGAAAACGCACTAAATCCCAAAGAGAGATAGAACAGGCCTTGGTATGGGGTGGTTGCTTCCATGCGATGTACCTTATGGCGTGGGGTTGAGAACTTTTTGAAAAGACAAGGCTTTGACAGGGCAGATATCGACGCATCCGCCGCAGCCAATGCAGGGAGAGTTCTGCAGCCCGAAGCTCCCTTGCGTGGGGACCTTATTTTCATGGGCGTAGCTGGCGACATCGATGCCCATAGGGCACTGTGTGCTGCATAGGTTGAGACCTTTGCAGCCTTTATTGGCGACGACTTTAAAGCGTGATTTGGAAAATTTGCCGAAGAGACGCATACCCCCAGCCAGTGGACAGCCGTAGCGGCACCAAATCCGTGTACCTAGCAGCGGGTAGGCACCCACTCCAATCAGTGCCCCAAACATTAGGTCTACAGCAAAATCTTGTACCTCACGGACAGACTGCACGAGGTTCGGTGCGGTGACAATTTTCCACGTATCAAAGAAAAGCAACAGGCCAAAGAAGATCGCAAAAACGAGAAAAGCATACTGGAGTTTTTCGAGCTTGAGCGAGGTTTGTCCTCGGGGGGTATGTTGCGTCACCCATTTGTTGCCGAGTTTGGTGACTCCAATGGCTTCGGCCAAGTTGCCACATGCGCAGAACCAGGAGCAATAACGTTTGCCTAAGAACCATACGGAAATCGGGACGACGATAAACACGTATAGAAAGCCACTCAGGGAGGTGAAACCGTTGTAGACATAGACATATGCATTTTTATTTAAGGGAGCGTAGGTGTCTTGGAAGAAGTTTTTATCGTTGAAGAGGTAGGGCAGATAGAAGGGAATGAGGTAGAAAAAAATCAGTTGAGCAAAGAAAATACTGGTAAACTTTTTTTTCTGATAGCTACTCAGAGGCGCTTGTTTGTTTTTGCCATAGGGAGTTTTATTCGAGAGGATGACCCGAGCTGAGATAAAACATACGAGACCGCTGTATACGGTGTTATACCAAAAGCTGGTAGATTTACCCAACCAGTAGAATGAACTCTCGACCTCGTCTGCGGCGACAAACCACAGGGGATATTTGTAGATGAGGTAAAATCCGATAACCGTCGGAAAAAAGAAAATAAGAAAGACCTTTTCGCCTGGTGAACGCAACCTGAGCCTCCTTTGGATGACGTTAGTTTCAAAAAAATGCAAGAGTGAAAGCGTGTGCCTTCATCCCTGGCAAGGTGCTGACCTTGCGACATTCAGTTGGCTACTCAGCAATCATTGTAGATGAAAATGAGGGGGACGTGACTAGGCAGGTTAGAAGTGTAAAAGGTTAGGTCTTTGTTGGAGCATTCATTCCCTGCCAGACGAGTTTGCCTCCTTGGCTGCCTGCTCCGGGACCTAGTTCTAAAATCCAGTCGGCAGCTTGTTCCAGTGCAGGATGGTGTTCGATTACCACAATGGTGATCCCTTTCGCGGTGAGGTTACGTAGGTTATGGATTAACACATCTACATCTTGGGAGTGTAGTCCTTGGGTTGGCTCATCCATGAGGATAATCGCATGCTCATCTTTCTTTTTCGCGAAGTATGGGGCAAGGCGGATGCGTTGAGCTTCCCCCCCCGAGAGGGTGATGACCGGTTGGCCGAGTTGCAGGTAACCCAGGCCTAAGTCGATTGCCGGTTGGAGTTTGCGGCAGATACTTGGGTGTTTGGCAAATACCTCTGCGGCTTCCCGGATCGTCATATTGAGTACATCATTCAGATTTTTGTTGAGATATTTGAGCTGTAGCACCATCATCCCAAAGCGCATGCCTAAGCAGGATGTACAGGTGACTTTAGCATCGGAGAGAAATTTCATACTCAGTTCGATGTAGCCACGTCCTTTGCAGTCTTCGCAGCGCCCTCCTTTACTGAGGAGGGATAGGTCCTTGGCGGTGATGCCCATGATTTGGGCTTCCGGAAGAGAAGCGTAGAGTTCGCGGATTGCGGTATAGGCTCCTAAATAAGTTACGGGCATACTGAGTCGACTGCGCCCCATGGGGCGGCGATCGATGGCATCAATGGTGGTTTGGGTCGGGAGTGTGGAGATAGAGCGGGCAATCGTTGCATGGGTCGTGAAAAAGGTCTCCAGTTGACCATCTTTGCAGGCTTTGAGGGTGGGGAGTAAGGAGCCAAACACGAGGGAAGACTTGCCTGCCCCTGAGACTCCCGTGACCACGTTTAAGGCGTGGCGCTTAAAAGCGACACGGGGTATCTTTAAACAGTTTAATTTGAGTTCGGTGAGGCAAATCCAGTTATCCGCATCTTCTTTCGGCAGGGGGCATTTGCTGCGTGTGGTGCGGGTGCCTTGGGTCATGTACTCATGCAAGTAACGGGCCGTTAAACTTTTGCGCGCCCACTTTGAGGCTGCTTGAGGAGGAAACTGTGCGATGAGCTGACCACCTTTCAGCCCACCTTCGGGACCAAGCTCAAGAATTTGATCGCTCATCTGCATGACCAGTTCGTCATGGTCGACGATCAGCACTGTATTGCCCATGTCAGCGAGTTGACGTAGCTTATCCATGAGTTTGGTGATTTCTTGTGTGTGTAATCCTTGGCTTGGCTCGTCTAAAACGTAAATCAGTCCATGTAAGTTGTCTGAGAATAGTGAGGAAAGCTTTAACCTTTGCAGTTCACCTCCGGAAAGTGTGGGCAGGCGTCGGGAAAGGGAGAGGTAGTCGATCCCCATATCCCCCATTTGAGCCATTTTAGCCATGATTTCGTGGCAGAGCCGCAGCAAAGCGGGTTTACTTTTCGATTTTTGTCCGAGTTGCTTCCAGAATTTTAGGTTTGTGGCGATAGGCGTTTGATAGCAATCAAAAATACTTATACCCGACAAGCGCACGGACTCTAAATCCTGCTTCAGTCCTACCCCCTGGCAGTGGGGGCATTTTTGGTAGGGATCTTTGATGTCGTGCTCCCCTGTGTCGGCTGCACTGCCAAGACCTGAACAGTAGGTGCATTTACCTAGAGAGTTCGGGGAAAAATGACGTGAATCGAGCTTGGTCCATGAGTAGCCGCACTGGGGACAGCCGGAAGCCAAAGAGATTTTAAGCCATGAAGACAGCTCGAATGCTTGTGGTGATTTGGCTTCCACAATCGCAAATTCTTCCGGGGTGATTTGGATTGCGGTTTCGATACTTTGTTGGATACGCTTTTTTTTCGCTGCCGTCAGGCTGACATAGTCAATAATCAAAGCGATCGAGTGTTTACGACTTTTGTCGAGTTCTGGAATGGGAGTCAACGGGGTGACCTTGCCGTCAATGAGTGCTTTGGTGAAACCTTTTTTGGCAAAGGTCTCAAGTTCGCTACGGTAGTGGCCGCGCTTTTCTTCGATGATTTGCGCGCAGATTGCAATAACTTTACCTTCTTGCTCGTGAATCAAGCGTTTGATGACGCTGTCTATACTTTGCGCGGTGGTATCGAGCTGGTGTGTGGGACAAAGGTAGTTGCCATAACGTGCAAAAGCAACTCCCATAAGTTCGCCGATATCGGACTCGGTGGCAACGCTGGAGCGGCGGGAGAGCAGCGTTTCATTTTGTGCGAGCCCGATAGACGGGGAAAGGCCTTCGATACGCAAAAATTTGGGTTTTTCATCCGCCGAAAGGAATTGGCGGGCGTAATGAGATAAGGTGTAGAAAAAACGCCGTTGGGACTCGGATAAGAGTGTATCAAAAACCAGGGAGCTTTTCCCTGAGCCACTGACCCCAGTCACGGTGGTAATCTTTCCGCGTTGAAATTCAACATCAATATTTTTAAGATTGTGTTCTTCAGCGCCGACAATACGTATCGCTTTACTTCGTTTCACCCGGTTTCCTTTGGCTCAAGCTGCGCCTGAAAGTGCAGTCGGTCGAACAGATTTATCAAGAATGAGTGTCGTCAATATAGCAAAACTCCGCTGAAATAGAAACATGTGCACCCTTGTCGATGCCTCCGGGCAGAACGGGCTTGTGAATGGAGTACTGCGCCGATAAGATTTGTGGAAAACGAGTTCTAAAGTCTTTACCTAGCATATACAGAGCTGTTTCAATCAGTTTAAAAGACTTACCTTGCAGGCATGCATCCACGGCGCGGAGTACTGCCCCATAGTCAAGGCTGGGGGGAGCGTCATCCTCGTGCAGTTGGCTTTCCATTTGATGGAGTTTGAGAGAGAGGTCGACAAAGATTTCTTGCCCATACAGCTGTTCTGTATCGAAGACACCCAGTTTTACAAATACAGGGTATCCTTTTATATGAATATGCACGTGATTTCCTCTCTGTCTTAAAGATGTTTAGGTTGTGTGGCGGTGGTACAGAAGTCTGACTCACGCAGAAATATTCGTCAGAGTGATTAATCCACAGGTATCATATAAACTGTAAAAGGAACAATACAAGTTTGTGTATTAGGGTTTAGGGGAAAGCTCTTGCGATTCGGATGAGAGCTGATAGAGTAGAAAACCATAAGAAACCGGTTTGGTGAGACTAGAAAGACGCAGGGAACCGTTATGATTGAAATCACAAAAGGATTGGATCTGCCGATTGACGGCGAGCCGCTTCAAGAACTGGGTGAGGACCCTCATATTACTCAGGTAGCTGTGGTAACTGCGGAGCTACATGGGTTGAAGCCTACCATGCTCGTGAAGGAGGGGAGCGTTGTCAAAAGGGGCCAGACTCTTTTTAGTGATAAACAGACCCCTGGAGTGCTGTACACTTCCCCGCGTGCCGGCAAGGTCGTTGCGGTAAATCGTGGCTATCGTCGTCTCCTTGAATCTGTGGTGATTGAAGTATCTGGAGATGAAGCGGAATCATTTGATAAGTATGCGAAGTCGGAGTTGCCTACTTTGGATTCCGACAAAGTACGGCGTAATTTAATAGCTTCGGGGCTGTGGACGACATTGCGTACGCGCCCTTTCAGCCGTGTGCCAGCTATTGATTCTGTGCCGGAAGCTCTTTTCGTCACGGCTACGGACACCTCGCCTTTATCTGTGTACCCTAATTTTATTATGGCTGCGGAACAAGAAGCGTTTGAATGTGGTCTCACAGTGCTTGCAAAGCTTGGGCAGGCCAAAAATTATCTCTGTGTCGATAGCAAATTCAGCTCTGCGACCCCAGTTCCGGAAGCTTATCAGATCAAGCGTTTTGCAGGGGTGCATCCTGCGGGGCTTGCAGGGACCCATATTCACATGTTGGACCCTGTAAGTGAGCACAAAACCGTGTGGACCATAGGCTATCAAGATGTCATCGCCGTTGGGAAGCTGTTTCTCACCGGTGAGTTAGATGGTTCGCGTATCGTGGCCTTGGCGGGTCCGATGGTGAAAGCTCCTCAGCTGTATCGTGTGCCACGCGGAGCCAAGATCTCCGAATTGTGTGCTGGTAAACTGGTTGCAGGGGAAGAACTGCGTTGCATTTCGGGTACGGTTTATTCCGGTTTTCAGGCCGCGGATGCCTACGATTTTCTCGGCCATTATCATCAACAAGTTGCTGTGTTGAAAGAAGGACGTTCGCGTGACTTTTTGAGCTTTTTTATGCCCGGCTTTAATAAATTCTCCGTAAAAAAGCCTTTTTTCTCCAAGCTGTTGCCCGGTGGATCTAAGTTTGCCTTTACAACTTCGCGCGAAGGTTCTTATCGTGCCATGGTTCCCATTGAATGCTATGAGTCGGTGATGCCCTGGGATGTAGAACCGACTTTTTTATTGCGCTCACTCTTGTCACAAGACACTGAACAGGCTGCCTTGCTCGGTGCTTTAGAAATGGACGAAGAAGATTTGGGGCTTTGTACTTTTGTTTGCCCTGGTAAATCCTCATATGGCCCGCTGTTGCGCAGCGTGTTGACGACTATAGAAAAGGATGGGTAGACCATGAAGGCATTGCGAAAAACACTTGATCAATTGCACCCGCATTTTGCAAAGGGGGGGAAGTTTGAACGCTTGTATCCCTTGTATGAAGCGGCAGATACCTTTTTATTTTCTCCAGGAGAAGTTACCAGTGGTCCGAGCCATGTGCGTGATAGCCTGGATTTAAAGCGAATGATGATCACAGTGGCGGTGGCTTTGGGTCCCTGTGGGTTCATGGCCTTGTTTAATACAGGCTTGCAGGCCAATCGGGCGATGCAGTCTATGGGGCTGACGCAAATAGAAGGATGGAGGGGCGCGGTTTTTGCCTTACTGGGCCTCACGATTGATCCAACGAGTTTGCTTTCGAACCTTGTCCATGGAGCGTTGTACTTTGTCCCTATTTTTTTAGTAGCCAATATTGTGGGGGGGCTTTGGGAAGCAGCTTTTTCGGTGGTGCGCAAGCATGAGATTAATGAAGGCTTTCTTGTGACGGGTCTCTTGTATCCGCTTACGCTCCCTCCTTTGATTCCTTTGTGGCAGGTTGCGGTAGGGATTTCGTTTGGAGTGGTTGTTGGAAAGGAAGTATTTGGCGGTACGGGAAAAAACTTTCTGAATCCAGCTTTGACAGCCCGAGCTTTTCTTTTCTTTGCGTACCCGGCACAAATTTCTGGGGATATGGTGTGGACAGCTGTCGATGGTTATAGTGGAGCCACGAGCTTGTCTTTAGCAGCAACAGGTGGCGTTGCGGCGGTGAGTGAACAATTTACGTGGTGGCAGAGCTTTATTGGGACTATCCCTGGTTCGATGGGTGAAACTTCGACGATCGCTTGCCTAATGGGGGCTGGTCTGTTGTTGGTCACCGGGGTTGGTTCGTGGAGAATCATGTTGAGTATGCTTGTCGGAGGGCTGGTGACCTCTTCTTTGCTCTACTGCATTGGTTCGGATACGAATCCGATGTTTAGTCTTTCTCCAGCTTGGCATTTCGTGATGGGTAGCTTTGCTTTTGGCCTCGTTTTCATGGCAACGGACCCTGTTTCCGCTGCCATGACCCGTAAAGGTAAGTACATATATGGGTTTTTGATTGGATTTATGTCGATTGTTGTCCGTAGCCTGAATCCAGCCTTTCCGGAAGGGGTCATGCTTTCTATTTTGTTTGGCAATCTTTTTGCACCGCTGATTGATAATTATGTGGTCCAAGCAAATATAAATCGGCGCCTTGCAAGACAACAGAGATAAGGGAAACAACACCATGAGTTTAGATAAAGACAGTGTTCCAGGAACGATTACCATTGCTGTTGTGCTGAGTTTGTTTTGTTCGGTGTTAGTTTCTGTTGCCGCGGTTGCCTTACGTCCGCTTCAGGAAGAGAATCAGCGTTTAGATAAAAAGAAGAATATTCTAGCTGCGGCGGGGTTGTTGAAAAGCCCTGAGGATGACGTGAACGAAGTCTATGCAAAATATATCAGGCCTAAGGTTGTGGACCTAGAGACGGGTGAGGTCGATACTTCCTTGGTTGCAGAGGAGTATGACCAGTATAAAGTCGGTAAAGATCCTAGCCAGGCGGTGCGCTTGCAGGCGGCAGACGATATTGCGGGGATTCGTATGATTGCACCGAAGGCAGTGGTGTATGAAGTTTACGAAATGGACAAGCTCACTCAAGTGGTGCTCCCGATACATGGCAAAGGTTTGTGGTCGACTTTGTATGGTTTTTTAAGTGTGAAGGCAGACGGGAATTCTGTGCAAGGAATTGGCTTTTATTCCCATATGGAAACTCCTGGACTTGGTGGAGAGGTGGATAATCCGACTTGGAAGGCAAGTTGGAATGGCAAAGAAGTCTATGATGCCGATGGTAATTTAAAATTGGAAGTGATCAAAGGAGCAGTCGACCTGGCCCGTGCGGATGCGAAGTATCAGGTAGATGGTCTCTCTGGGGCGACTATTACCGCGCGGGGGGTGAGTAATCTCGTGCGCTTTTGGACAGGTCGCTTAGGCTTTCGTAAGTACCTGAAAAAACTATCCACCACCGGGGAGGATGCCTAACATGGCTTCGAACAAAGAGATTTTAATAAGTCCGATTTTTGTGAATAACCCCATTGCCTTGCAGATCCTCGGAATATGTTCGGCACTTGCGGTGACTTCTAAGATGACCACCACTCTGACCATGTGCGCTTCGGTGATTGCGGTGATTTCCTGTTCGAATTTAGCTGTCTCTTGTATTCGTAACTTTATCCCTGGAAGCATTCGTATCATTGTACAGATGGCGATTATTGCTTCTTTGGTGATTGTCGTCGACCAGGTATTGAAGGCTTTTCTGTTCTCTGTGAGTAAGGATCTGTCGGTTTTTGTGGGGCTGATTATTACCAACTGTATCGTGATGGGGCGTGCCGAAGGCTTTGCAATGAAAAATGGTCCTTTGGAAAGTCTGCTAGATGGTTTTGGGAATGGTTTGGGATACAGTGTGGTCCTTATTTTTGTTGCGTTTATTCGCGAGCTTTTTGGTTTTGGTAAATTGTTTGATCTGACGGTTTTCACTCCGGTCACTGCAGGTGGCTGGTACGCTCCAAATGGCCTCATGGTGTTACCTCCTAGTGCATTTTTTATCATTGGACTTTTTATTTGGATACTTAGAACAGCAAAGCCAGACCAGGTTGAGAAGGAGGGGTAACCTTGTTAGAGCATTATGTGAGTCTTTTTTTGAAAGCTGTATTTGTAGAGAACATGGCCTTGGCCTTTTTTCTGGGGATGTGTACTTTCCTTGCGGTCTCTAAAAAAGTAAAGACCTCTGTAGGCTTGGGGATTGCGGTGATCGTCGTGCAGGGGATCACGGTTCCCGTGAATAATATTATCTATCAGGGACTCCTCAATGAGGGGGCTTTGTGGTGGCTTGGTTTAGAGGATGTGGACTTACGTTTTCTCGGGCTGATCAGTTACATCGGTGTCATTGCTGCCTTGGTGCAGATTTTGGAAATGACCTTGGATCGCTTTTTTCCTGCTTTGTATAACGCACTGGGTATTTTTCTTCCTTTAATTACGGTGAACTGCGCGATATTAGGCGGTTCTTTGTTTATGGTTGAGAGAGACTACAATTTTCCCGAAAGTGTCGTCTATGGCCTTGGGTCAGGCGTGGGCTGGGCTTTGGCCATTGCCGCTCTTGCGGGTATTCGTGAGAAGCTGAAGTATAGTGATGTCCCGGATGGCTTAAAAGGCTTGGGTATCACTTTTATCACTGTAGGGCTGATGGCTTTGGGCTTTATGGTTTTTTCTGGGATACAGTTATAAGGAAGTCATCATGTTGGACATTGGTTTAGGTATCGCCATGTTTACCCTGGTCATTACGACATTGGTGGCGATTATTTTACTTGCGAAATCCAAGTTAGTGGCCAGTGGGGACATTACTATCTTGATTAATGAAGATCAGGATAAGGCTGTGAAAGTCCCTGCGGGGGGTAAGCTGCTAAATGTCTTGGCAGATCAAAAAATCTTTATTTCTTCTGCTTGTGGGGGTGGTGGTACCTGCGCCCAGTGTAAGGTCAAAGTTACGGAAGGTGGGGGGGAGATCCTTGCCACAGAGAAGTCGCATATTAATAATCGTGAAGCTAAGGAAGGCTACCGGCTTTCTTGCCAAGTATCTTGTAAGCAGAATATGAAAGTCGAGGTACCTGCAGAGGTCTTTGATTGTAAAAAGTGGCAATGTACGGTCAAGTCGAATAATAATGTGGCTACGTTTATTAAAGAGCTGGTGTTGGAATTACCTGCGGGAGAAAATGTTGATTTCCGTGCTGGGGGATATATTCAAATTGAGTGTCCGCCTCACCAACTGAACTACAAAGACTTTGATGTTGAAAAGCAGTATCATCCGGATTGGGATCAGTTTAACCTGTGGCGTTATGTCTCTAAAGTAGAAGAAGACACGGTGCGTGCGTACTCCATGGCGAATTACCCTGAGGAAAAAGGGATCATCATGTTGAATGTGCGCATTGCGACTCCTCCGCCGAATAACCCGGAAGTGAAACCTGGGATCATGTCTTCTTATATTTTCAACCTGAAGCCTGGAGATAAGGTGACGATCTCTGGTCCTTTTGGTGAGTTTTTTGCGCGGGAGACGAAAAACGAGATGGTCTTTGTCGGTGGTGGCGCGGGGATGGCTCCGATGCGCTCGCATATTTTTGATCAGTTGCGCCGTATTAAAACCGACCGTAAGATGACCTTTTGGTATGGTGCTCGCAGTAAGCGCGAGATGTTCTATGATGACGAGTTTGATCAGTTACAATCAGAGAATGCTAACTTTAATTGGCATGTTGCCTTGTCAGATCCACTCCCGGAAGACAACTGGGATGGTTACACTGGATTTATTCATCAGGTTTTGTTAGATAATTATCTGAAGGATCATCCTAACCCCGAAGATTGTGAATACTATCTTTGTGGGCCTCCTATGATGAATGTTGCGGTGACCAACATGCTGTTGGATCTCGGTGTAGAGCCTGAAAACATCATGTTGGATGACTTTGGCGGATAGTTTTATCCCTGTGGAAATTGGAGTCAGGTATGCAAGGTAAGGCCCAGCCCGTCTTGGTGGCCTTTTTTTTATTGGTTGGAGCAGGTTTTCTTTATCGTCAGCAGGCTACCCCTGAGTTTCGAGTGTTTGAGCTTGGGGGGAGTACCATGGGGACGACGTACGAAGTGAAGTTTGTGGCTTCTTTTGCTGCCCAGCAGAGTGTTTTAACCACTTTAAAGCAGGAAATTGACTTAGAGTTAGAGAAAGTCAACGATTGGATGTCCACTTACCGCGCTCAGTCGGAGTTGTCGCGTTTCAATACGATGGCCGAGCCTTTGGAGTGGTTTCCAGTGTCGGAACAAACTGCGTTTGTGGCGCATGAGAGTTTGCGCTTTCATGGGCTTACTTTAGGAGCGTTTAACCCCGCCATCGGAGGGCTGGTGAATCTGTGGGGTTTTGGCCCCCAGGCGACTCCGGTTAAAACGCCTGACCCGCAGCAGTTACAAGCTTGGTTGCACATGCCTAAGCCCGGTTATGAGGTGTCCTTTGATCCCGCGCCACGGTTGCGTAAACTCCACCCCGAGGTATACCTTGATTTTTCTGGGATTGCGAAAGGTTATGGTGTGGATTTGGTTTCAGCTCTGCTGGAACGTCGCGGCTTTGCGCACCACTTGGTGGACGTCGGGGGGGAGATGATGGCGCGCGGGGATCATTTAGGAACCCCTTGGACCGTTGGCATTGAAAAAGCAGCTTTTGGCCTAGAGGAGCATAGGGTGCAGAAAGTGGTTAAGCTGCGTGACTGTGCGATAGCCACTTCAGGCTCCTATCGTAATTATTATGAGCGAGAAGGAAAACGCTACTCGCATGTGTTGAATCCGGAGTCTGGAATCCCGATCCAACATAAAGTGGTCTCTTTGTCTGTGCTCCACGAGACAGCTTTACAGGCAGATGCTCTGGCAACCGGGTTGTTCGTGCTGGGCTTAGAGCAGGTGCAGAAGCTATCCGCAGAGCATGACCTCGCGGTATATGTGCAGTGGTTTTCGGATCAAGGAGAATTACAGGAGTGGCGCAGTGGGGCTTTTGAACGGATGAGTGCGGGGCTTTCCTCGACACCGCAGCCCAATGCTTAGGAGAGGTGTGGGTGAAGGTCTTTTTAGTCAGCTTAGGTGTCTTTTTAGGGGTAATTCTGCTTATGGGAATAGGCGTGCTGTTTCGAAGGCGACCCCTTTCAGGCTCGTGTGGAGGGTTAAATAATGCTCTTCAAGATGAGCAGGGCTCTTGTCAGATATGTGGCGCTCAGGTGGATGAAAGCTGTAAGAATAAAATAGAAAGTTATGATACGCCGCGTAAATTGGACTGATTTGCGTCGCGAGATCCACCCCAAATCAGATGAATGTCCCTGTATGGTTGAGGTCGTCTCTATGGGCGACAGATTCTAGGCGTGCAAGGCAACTGCTGTCAAAGTCATTCGCCCAGTCTAGGGGAGAAGTGGCCGCGAGACGCTTGAGGCTGACGACCTTTGCCCGTGCAACAACGCTCAGTGCGTTTAAGTCTTTTTTGCTGATTTGGTGGAGGTTTTTTTGGCGTGGGAGTCCGCTCATTGTGTTGCTGTTTTTCCATTGTTCGAAAGTGGCATGTGCTTGGAACTGCTCGGAGCTGATGTCCATCCATAACGGTGCTAGTGCGTTCTCACACCATTTAACTTGCGCTGCAAATTGAAAAGCATAGGTCGGATTTCTCAACGATCCCATTTGGTCGATCATGACGATCGGGTGTGTAGGGGAAGGTGTGGGAGTATTGGGTACCGTATTGTGCTTGAGCGCTAGGATATAAGGGCGGTAGCCAAAGCGCCATGTACATACCACCGCGCATGTCCACAGTACGGGGCTTGGGCTTTGGGGGGTGGGACGAGATCCGGAATAGAAAATACTCCCTTTGGGGTTTTGGTAGTGGGTGCGTGCATTCCAGTATTTAGGAGCGAGTAAAGAGCGATAAAAGTGCATGACATGCGGGTGCTCTTGCCAGCGAGCAATCTCTAGGGGAACGCCTTGATTCAGTTCTTTGTACTTGTGGAGGATTTCCTGTGCCATGGTGAGTCGTTCTTCAATAGCACATATGGCGAGCTGGTTGGGCGAGGTTTGAAGTTGTCGGATGCACTCTTGCTTGCAGCATTGGTAAAAGTGTGCGGGGCCGAGGCTGGCAACACCCTCAGCATTGACTTGCATGCCGATGAGGGGGGAACTAAAGCCCCTTTTAAGCTGTTTGGCAAAGCATAATTTCATTCCAGGCCCATGTGAAAGTCGCGTGATCTTTGTGCCATAAGTTCGCGGAGATCTTCGGCATCAGAGATTTTCCAGAGGGAGCACATCTCTAAGAGCCGAGAGTATACTCTTGCTCCAACGGCCTGGATTAAAGGTGAGCTTTGACTGAAATCACTACTACTGTAGTCACCTTCTTTTTTAAGGTGTGTGCTTTGAGATTCGAGGGTGCAGTTGGTGGTGGCAATAATCGTTTTATTGCGGTTGTAACGCTGTGCTACGAGCTGGTCGATCACGGTTTGTTCGAACTCTGTACGTCGTCCTTTGCCAAGCTCATCAATAATCAGAAATTCTACTTCGATTAAGGGGGTAAACAAACTGGAGGTCCACTCAAGCTGTTGGGAATGCCGGATTTTAATTTCAGTGATTAACTGGAAAAAGTCGACAAACTTTACCCCGTAGCCGTGATATGCAAGGTGTTTAGCGGTAGCGGCTGCTAAAAAGGTTTTGCCAATGCCGACATCTCCTTGGAGAATAAAACCTCTACATGGGCTAGCAGGGTCTTGACTTTTAAGTTCTCCGATCCAGTGCTGAATACGTTCGCCTACCTGTTGCATTTGCTCTGATTTGGCATCTAAACGTGAGAGGCGAGCTGTGGCATAGCGCAGAGGAATATTGGCTTGGTTAAAGAGGTTTGCGCGTCGTTGTGGAGAGGGGGAGATGCAATTTTTGGCGGTACGTAGGCCGTGGCTATCTTGCCCTTGGCGTACAGCACTTCCTTGACAGCTTTTACATGAGCGCACACAGACGCAGATTTCGACTTGTGCGAAAGCCCCATTCGGTTTGGCTAAGCGAATTCCTTTGCCACGGCAAAAAGAGCAGGGCACGGGTTCACTGAGAGGGCAGTTTGTGGAGTTTGTCACCAGGGGGGGGGTAGACGTGTGCTTAAGGTTTGAGATGCGCTCAAAAAGACTTGGGTGTTGGTCAGACTTCTCGGGGAGGTTTGTCTGCGATGATGAAGGTGTTGCTTCTGTCTCCATAGATTTCTCTACCCCATGAGTAAAAAACGCAAAAAAAGGGCGCAGCGCCCTTTTTCTGACCAAAAACCATTCCAGTCTTTCTCTATCTTAGCCTTTTACGCTACGTGCGTAAAATTCTACAACGAGAGATTCTTCGATTTGGAAAGGGAAGGACTCACGATCTGGATTGGTGAGCACTTTAGCTGTCTCTTTGTCTGCATCGTATGCTAACCAAGCTGGACGTGAAAGAGACGGCTGCTCTATAGAAGATACCACAATACCGATTTTTTTCCCTTTTGCGGTGAAAGACACTTCATCACCCGCAGCCATGCGGTAAGAAGGAATGTTTACTCTTTTGCCGTTTACCAGCACGTGGTTGTGGCGTACGAGCTGACGCGCTGCGGGAATAGTTGGAGCGAGTCCTGAACGGAAGACAAAGCTGTCGAGGCGGCGCTCAAGAAGTTCAAGAAGCTTGTAACCTGAGTGCTCACGGCTACGAAATGCTTCTGATACGATTTTACGAAGGTATTTTTCGGTAACACCATAGTTGAAACGCAGTTTTTGCTTTTCTTGTAGGTGAAGGCCGTAGTCACTCTTCTTACGACGGAACTGTCCGTCTTTCATCCCAGGGGGAAAAGGGCGACGATCAATAGATTTTCTGGATAGTCCGGGTAGTTGCGCCCCTACAGAACGCATTTGCTTAAGTCTTGGACCAGTGTAACGTGACATGTGTAAACCTTTATGATGCTTAGCGATTCGAGAAAACGACAATTTGAACTCTTAAAACAGCACATGCTAAGTTGAAAGAGGAATCGCAGCTGAACATTATACACTAAAAATCATGAAATGACAGTGGTTTTTTGTATAAATTTTAATCACCTGAAATGACAGCCAAATATGAAAGTACTAAAACGTTGTGGGTGTGGATAAAAAACTTCGCCCCCCTGTTTGTCCAAGGAGGGAGGAAGGTTTGGGCTTTTTGATTAACCGCAGGTAGGGTCTTTTGTGGTGAGTCCATGTCGGGTGAAATTACGATTTAAAGTACAAAAGTTAGGTCCTGGAGTCGAAATATCGGCATCGTCATCATCAATGACCATGAGTGCTTCGTAAACATCGGTATATCTTGACGTGGTAAAGATCATTTTGAAGGCAAAGTTGGCGAGGGTATCGATGGCTTGATCTGCATTGGTAAGTTCTTTGAGTTCGGTGTACATATCCCAAAAAGTGGAGGCGATAATGAGCCCTTCGTCGTGGGCTTCGCCGCGGTCACGGGGGTAAACTTTGTTTTGGCTCAAGTCACGTACTCCTGCTCCGGTACGGATGAAGAAACCTTTGCCAAGGATAGGACTGCGTTCCATGATGAGTGCCATGATGTCACCGAAGCCTTCGGAATAAGCACTGTCATAAATTCCACCTGTATTGTCATCCAATCCGTGGCCCCATTCATGGTAGATAACATCTGCGATTAATGCAGTATTTGAGCAGTAGTCGTCTCCGCGGAAGAAGTTGATCGAGCTACCATCCCAGTAGGCATTGCATGTGCGTGGGTGGTTGACGTTGGTTTCGAGTGGGCGGTCAAACCAAGGAGTCTGGACGTATTTTTTGGCGGTCATGATGATCTTATTCGTATGTTGGAAGGCCATGACTTGTGCGAGGGTCGGGTCTTTCCAAGGTTGCTGCTGTGGCTTAAAGTCAACATCGATCGACCAACGTCCATTTTCGAGAACAGCTTGCTGGGAAAGAGCTGTGGTGCTTGCGGAAAAAACGCGGACCCGAGGTCCCTTGAGGCCTAACAAGGTGGGTGCTTCTTCCCCAGCTTCGGGAATCATACCCTTTTTGTCAGAGGTCAGATTACCACTTTCACTTTGGATCGAGACAAAGTGTAGCGGCTCCCTCTTAGGTGCGTCTCCATAATAGCGTGGAAAGACGGGCGCGGTGACTTGGGCCGCAAGATGATAATGCAGATTCTTGAGTTCCCATATCGTCGTGCTGCCATGCACATATTCGACAGAGTGCTTTTCCCCATTTTTAGACTCAATATGGTAGCGATCCACAAGCACCAGCTCATACTGAGAGGATTGAGCGTTGGGTGCAGCGCGAAACTCACTCGCGATCTGGGAAATTTTCTTGACGTCAAACTTACTCAAGATGTTTTGCTCTTGTGGAATATGCCCCGCTCCCGCAAAGTTGTTGCTGATGATGGTTGCGTGGGGAAAGCTCCGGTTGAGTACTTGGAGAAGTTTACCGCGTTTGAAGCGAAAAATAACCTCGGCATCTTTGATCTTAAGACCGTCACGGTGTACGTCGAAGCGTACGAATTGCTCTTCGGTACCCATGAGCGTGGCATCTCGATTGAGGTTTAAATCGTTCCAATTGATTTGGAGCTGTTTGTAGTAGGTGTCTATAAACTTTTTGGTAAACTGTAAGATCTGTTCTTGCTTTTCTTGGGTATTCATGGTCTGTGCAAAGTGCACAGCACCGAGATTGCCAGCTACAAACGTGATTGTCCCTGAGACTTGGTCTCTGCGGAGGGTGATTGCTCCGGGTATCTGAGGTGTGCTGACAAACCCATGCATGGATGAGGGCATTTTTTCTGTGGTTGGACGAATGACGATCTCGCCGGTCACTTGGGGAGCATGAGGTGTCGCGTGGGGGTGAATAAAGCCCCATGCCTTTGTACCCCAGCAGCCGAGAAAAAAAGCAAAGATCGGTGCTAGCTCTTTTACAATGCGGTTAGGTGCGTGTGTGCGGTACAGAGTTTGACTCATGGTATTCTCCTTGCGATAAAGTGATCAGGAGTCCTAGCAACTTTACACAGTTTGTACAGTTACTTGCTGTACTTTTAAGCCTTTCTGTGGAAGTATGGTGGGAGTTTGGACGTCTACCAAGTCGGATAAGATATGAGAGTCAAAAGCCAACGTGATCCGATCTTGAACAGGGCATCTATCCCACTGCAATACAAATTTAAATTTGTTATTTTTCATAATGTAATTATACCACTTTGCTTAAAAGGGCGTGGATGAGTACACGTGGTGAAGCCTTCTCCTGCTTATCTGGAGCGCTTATTATTGCGGAAAAACCTATTGTCGCCGAAGCTATTGCAAATGCATTAGGTGGTTTCAGGCATCAGGGACAATACTACGAATCGGAAAGTATACTGCTCAGCTGGACCAAGGGCCATGTGGCAAGCTTTCCTTTACCCAATCAGCTCAGTGCGCGTTACCGTTCTTGGGATTTGAGTCATTTACCGATTGTACCTACAGGGTGGCAGCCTGTGGCTAAGAAAAGTGCGCAGGCGCAAATTGCTCTCTTACAGCGTCTTGCAGCTCGTCCTGAGATTCAACATCTGGTGTGTGCGACAGACGCTGCCCGTGAAGGTGAGCTTATTTTTCGCTTTTTATACCAGTTGTCGGGATGGACCCACCCTGTGCAACGTTTTTGGACAGCTTCCCTTACGCCCAAAGCAATTTGTACTGCCTTTACCCAGATGAAGCCTTCGACCGCTTTTGATGACCTCTATCAATCGGCTGTGGCGCGTGCGCAGGCAGACTGGTTGGTGGGGATTAACTTTTCGCGAGGGTGTACGAGTCTGCTGGGAGAGCGTTTTCCCGTAGGTCGGGTCCAAACGCCAACGCTGTCTTTGGTTGCACAACGTGACCGTAAGATTCGTGAATTTAAGGAAGAGAAATATCGCGAGTTAAAAGTGGTCTGTTCCACGGAGGAGGAAAGACAAGCTGCGAACTTGATGTGTCTTGATCTGCCTGTGAAAGACAGTGCGGCACAGTTTGTGGGCTGGCTCTTGCGTGCTGCGTCGTTACGTACAAAATGTCCAGACTTGGGTATGTCATGGTTTAAAGATTGGAGTCAGACACGTCGTTATACAGATTCACGTCAAGAACTGGCGTTACAATTGCGGCAGTTTTGTGATCAGGACCTGTACGTCTTGTACTGTAAAAAAGAGCAAGTCCATCTCAAACCCCCTTTACTGCCTGACCTGGTTACGATTCAGAAATATGCAAACCGGTTTTTTGGGTATACAGCACAGCAAACTTTGGATGTCATGCAGGCCTTGTACGAGCGTCATAAAGTCATCTCATATCCACGTACAGATTGTCGCTATCTTGCTTCGGATGATTTGGATACTTTTCGTGAGAGCCTCGTTGCGTTGCGCAAACTGTTTCCCTTGTATGTGTCGAAATTGGACTTCGCACATTGGGAGCGCCAGCGTTATGTTTCGGATGCACAAGCTACGGATCATCATGCCATTGTCCCTACGGGTAAGCTACTCACTTCTTCTGAGCTGGGTGAAAAGCGCCTTTTTGATTTGGTTTGTCGTTTGAGTTTGGCGACCTTTTTGGAACCATACGTTCGTGAACATCGTTATTTGGTTGTGGGTGCGCAGCCATTGTCTACTTGGGTGGGACTTTCTCATGAAACGGTGACCCTAAGTTTAGGGTGGAAAAGCTGCTTAGCCGACTTACATAAAACGACGGCAACGGACAAGGAAACCAAATACCCTTTACAGGATGTTGCGGTGGGGCAGCCTGTGTGGGTGGTTGCGGGTCGTGTGCGTACTGGAGCTACTGTACCGCCCCAGGCTTTTTCAGATGCAACTTTGTTGAGCTGCATGGAGATGGGTGGGGCCAGTGAAGAGGTGTCGCGTGAATCTCGTCCTCGTTGTGGTATTGGGACGGCAGCCACGCGTGCGGGGGTGCTGGAGAGTTTGATTGGGGGGGGCTACCTTTGTCGAGAAGGTAAAAAAATTACTTCAACTGCGAAAGCGGAGGAGCTTTTGCAGTGTGTTCCCCCTCAGTTGCAAGACTGTTCCCTTACCAAAGATTGGGAGGAGTCGCTGGAGGACATTTCTTTGGGCCGCAAAGATAAAAAAGAGTTCTTGCAAAATGTGGTCCATTTTGTCACAACAGGCACTGAAATTTTAACTCAATTGCAAAAAGCACCTCAAATAGCAGGTGCAGATAACTCTTTCGAGGAAAATATATTGCATATGGCTGGAGATGAGCAACGGCAAGATGTCGCGGTGACGCAAGAAAGTGTCACGCAAGCGGAGCAGGTGGGTGACCTACATGCAACGCTTGCACGTGTGTTTGCCATGAAAGACTTTCGTCCAGGTCAAGAAGAAATTGCACGCGAGGTCGTTGCTGGGAGAAATGGCCTCGTGATTATGCCCACTGGCAGTGGTAAGTCGTTGTGCTATTTACTACCTGGTTATGTGAGACAGGGGCCTGTGTTGGTCATCAGTCCGCTGATTTCTTTGATTGAGGATCAGGTTCTTAAACTGACCAAACTTAACTTGAACGCGTTTAGTGTACATAGTGGTTTATCCTCCGCCGAGCAAAATGAAATAGCTCGTAAGTACTGTGCTGGAGAGGTGGACTTTCTTTATTTTGCTCCCGAACGTTTGCGCTCTCCTTACTTTGTGCGTCTTTTGCAGCGCCAACAGCCAAGTTTAATTGCCATTGATGAAGCGCACTGTGTTTCGGAATGGGGACATGACTTTCGAGTGGATTACCGTTATTTAGGCCAACGTCTGGCGTGCTTTGTGGGGGTTCCACGGATGGCTGTAACGGCAACCGCAGCCCCTGCCGTCAAGCATGACATTGTGGAGCAACTGGTCTTAGGGACCGAATATGCCGAGGTGATACGTGGGTTTTGGCGTGGTAATTTGGCGATTCAGGTGGCTACTTTAGAGTCTTATCGGCGTGTGGCCGCAGCCTCACGTTTTCTGGAAAAGCAGGCACATTTACCTGCAATTATTTATGTTGCGCGTAAAGCTGATGCGGAGGATATTGCGCGTCAACTTGCGCCTAGGTTTCGTGCCGCGTGTTATCACGGAGGTATGGACCGTGAGGTGCGGCGTAAAGTCTTAAATGCTTTTTTAGCTCATGAGATTGAGGTGGTGGTCGCCACCATTGCTTTTGGGATGGGAGTTGACAAAGCGAATGTCAGAGCGGTGATTCATATGACTTTGCCAGATTCCTTGGCAAGCTACTATCAACAGATCGGCCGTGCTGGCCGTGATGGTTTGCTTGCGCAGACCGTTTTATTTTATTCCGAAAGTGACTTGCAGTTTCGACGGATCATGTTTGCGCAGACCTACCCAGAATTAAGTAAGTTACGTCGTGGTTTGCAGTGTGTACAGAAAAAACCCTTAGAATGGTTGGATTTTTGTGAACGGCTTACGGAGATGAAGCTAGATGGGTTCGCCGACCGTTTTGTTCATTGGGGAGCTGTGGAGTGTGTTCAGCAGCCAGATGGTGTTTGGTGGGTTAAATCCTGTGCGGATGCGAGTTGGGAGGAACGTTATCTGGAACGCCGTAAGATCAAGAACTTAGAAATAGAACAGATGTACGGCTTTTGCTTTAATACTTCGGACTGTCGTATGGCGCAATTAATCCGCTATTTTGGCGATGACGGAAAGCAAGCCTGTGGTCACTGTGATGTCTGTGCGGGCCATGAACGCTTAGATAAAATTTTGGTCCCGCACCAGCGTCCTGATGCGCAAATGACTCGCATCATCCTCCAGAGTGTGATTCGCAAAGGCTTTTGGAGTCGTGGCAAGCTACTTGCTGAAGTGCAAAAGAAAGTTGATATCACCCCTGCAGACTTTGATCTTGCATTGGAATATTTGGCCCATCAAGGCAAAATACTAGTAGAATCGGCTTCTTTTGAGAAAGCGGGCCGGACTCAGTACTACTTAAAAATCTGTCCGGCACGCTCGCATACACCATACCGCCGTAAAGGTGTGTTGAAGAAAAGCTCTGTTTGGAACTAAAAAACGGTTGGGAGTAGGTCGTGAGAGATGCAGATGATGGGGTAAGTTATGTGGATCACCTCTCCATGCGTGGGGCGGCAGGGGTGAGTTACGCTGTGACACGGATGGAGAACGATACGTTGTGGGTGGTGAAAAGCCCTTCTTTGGCTCCTCCGTGCTTATCTGAGTGCTATGCATTATTTTGGGATAATCTCCCTATTTTAGGGCTGCAGCCGGTGCAGTTTCAGGACGTAGTTACACGTGAGGAACGCTATCTTGCTGTGGCGACGGTGGAGAGTTTACCTATCTTTCATTTGTTGCAGTCTTTTTTGCGCAAGCACGACCATATTGAATTATGTTCCGGGCAAAATGTCGAAGAAACCAATAGGTTTACAGGGTTTGACCAATTACATTTAGAGGTGTGCGCGTTACCTGATTTTGATCTCTGTGATTTAGACTGTCGAACTTCCTTTTTGGGGCGAACCTTCCCTTTTCCGCTCTTATTGACAGGCATGACCGGAGGAGTTCTCAAAGGACAACAGATTAATCTTCACCTTGCCCGAGCTGCCGTGAAGTGTGGTCTGCCCATGGGGGTAGGGTCGCAGCGTATGGCCTTGGAAAACGAAGCTTTTGCCCCCTTATTTCAGGTTAAAAAACATGTTCCTGATGTCTTTTTGATTGGTAATCTAGGAGTTGCCCAACTGCAAGGCCCTTCGGAAAAGGCCGTAGACCTGTGTAAGCGTGCGGTTGAGCAAATTGAAGCAGATGCGCTCGCGTTGCATGTGAACGTTTTGCAGGAGCTGATCCAACCTGAAGGAGATGTGACTTTTAGTGGTTTTTGGGATAACCTTGAAAAAATTTGTGCGCAACTGGAAGTGCCTGTTCTGGTGAAAGAAGTGGGTTCTGGAATAGACCCACGCTCGGCACTTAGATTGGCAGAGCGAGGGGTTGCGGCGATCGATTTAGGTGGGCGTGGAGGAACCTCGTGGGGCTACTTAGAAGGCCTGCGTTCCTCAGAACTCACAGGCCGCCAGGTAGGGGCAACCTTTCGCGATTGGGGGATTCCCACGGCCTATGCGCTGGCAGCTCTCGATAGGCAGCGTATTTGGTTACCTAAAATAGCAACCGGGGGGATTCGTAATGGACTTACGG
>JAPPOJ010000215.1 GCA_028817975.1 Zetaproteobacteria bacterium | reverse complement strand
GAAGAACACAAGCGCAGTGGCACATCCGACCGCAAGCAATAGACTAAATAGAAAGTCTGTGGCTTTGTAGTGAACGGAGAATTCCTTTAACATGACAGCCTCCTAAACTTGCTATTTAAGGAATCAATGCACATGCACTTAAACCGTATTGACAGGTACCAATTAACAACCCGGCATCGGCAAGACAACCTGCTGAGATAGCACCGCCTGTGAAAAGACCACCGATCACGCAAAAAGTTGCGGTTGCTCTACAAGCGGTCACGACCCCCGCTAAGCAGAATGGCCCAGCTTCAGCTCCTTGTGTCAAAGTAGCAAACAGCAGCCCGGCAGCTGTAATTTTAGCCACCTTTGCTAATTTCCAACCTTCTCTGGTTTGTACGTGTATGGAATCCCCTACTTTGGGTTGCTTTGCTCTGCGATTTGTTTCGACGCGGTCAAGAGAATGAAGGAATGGATGCGCAAAAGCTAGATGTGACGATAAAAGTAAGAGTAACAACAGTATCTTCTTCATGAATAAGACCTTTATATCAGAAGGGTGAGATACACATATCCCAAATGTTACATCTAAAGATATAGCAAAGAGGCCAGGTGAGTGGCAACTGTAAAGCATAAAAATATGATTTTTAAGGGTAAAAAACGAATAACAAAGAGAATCACCTTGAGATAGAAGGTTGCAGCAGCCCATTGAGCATTTCTTGCACGACGGCCTGTCCTTGAGTGGCCACGGCGGTGCACCAGGCATCGGTTCCAGGATAAAAAGCCGCCTTTAGCTGCTTTTTAATGTGCAACCATTTGGGGTCTTGGGGGTCCTGAAGAGCAGCATGGTGGTGAAGCCAGTTGTCTGCACGTAAAATGTAGAGCACTTGGCTTAGGTCCACGGTGCCAAACTCTAGTGTACAGCTATGTACGGTGGTCGTAGGGAGCATTTGTGTAACTCCATGCCCTACAGTGCCAACTAAAGGTGTAACCTCACTTGTGGAGGGTGCAGAACTCTGTTGCTTGGCCCCGAACCATTGCTGCATTTTTTGACCTGAGAGAGTATCGTGACCATAGTCATGGAGGATGAGTGCTTCGCCAAATTTCCCTAGGCCGGTGTGAATGTCTAATACCCCTACCTCGCTTACGTTGGTGAAGGCTTGTGGTATGACTTCTTGTAATACCTGTTGTGACCATGTGGGTTGGGTGCCTGTGTAGTACATTCCTTGAGGAAAGACATTTTGGCCGCTGGTAATAGCCTGTTGGAGTTGGAAAGGACCGTGAGTGTGCGCGTATTGTTCCAGCTGTAGGTCATTGGGTGTACTCAGGTCGTCGCGCAGTTGGGTGGGATTAATCACATCTTGCAGCTGTGCATACCCTTCAGGGAGAAGGGTTACAGAGGTATCTTGATAGCTACGGTTGAGGTCGATATTGCTTTCATTGACCCGGCGTAGCCAGGAAAAACCATAGGGGTTGTGGGCGTGCACGAGCAGAATCCGACATTCTTGTGTGTATTCTTGGAAAAAGCCTGAGTCGGTAAGTTGGCTCTGTAATGCGGAGCCACAAAATCCTTCGACACCGTGTGTTCCACTTAGCATTAAGAATCCTGTTGTGGCTTTGGGATTGCCGCAGAGCGCAAAATCCATATAAAGTTTTTCCCCGGCTGCCCCGTGATGATCAGGGAGCTGTTGGTGCCAGGTTTGATAACCCGCAGACGTGGTACTTTGTAAAAATTTTTGCCGTGCTTCGGTATAGCTGTTGGCAAAGTAATCACGGCAGTGGCTCATATGGATTTCCTTTCTGTAGCTACAAAATATGTATCGAGCACTTGTTTATTGTAAGCAAACACTTCGTTGACGGACTCGAAGCATGCTGAACTCCCAATCCACCAAGTTCTGTTGTGCCCTTGCATTGCGAAAATCTCCCACGGATAGCCACGTTCAATGGCTTGGCGTCCAAAGTGAGGAAAATAGCGGTGCTTGCGGCAATGTTCAATGCGAATCTCTTTGACGCCTATTTCATGGAGATTTTGTAACATAGTGTGGTTAATCTCCTCAAGAGTGGTGTCTTGTTCACCATATTGATAGGCCACAAATAGATCGTTGTCTTCCCGTCGATTGTTGTTGAGGTCTGCTTTAGGAGTGCGAAACACGAGAAGGCGATGGTTGCCGATAGGATTGTGCAGTAGGACGGTATTCGTCCAGTAGTGCTGTGGGACCTGGGCACGAAATAAAGTGGAAGTGGCGACTAATGTTTGTAATTGAGGGAAGATCTCTTGTTCGCGTTGACTGGGCTCTTTGATAAGTGGCAAGAGGTCCTCTGCTGGGCATGCACAAATTAGAAAGTCGCCGTTGTAGCTGACCTTCGTACCGTTTTGTATGCCTTCCACATGGATGGGATGTGCGCCAGAGTGATTGCGGTCGATGTGCGTGATGTCTACGTTTAAGGAGATCTCCAGTTTTTCTTGTTGGATCATGCCTTCAAAAAGTGGCTGGTAGCCGTGTTCGAGGATGGTCTCTAGAGGAGTGCCCCAAGGGAGGTGTGATTTGACGAAGGCCCAGATTAAAGTTGGTGTTGTCCACCACAATGCGTACAGTGCAGGTACATCTGATAGTGAGCCATATCCTTGACCTGTTTGTGCCTCATCAAACAGTGGGGTGAGTACCTCAAGGTTGTGTTGTTGTAAGAATTGAAGAGTATTTTGTTGGGCTAACAGCGTCAAGTCGGTTGTGTTTGGTCTTGGCGGAAGGCCGTCACGGTGGTTTGGAAAAATACGCCGGTGGATTTTGAGGTATTGCCATGCTGCTTTTAAAACACACCATGTTGTTTTGCTGAGGCTGCTATGGGTGCCCCCCATAGCTTTGTGCATTTCTGCAGTCATCCAATCGACATAATCTCCGCCTTCGAGAGTAGACGGGTCACTTGTAAGGTTGGTAATGGCATAGCGCGTTTTGCGTCCCATATTGCGGGGGATTTCCCGATTTTCGGGGCAGTATTGACGTAAAGCCTCTTTCACGTGGCGATATGCAGAAGTGATGAGTACTGGACCCATATCATAGGCTACTCCCTGGCTGTGAATGGTCTCTACTTTTCCCCCGGCGCGGTCTGACTTTTCCAGCAAGACGATATCTTTTATCCCACGCTGACGTAGCTGTGCAGCCATGTGTAGGCCAGCAACGCCGGCGCCTAGAATAATGACTTTGTTTTGTGCAGTGGGAAGATGTACCGTAGTCTTTTCCATTTGTGTTGCTTTCTATAAAAGAGGTGCTTGACTTGTTGAATCGTACCTACGCACAGATTAGGGTAGGTAATCGGCGCAATGCAGCCTAGGCTTTGTCCTTCTTGAAACCCAGGATTGACTCGAATAAAAAATCGCGTGTGCTTACTCTTCTCTAGGTTCTGTAGTGAAATTTTGAGGGCGTCAGAATGGATAATATAAAGACCTTGTTGTTGCGCAAGGTTATGCAAGCCCCACTTTTGCATACAACTTTGCATGAGCTGATGTAGTTTGGGGCTTAAAGGACGGCGTTGTAAGTCGAGTGCAGGGTAGCGTGAAGCAAACAAGTGATATGCGAAAGGTGACGCAAAAAATGAGAGAAAGTATACTTGCTGGTGTGGATGGGCCAATTTAAAACGAACCATAGCTGCAATTGCATCGAACATGGTGCTTTGGTTCCCAATGCGCTGGGGTAAAAAAGTGGCAATCGGCCGACAGATGTAAATAGAGCGTTTGCCGCTCTTCATTTTCTCCATCAGGATAAAGTTAAACCCGATCGGTTGATGGTCTTGGTCATAATATACGATAACACGGTCTTTGCTTTGTGAATGTGGCATGCGTGTGAGTAACTTTGCGAGATAATGCTTGCCTTGCAGGGTTGAAGTAAAGACCTGTGTGTCGATCGCTACCAGGACATGTATAAGCTTCTGCAGAGCAGGCTCATCTAGTTGTGCAACTTTAAAAAACTGAGAGTACATCGACGTTTATCCCACAGCCTGTTGGATTTGTTGCAGTGGAGCTTTTTCATAGGCTTTGAGCTTAGGGTAGTCGCGACGTACTTGTGAGAGGGTGCGGATCTCTTGGAATAAGCGTATTAAAGCAGTGCGGTGCGATATCTTTTGTGTAACCTGTTTGACAAAGTCTAAGCCAAGCCCTGCATAGCTTTCTAGATAGCCGTCACTTTCGATACCGACGTAGCGATCAATGAGAGGACGGAAGGGCTTAAACTTATGTAGTATAAGTAGCATTTTTAAGATTTCGTGTTCGCGCGCTTGTTGAGGGTTGGCGCTGGTATGGACTTTACTTCCGATCCAGTTAAGGTTGACATTTTCTTCACCACTCGCGCATACTTTGTGTGCCCAGAAAGCTGGAATAAACAGCATTTCTCCTGCGTGGAGGTCAAATGTGTAAGCGGTGATATCTTCTGCTGCCAATTGGTCAGGGCTCAGGTGATTATAGCGCTCTAAAGGAAAGTTTGAGCACGTGTAATATTGAATGTAGCTTTGAGGGTCGAGCAAGGTCCAGCTTTTTTTCCCACGTACTTGAACATTGAACACGTACTGTTGGTGCCCATCGTAGTGGAACGGGGTCGTGTGCTGGTTTGCGTTGGCCCAAACACGCATGTCATGTTTGGGTCGACTAATATCTCTCCGGTCTTGGATATTTTGAATAAAAGGTGGGGTGGTGTAATCCTCGCAGAGAAAAGTATTGTCCATCACAAACCAGGTTTTTTCCACAAGCTGTGGTTTGTCGTGAAACTTTTCGAGCAGGTACCCCATGGTCCACTTCGAGTTCGCGGCCCACCCTTGGGTGAAATCCGTAATAATCACAGGAAGGTCGAGATCAAAGTAATCGCGTTGAAAGCACTCTTGTGCTTCGCCAAAAGATATTCTTGGGATCATGTTTTAAAAGCCCTTGTTTGAAAAGTTCTATTTTTTGTAGCACAAAAAGCGGGAAAAGGAGCCATTTGATTGTTTTAGCATAGGATAATCAGCTGTTACGCTCCGATTAAAGCACGATAAAGACAGCCTTACTTGTATGCTAGGACGGAATGTAGGCTGTTATGAGCAAAAATAAGGCCGTACTTAGACGAGACTCGTGTCAGGCGGGAGAAGTCGTGGGAATGAGGGTGTCTGTTTTGTGCATGGAACTTTTGCCACAAATCAATTGTACGAGACGGTAGACACGCATCCAGACGGACTCTTGAGCATATGGGATCTGATACTTCTGGCAGAGAGCTTTTACCGCAGGCTGGATTTTTTGGTACTGTAATGGAGTCATATCTGGGAAGATATGGTGCTCGATTTGGTAGTTAAGCCACCCATGCAGGAAGTCGCCAAAGTCACTTCCTGTAGCGTAGTTTGCGGAGCCCATAATCTGGCGTACGTAGAACTCATCTTTAGACTTACATGGGGTTTGAAAGAGCATCAGGTCGTCACCACTGTGATTGGGTACGATCATGATGAAAGAATGTAAGTTGGTGAACCATTCGGCAAGGAGCATATTGAGCAGCATGTATAATCCAGCCGTTGGACTGATCAGATAGGCAAGGCCTGGGGTAAATACAAAATTTTTAAAGAAATAGGGCAAATAGCTTTTACGCCACAGGGTGCGGCCTACAGGGGTAAATGGCGAATAGACCTGTGTATCGGAGATTTGTAAGCGATAGTTGCGGATAGCATCTTGTTCTTTTTCAAAGCGGTGGGCCTTGATCTGTTTGCGGTGAAGTTGTTTGAGGGTTGAAGGTGCGTAGTAGATCCATTTCCAGGCGGAAGCGAGTAGGAAAATAAGGATGATTTTGATGGCGGTGGGGGCTTGCAATTTGCGCAGAAAACTCAAGTTATATTGCACCACGTCGGGGTCATATTTTTCTCCAAGAGAATAGTGGTGTAGGACGTTATGTTCAATATCCCAAGCTTTGATATCGATCCAGTCGAGCCAATCGGTCCACCTTCTCCAACCTTTGCCGAAGTATTTACTGCGCAGCCAGCGTGGGGTGTTGGGAATCTTGTCAAAGCCACGGTGTAGGATGTGATGTGCCAGAGTGGTCCAACGGGTAAATTTGGATTGGCTGATCAGGTATGCGGAAAGTGGGTTGGGTGCGATCCAAGCAGTGCCATAGCCGAATGCGGCACACAGGTTTGACCACAAGCGTATTTTGGAGATGTGGCGTACGTCTGTCTGATTAGCCTGGTATTTGTTCTCTTTAGCTAAGGCTTTGAGTTCGGTAACAAAGCTATCCCATTGAATATCTTTGTGGGCTGAGGTCGCCATGGTTCGTTGCTCTCCTCTGAGTGGTGTCGTGACTACATGTCAGATTATAGAACATGCCATAGATCTCAAGTGGTTACCAGAAGAAGCTAGCAATGATTCAGCTCTAATAAATTAGTTTTGTTGGAATAATATAAATGTGATGAAATTTGAATTTTATGGAGTGGCACACCCGGAGCGATTCGAACGCCCGACCTTCTGATTCGTAGTCAGATGCTCTATCCAGCTGAGCTACGGGTGCGCAAGCAAGTCTTTTTTACCAGAGTTCTATACATAAAGCAAGAACTAAATGGCGGAGAGAGTGGGATTCGAACCCACGGACCAGTGTTACCCAGTCGCTTCCTTAGCAAGGAAGTGCTTTCGGCCACTCAGCCATCTCTCCAAGTGAGGAGCAAAAGTTTGTGGCGGAGAGAGAGGGATTCGAACCCCCGGTAGGTTGCCCTACAACGGTTTTCAAGACCGCCGCCTTAAGCCACTCGGCCATCTCTCCACGTACTTTTAGTCTCACTCAAGACCATGAGCGCAAGTATAATGGAGGAGGTGCAATCATGCAAGATTTTTTTTGCGAGAGAGAGCAAAAACCTTTTCCAGCTGGAAAGGGTTTCTCTGATGGCCCAATATTCGTTTGCGAGCCATTCTTTTTGCGCAATAGCTCTCTCTATCAAGATATTTATCGTGCAGCCAAGCTCGGAATGTGGTAGGCAAGTCTTCAGAAGTACCGTACATGGATGACATGAGGAGAAGAGATTGGGAAAGTTTTTGATTGATGGGGGACATCCTCTTCAGGGGAGTGTGACTCCTAGTGGAAATAAAAATGAAGCGTTGCCTGCTTTGATGGCTTGTTTACTTACCGAAGAGCCGGTGACCTTGTGTCGGATGCCGAAGATTCGTGATGTGCTGACGGTATGTGAAATTCTAGTGGATCTGGGCGGTTCGGTCGAGTGGGTCGCTGAGGATAAATTGGTGGTTTGCTGTAAAGGGGTGAAGAGTTATCAACCCGATGCAGAGCTGTGCGCAAAGGTCAGAGCCTCCATTTTGTTGTTAGGTCCGTTGCTCGCCCGCTTTGGCAAGATTGAGCTTGCGCCTCCTGGGGGTGACGTGATTGGAGCGCGCCGTGTGGACACACATATTGAAGGTGTAGAAGCCCTCGGCTGTCAGATTCAATTTGGGAACCCCATTCGTGGGTATGTCTCACAGCTCGTGGGTACGGATATTTATTTGGATGAGCCAAGTGTGACGGCGACAGAAAATCTGTTGTTGATAGCAGCTCTGGCGGAGGGCCGCACGGTATTGCATAATGCAGCGAGTGAGCCACACGTGGTGGGTATTTCCAAGCTGCTTGTGGGAATGGGTGCAAAAATCAGTGGAATTGGCTCTAATCGTATCACTATTGATGGAGTGTCTTCATTACAAGGAACGACGCATACGATTGGGCCTGACTTTATGGAAGTCGGTAGCTTTCTGTGCTTGGGGGCTATTGGCCGTGGGGTCGTCCGGATTGAAGGTGTCGAGCCTGAAGACATGCGTTTTCCGCTAAAGACTTTGGCACGCCTAGGGATTCGCCCGGAGTATGAGGGCAATGCGCTGGTGATTGATGGGACGAAAGAACTCGTGATGCAAACGGAACTAAGTGGAAGGATTGCTTCGATTTACAGTGGTCCTTGGCCATCTTATCCGACCGATTTGATGTCAGTGGCTATTGTTGCAGCCACCCAAGCGAAGGGCACCGTGCTGTTTCATGAGAAGATGTTTGAAGGACGTATGTTTTTTACGGACAATTTGATGTCGATGGGGGCGAATATTGTCCTTTGTGACCCACATCGTGTGGTGGTGACCGGCCCCAATCGTCTCACTGCAGCACGTATGAGTTCGCCAGATGTGCGTGCGGGTATGGCGCTTGTGATGGCAGCATGTATCGCACATGGTCAGAGTCAGATCGATAACATTTACCAAGTCGAGCGTGCCTACTACAATATCGCAGCTAAGCTAGAAGGCTTGGGCGCGCATATTCGTACGGTGCGTTCCGACTAGTCACTTATTTCTGCCAGATACGACGCTGGGCTTGTAACAGTTCGTCAAACTCACCCTGTTCGATTGCATGACGGATATCAGCCATAAACTTGAGGTAAAAGGTGAGGTTGTGCTCGGATAGTAGCCGCATCACGGTGAGTTCCCCTGCCTTGAATAGGTGGCGCAAGTAACCGCGTGAGTAGTGGGTGCATGCATGGCATGTGCAATTCGGATCGAGAGGGGCGTCGTCAAACTGATGTTGTTTCTGTTTGATGGAAACGGGTCCTAGGCTGGTAAAGGCATAGCCGTTGCGTCCATTACGGGTTGGCATGACACAGTCAAACATATCGACGCCGAGTGCAACTGATTCAATCAAGTCTAGAGGAGTGCCTACTCCCATGAGGTAGCGTGGCTTTTCTGGTGGGAGCACTTGACATGCAGCTTCGGTCATCTCGCGCATGGCAGCTTTGGGCTCGCCTACGGATAGCCCACCGATGGAGTAACCATCAAAGTCAATCTCCATGAGGGCGTGCGCGCATTCCTGACGGAGGTGAGGGTATACACCGCCCTGTACAATACCGAATTGAAAGAGTTCCATGCGGGTACGAGCGTCCCGACAGCGTTTGGCCCAGCGGATGCTCCGTTCCATTGAGCGCCGTGCTTCTTGTTCGCTGGCAGGGTATGGAGTGCATTCGTCAAGTACCATATGGATGTCTGTGCCCAAGGTTTCTTGGATGTTGACAGCATCTTCAGGTGAGAGCAAGAATTTGGAGCCATCCAGATGGCTGCAAAAGTGTGCGCCTTCTTCAGAAAGTTGATTGAGTTTGGACAGACTAAAGATTTGAAATCCACCGCTATCGGAAAGCATCGGCCGGTCCCAGCCGATAAACTTGTGTAATCCACCGAAATGACGAATGACTTCCATGCCGGGGCGGAGAAAAAGGTGATACGTATTGCCTAAAATGATCTGAGCGCCTAGGTTTTTTAGCTCTGGGTTGGTGAGCGATTTTACGGAGCCTACTGTCCCTACGGGCATAAAAATGGGGGTTTCGACCTCCCCATGGGCAAGTTGGAGTTTGCCGCGACGGGCAAGGCCGTCCGTTGTTTTAAGTGTGAACATGATGACTTTCCATCGATCCTTTGATCAGGTGTATGCGTGCTGAAGTGTACATTTCAAAAAAGAGGATTATATCACTCTTTTTATAAAAATCAACAAATAAATCAGAGGATCGATTTGCCAAAAAAGGAGCATACAAGCTGTATCCCCAGTTTGGCCGTGCTCTGGTGAAGGTCACGGGTGGGGTTGAGTTCCACCAGATCGAAAGAATACCCTTGCTGGGTTTCGGCAAGCATTTCTAACGCTAGATGAGACTCGCGTAAAGAGATCCCACCTGGTTCTGTGGTGCTCACCCCAGGAGCGTGTAAAGGATCGAGAGCATCTAGGTCGAAAGAGACATGAATCCAATCCACTTGTTGCTGGGCAAAATCTTTTAGAGTTTGTTGAATCAGCTTACCCATGCCTTGCTCGTCTACGTCACGCATGGTGAAGGCGCGAATGCCACTGGACCGGCACATTTGCTTTTCTGCAGCATCTACACTGCGTAGGCCGATGAGCGTCGTACACTCGGGCTGTAATTTTGGTTTTCTTTGTCCAAGAGAAGTGTATTGTGCATCGCCGTGGCCCAGCAATATTGCGAGTGGCATCCCGTGGATATTTCCTGAAGGAGAGCTTTCGGGAGTGTTGAGGTCTGCGTGAGCATCAAACCAAATGCAACCTAGCTTTTTACCTTGTGCTGCACAGCAATCGGCGATGGCCGCGATACTGCCAATTGCGTTAGAGTGGTCTCCGCCAAGTAATAGAGGTTGCCTATTTGCAGAAAGAGCTTGTTGGCACTGGTTGTAGATCCGTTGGTTTACTTCTAAAATCGTGTCGCGAAATTTTTGTGCTTGGTCCTGAGCAGGGACGTCTTGCAGCTGAGGTACCGCAACATTTCCTTGGTCGGTGACCCGTATGCCGAGACTTTCGAGTTCTGTTTGTATGCCCGCGTTACGTAGGCAGGCGGGTCCGAGTGCCGCACCACGGATATTGGCACCTAGATCACACGGTGCGCCGATAATGGACACATGAAGGGGAGGAGGGGTCATTGAGATTCTCCTTAGAAAAGGTCGTGATAGGATTGGAAGTACATAAATGACTTGCCATACAACCGTTATATATGGATCTGCTCTATGGCCATTATCAATCAAGAGACCCTAGAAGTTCATACCAAGGTGTTGGTCTTAGGCGCAAAAGGCAGCGGCAAGTCCACATTTATGCAGACCTTATTTGGCTATCTTGAGGGGGTCGCCTCTGAGCAAGTTGTGCCGCAGGCTGAAGGATCGTGTTTCTACGACGTACTTGCTGTGGAGTTGGGGGAGGTAGGGAAGTACGCGGTAAAAGCGAACCTATTTAGTGTAGATCTCTGG
>JAPPOJ010000314.1 GCA_028817975.1 Zetaproteobacteria bacterium | reverse complement strand
TTATCACATCTCGTGGCATCTGAAGGGTGGACGGGTTGTTTGCCTTTATCAAGCAAGTTTTGTATCACACGTTTTTCGGCATCATCGGCTTTGTCTCCAAGAATGATAGCCTCTACAAAAAGACGATTGTTCTTCGCTGGTCTCCCAACTGTGTTTTGACCCGGAGTAGCACGTGGAGCTGGGGGCGGCGTAAACTGATTTTCACGCGTTTAGGGAGCACCACTGGCCTGGATGCCGAGGGTGCGCTCTAGCTCTTGTAGGGGGAGGTCGGCGGGGGCTTCGATGGTGACGCCGGCCACTTCGTCAAGGTCTTTGGCGGCGTATTCGGCGGCTACCCGGAAGTAGATGTATTTGAGGGTGTAGTCGGAGAAGACCACATCAAAGGTTTCGAGTTGGCGGAGGCTGTCTTCATAAGTGGCGCAGCGGCGTACCATATCACCGGAGTTGGCGAAGATATTTTTGAGGGTATCCGCAAACAGATAGCCTTGGAAGGCGCCGCCGAGTTGGGTGAGGTCCATGAGTTGTTGAAAGGCGCTGGCATCTCGATATCTTTGGAAGGTTAGGGTTTTGCCATAGTATTTAGCAGCTTCGCCAAAGCTAAAGGCTTCCATGGGAAAAACATCTTTGATGGAAGCCAGCTCGATGACGATTTCGAGACCGACGGCGGCCATGGTGACCCAGGAGTCGCGTACGGTTTTGTTGACTTGAAAGAGATGATTGGCGGTGGCGCAGTCATTGAGCTGTTTGACAGCCCGTTCGGATAAGGTGCGCATCTGTGCCGCGGTTTGCTCCATTTTGGAACTCATGGCGCTGGCTGCTTTGGCGAGCCTTTTGGACTTATCCTGGCGTTGGTTGGTATAGCTGCTCACCAGGGGAGAGATCGTGACGAAGCGTGAGCAGTTGCGGGTGGAGTAGCTTTGGCTACCTGTATCCAGCCGCGTAGGGTCGATACAGGCACGCAGCAGGTAGTGGAAGCTGCCGCTGGGAGCATAAGCGTCTGGAGTCAACGGCACCCGGGTGCCACTACTGACCAGTTGGCACCCTTGCTTGGAGAGAATATCTTCCCAGTAGCGGTGTTCGGTGAGGGTGGTCTCGATTTTTTCCAGGGGGAGGGCGCTTGCATACAACTCGGCTAGGTCGGTACCCCCTGTAGCAGGGGTGAGCGATACGCTGGCGAGGCAACGCATGATCTCCACGTAGTTGGCTTGCTGTGGGAGGGTAAAGTCCACGAGCGGGGTTTTGAATTCGAGAAAAGGTTTGAGCGCGACCAGAGGCCGGTCAATCCGAAACTGTTGCGAGTCGAGTTTGACTTGGGTAATGGATTCTTGCGGGAGATATTTGGCGGCGAGCTTGGCAATCCTGGGATCAATCACCGGGCCTGAAGTGCTCGTGTTTTCTGCAGTGGCGTTGTCTGCAGCACCCGTTGCTCCTGTAGCTTCGGTTGGTGGAGAGGCTACGGTGCTGGGTTTACTTGCGGATTTGGGCTTGTTGCAGCCGAATATACAGAGGTAGAGCAGCACGTACAGCCAGATAACGTAAGGGAAATAACCTACGAATTTGTGATCTTGCAACACCCGCGCTCGCCTCTCAAGCATACTTCACCCTGGACGTCTCGGCTTTTTGGAGAAGGGACTTGAGGGGGGAGGGCCTGTTGCTCACCGGTTTGAGTCGGGTGACGGGCTTTTCAGGTACTCTTGGAGATCTATGGTGAACTTCTGCTTTCTAGTCTTTCAGGCTTTTGCAAAAATTAACCACGGAGTCAGGGTAGTCATCTACGGGCACGGCATTATTTATAAATATATAACTTTCAGTAGGACAGTCTTCAGGACGTGTGCCCGTCACTTTTACATTGGGAGCATCTAACACTTCTAATTTTGATTGCAACGCCCATAGACTGTTTACCTGTGCACCTTCAGGAAGGTAGATAGCTTGTGTCACCTCATAATTTCTAGAAGTGAGTGGTCTAAGGTCACGAATGTCATGATAAGGCCTAAAGTCAATGACTTCCAATTGAGTAAGTTTTTCTTTCACGCCAGCGAGTGTTGTTTCACCGGTTATTTCTTTTAAAGCATTGAGAGTATATTGAACATTGAGGTCAGAGCTGTCCCAAAGTTCAAAAAGGGAATTTGGGGAACAGATGTTGGATTCACCATCATATTTGCCCCCTACTGGCCTTTCTCTTTTCCCCTCTTCTATACTTGCCTCATAAGCTGTATAGTAAGTGTAATAAGGATGAGTAACGCATTCTTGCTTCCACTCATCCACAGTCATATGG
>JAPPOJ010000082.1 GCA_028817975.1 Zetaproteobacteria bacterium | reverse complement strand
AGGCGGAAATATATGCGTAAAACCTTGGGTGAGTAACTTAGAGACTTCTGCTTTCGAGCTTTGGGTGAGGTAGACTGCAACCGGAATTTTAGCTAGAGTTGTGTGGGTTGTGAGACGTTTATAAAGTTCAAATACGTTGCCGTCAGATAGATTGGCTTCGCTTATAATAAGGTGAGGAAGATCCTGTCTTGCAATGATTTCAGCCTCATAGATGGAGTTACAAAAAGTAGTCTGCATGTTGAGAGCAGATAGAGTTTGCTGAATTTCTATCCAACGATCTATCCTAGAGGTTACGAACATAACCAGATGTCGCTGTAGTTTTGGATGTACACTGATTTGTGTCAAGATGGCAGCCTCATAAGGTCAGATTATGGCAGTAATTTTAGTTTGTGAGACCTATGGGCTAGCCATCGGGATTTTAGAATAAAGCTTAAGAGTAAGATTTACTCAGTATGTATGCTTACTGTTACCTGGAGACAGACAAGATTCTTTGGGGAGACCCTCAGCGTGTACTTGAATAAGGTGGCTTGAGGAGTCTGTGGTACAGCTGCCTCACTATAGAGAGTTGCCTAATGTAGAATGAGAAGCTTGTTGACTTGTGCTGGACTTGCTGGTGGTATTTTTTGAGGAGTCTGAACGTGTGGGGCTGCTGGATTCATTGTGTGTAATAGAGATGTCATCGATGTCTATTGGGTCTGGCCAACGTGCTTCAATTTCTGTAGATGCATTACTGCTAGCTGTTGTTGTGTAACGTGGTAGTGTCCATCGTGATGCTCTTGGCTGTGTTGAGGGCGTGAAGGTTTCTTGACCGTAGCTTGTCGAAGACGCGCTGTTGTGTGGATGTCGAGGGTTTTGTTCTCCCTCCGGAGAGCTGGGTGTGGTCGTCGCAACTTCGGGATGAATATGAGCAGTCCGAAGTCCGGTTTCAAGATCAGGACTCCATTGAGTTGTCGTTGGTGCCACTCGATGTATTTGTGAATTATGGCATACTCCCCCTTCGATATGGCAATCTTGACCCCTTTCACAGTCTCCGGTGTTTTTGCTCTTATCTTCGTCATCGGCATCTTTATTTCGAGTGCATAATTTATAGGTGCAGAGTCCGACTCCAATAAGTGTTATGGGAATGAGTGTACTGGTCAGTATGATGGTAAGACGTCCACTTCCTTTGCCCCCAATGATGATAACCTTAGGAGGTTCAGAGGGGCTTGGAGATGGAGTTCCTGTGAAAGTTGGACATGGTGAAGCATCCGGACATGGTGAAATATCTGGATTAAAACTTACACTAGGGTGTGGGGATGGGCTTACGCCCCAACTAGGGCTTGGAGCAGGGGAATATGTTACTGTCGGATGGGGGCACGGTTGGTCAGGATCTTTAATGGGTCCTGGCTTAGGGTGAGGATAATAACAGTAAGTGTGGGCATGGTCGCGATGCCAAACAGTGTGGCAATGGGGGCGATAGTACCCATAAGGGTAGTCATAATGGCGAACTGTGTTGCGGTCTGTTATTTCTTGCTCGTCGGTGGACTTGGCATCGGCTTTGATTTTTGGTGCAACCTCTGCGTCAAATGGGAATACTTTTCCTATGTAGGTAATATGTGGATTTGGGACATCTGTAGAAGCACATGCTTCGGTTGTATCCCACATCGCGTGTATGTAAGCAGGGCCCGAGTTGGGCTCGGCAACTTTGAGGTTTGTTGCGAGTAGGTTGTGTGCTGTTTGTGGATGAATGGTGACTCTTTGTGAGTAAATGACGAGTTGTTGGTTGCTATAGGCTTTATCTGAGTAAGTGAGGTTCACTTGGAAAGTAGACGGCTTCGTTCCTTCGTTGAGTAATCGTATACGTGCAGCGAACGTTTGTTGTTTAGATGCTGTTGTAGAACCTAGGAAGGGGTTAAATCCAAGCGGTGAGATTCCGCTCAGAAAATGATCGGTAAAAATGTTACAATCCTCACTGACGTGGTTCACTTTTATTTCTATGAGTTCTGCCTTGTGTTTGGGGAGGGTTTCTGTATGTGGAGAGATTTCCTCAACCCTTTGTAGTAAAGCATTATCTTTGTAAATATCTCTGTCTTCGTCTTGCTGACTCGTTGTAATCAAAAAAGGGTGTGGATCATCTCCCTGTAGACTGCATACTGGGGTATGATGTGAAGTGAATGGGGAGTGAGCTGTGGTGACACACTGAATGGTTCCTGTATGTATTGGGTTACTTTCTCCATGGCTTACAAGTGTAAACCATGCAACAAGGCTAGTAGCGATATAAGCTAGTTTTGTGGGCTGAAAGCGGTATGGTGAGTTTGCTTGGGTCAGTGGATATGGATAAGTGACGATGGCAAGTAGTAGAAGGGTTCGATAGGTTTTTTGACGAGCATAAATCTTCATAGGCCTACTTCTGTAATAAGAATGAGACACAGCCATTTCTCCTTACTCTGTGAGAAATTGTGGGTTGGGTTACGTAAGGTGTAGCCCATAAGAAATGGCAAACGAGGGAAAGTATACCCAAAACCACAATGGGTTCAATCCATAGCGAGTTCTCTTCCGCAGAGTGCCTATGAGACGGCGCTTGCGGATAGGCATATTTATGCATCCTTAAAGTGCTATTTACATTTGTGGACTGGAAGGAAAGCTTCCACTGTTTAGAGCGCATGCACCTTCTTACTTACTCCGTGCTTTAGAATAGATATTCATGCGAATGCTCGGGCTAGTATGATCCTCTGGAGAGCCTGTGAAGTTACAAACAGGCCATGCAGCAGCAAGTTTATGATTTAGATTGATGCAAACATGGATGATTTTGATATAGTCCTGCAGCCCTAAAATGCTTGCGATACTATTATGTAAAACGATGGGGGTTGAGGCTGCCTTCAAGGCTACCAAGTTGTTGCAGTATTTTGTGAAAAAAGCCAAAATGAGTTTATCTAGATGTTTTGCTTCGGGTAAGAGTTTTTGTAGTGTGGCTATTTGACTTGCTTTACCTTTGTGTGGAGATGGGGTAGAAATGAGTGCCTTTATGGTTGCTGTGTAAGTTGTTTCGTATAAGAGTATGCAGGATATTGTTTCGTCATAAAAAAAAGCATTTCCATTTTGATCTGTAAGAGAACGCTTACGGACAAATGTGGCCTGTTCATGTTCCAGTAGCTGAACGGTTTGTTGCAATCGGGATGCTAGTTGATTAAGCACGGTAGATTGTGGAATGGTCGCTGTAGGTAGTGGGACTCCCTTGACTTTGGCTTTTAGTTCAGCCCACTTGTGCCGACTCCACCTATGCACAGGTCTTTTTTTGTCGGGGTTGCTTGTCACTTGTTCCTGAGAGTTTGAGTCGTTAGGATGTGTGGGTGTTTGAAACTGTGCTACAGGATGATCCATACGCAAAGAGAAGGCAAGTTGCATTTGTATAGGACCATGCTCTTTAAAGTACGTAGTAACACGTTCTGCATCTATAGAAGACGGTTGCTCGGCAAAACTTTTTAGCGGAATCGGTTGCACGAAGTGGGCTGTTGTAACGAGTAGAGATTTGGCTAAGAGGCGGGCGATATCCACGGTTTTTTTCTCCAGTTCTATAAGCCTTGTTTGTGATTAAAAGAAAAATAGTTCTTCTTAGCAAGAGATGCTCTGTTGGAGCGAGAAAAGCTGGCCTAGTTCTGTGAGTGTGTGGATAGTGTATGTGGGTTGATAGGCTTGGCATGTTTCCAGTTGTCCATACCCGTAACGTGCCCAGCATGAATCCGTACCAATGTTTTGTGCATAAATGATGTCTGCAATGGTGTCCCCTACCATGAGGACTTGACTTGGCAGAGTTTCTGGTTTGAGCACAGGCCGTACTAACTTGTGAAAGCTTGAGGGGTTCGGCTTTTTTGCAATGCCAGGGGTATTGCCCACGATGAGAGAGAAATACTGGTGGAGGTGATGGGTACGTAAAGCAGATTCAACAGACCGTGTGCTCTTATTGCTTACGACCATGAGTTGGTAGTCTTGTGCGTGTAGCTGTTGCAGTATGCTTTGAGTTCCAGTGAAAGGTTTTTCATGCTGGGAGCTAACTTCTTCATATGTGGTGCGATAGCAGGATATCATATTTAAACGTATAGCTGGGGAGTGAACCCCAAGGATACTTAAGGTATCTTCAAGGGTTATGCCTGTTTGGAGAGCTTTGTGGACAAATTCTTCTTGAGGTGCAGGCAAGTCGGGAAAGTTTTCAAAGGTGAGTTGTATGCAGTTGCGAATCGCCTGTTGGCTGTCGAACAGGGTACCATCAAAGTCAAAGATAATGGTTTTGTATTTTGGTATGGCCCTCTGTGTGGGGAGAGTGGCGCCATCGTTTTTTTTGTCTGGCTTTTTGGAATGGGAGTGTTTGAGCAATGGTACAGATCCTCTTAACGTGTGACGTAATAAGTTCTTATGAAACACCGAACGTCTACTGCTGTCAATGAGTGTTCTTGGATTCACGATGGCAGCAACTATGGAATTCAGGCCTGATAAAGATGTGATTTAGAAATGTGTCAAATGGATTGCAGTGAAATTTTTTGGGTGTGTTAGGGTTTGATCGATACAATGGTAAGAGGGAGAAAGCGATGATGAAAGTCTCTGTTTTAGGCTCGGGTCCTGTAGGAGAAGCTCTAGCGAATGGTTTTTTGCAGCTTAAATATGATGTGTTACGTGCGGGGCGTTATCTTGAAAAATTAGAGCCATGGTTAGCAGAAGCTTCTGGAAGTGCTTTTATTGGCAGCATTGACGAAGCAGTGGTTTTTGCTGACTTGATTGTATTAGCTGTCGCTGGGGTCGGAGCTGAAGATACGATACTTTTGTGCGGATCTCAAAGTCTGGCAGGTAAAATAGTCATTGATGTTACCAATCCTATTGATTCTCGTTCCCCTACCGAAGGGGTTGTCCGCCTTTTTTCCGATCACAATTATTCTTTGATGGAAAGACTGCAGTCGATGGCCCCTGAAGCTCACTTTGTGAAAGCGTTTTCTTGTGTAGGCAAGGAGCTGATGATTTGCCCTGACTTTGGAGGTCAGATTCCTACCATGTTTATTTGTGGGAACAATGTTGAGGCAAAAGTTCAAGTAGCAGCAATTCTCAAAGAGTTTGGTTGGGACGCGTTGGATATGGGCTTAGTAGAGTCGGCACGTGCTATTGAGCCTTTGTGCATGTTGTGGTGTTTACCTGGTTTGCGTGAGCAAAAATGGGGGCATGCTTTGAAACTGTTGCGTAAGTGGTAGTTCTGGAGCTATATCGGGGTGTTTGGAGTACCGAGTGCACTGCTGATGAGGGTGGCGAGAATGATGTCTTCACTATTGCATCCTCTGGATACGTCGCAAAATGGCATTGCGGTACCCTGCAAAAGAGGCCCAACAGCTGTATAATTACCTAAACGTTCTAGGAATTTATAAGCAATATTACCAGAATTAAGGTCTGGGAATATAAAGACATTTGCGGGGCCTTCAAGTCGATTGGCCCCTAACTTTTGTGCCCCTATTTGTGGGATAAGTGCTGCGTCTACTTGGGCTTCTCCGCAAGATGAAACACGTGGGAAAGCACGATGAAACAGAGCGTGAGCTTGGCGTATTTTTTCGATGCTTTTATGCTGTGCAGAGCCACCTGAAGAAAAAGATAAAAAGGCCAGACGGGAAGGTTGCTCAAAACCCGGAACACCAATTTGACGTAGCTTTTCTCGGTTGAGAAAAGATTGTTTGGCAATTTCGTAGAGTTGGTGGCTGCTTGGGCTGATATTCACAGCACAGTCTGCAAATATCAAAGGGTATGCTTGTGCTTTATCTTCTGGAGGAATCATAACAAAGCCTCCACTGACACGTTCCACTCCAGGTGCAAGTCCTATTGTTTGAATGGCTGCACGGATGACCGTGGCGGTTGTACAGTTTGCCCCGGCAAGTACTAAGTCAATTTGTCCGTTACGGAGATCCTCGCCTGCTTGGATGACGCCAGAAGAGTCTTCTGGTTGGTTCGACTGGCCATATAAATGGACTTTGTCGATGCAAGCCATGCTCCTCAGTGTATCAGATGCGGTTTGTATGCGGGGATCTTGGCCGTCACAAAGGCCAATTTTTAATTTAGCAGGCCGATTCGCTAGACTCACTTTTAGCTCGTTTTTGAAGTTTCCCAATGATTGTATCTCCAAACGATAGAGTTTACTCCATTACATTGTGGCAAAATTGAGGGTGTGACGTCCAGACTAACGCCGAATTTCTGGATTTTACCTTGTATGATGGGAGTGCTTTTACGGGTGGGGATGATCAATGGGTTAGGGGGTGAACGATCACCTATGTATGAAAGGCCTGCCATACTTTTTTAAGCCTACGGTACCTACCGCAGTCCATATGACCTTCTTCGTAGTCTTGCATGGTGTCTGTCATTTCGATCATCGTATTTGGATCTTTAAGTATTTTGCGGAGCACGAGCTGTGTTTGTAGAGGAAGGTTAGCGATATCCCTTGCTGTTTCGAGGTCTCTGCGGTTGAGTCCATAGTTTTTGGAGGGGGGGTCTGGGCTAATTGCATTGACTAGATCGACGACACTGGCATCTACGGCT
This sequence comes from Zetaproteobacteria bacterium, assembly GCA_028817975.1. Classification (GTDB taxonomy): domain Bacteria; phylum Bdellovibrionota_B; class Oligoflexia; order Oligoflexales; family Bog-1112; genus JAPPOJ01. The sequence continues at coordinate 4,254 of JAPPOJ010000082.1, read as the reverse complement.
TGTGCGAGTTGATTTAGGAATCCCCAAGCCGTGTCTAGGCGGGTAAAAACTTTTTTGGGAGACTCTATTTTTGAGTAAGTCGGAACAGAACATCCGGTTCTGCTAGCCATGTCTTTTGAAAGCATTCCTCGGACTTTGCGAAAGTTACGTAAGTAATCAGATAGATTCTCTTGAACTTTTTCAATGCTCACAGTGCAGATCCTTAGTGCAGAAATAGATCATTAGATGGAAAAACTCAAGCAAGTAACCCAGATTAGTGAGATTTACTCAGTTTTTATATTATGGGGATGAATACTTACAGAAAAGCAATGGAAAGTCAATAGATGTGAGCAGAATAAAAGGCGAGTGCCGTCAATCCTGGGTGACTTAACAAATAATGATCGTGAAAATCAGTGGAAGGTGTGACAAGTAGCTCATTAAGCAATGCCATGAGACGCTGCTCTTGAAAATGAACTGTGTGTGGGTGGAAATATATGAGGTGCTCACAGCGTTGTTAAGTGCGAGAAATACCTTTATATTGGCGTTTTCGCTTTGCGGTAGCATCGGTTTCATCTATTCCGATATGATCACGATAGTCGGAGTAGTTGCCATCGTACCAATCTACTTTGCCATCGCTATGAAAGGCGAGAATATGTGTGGCAATTCGGTCTAAAAACCATCTATCGTGACTGATAACCACGGCACATCCAGCGTAGTTGAGTAATGCATCTTCTAAGGCACGTAAAGTGTTGACATCGAGGTCATTTGAGGGCTCGTCGAGTAAGATGACATTTGCTTCTTCTTTAAGTAGCAGGGCAAGTTGTACTCGATTCCGCTCTCCGCCTGAAAGTGTGGCCACTTTTTTTTGCTGGTCCTGTCCGCTGAAGTTAAACTGAGCTACGTAGGTGCGTGCATTCATCTCGCGACCACCTACGGTAATTGTTTCGTGGCCTCCAGAGATGACTTCAAAGAGTGTTTTATCTGGGTCTAAAGATTGTCGAGACTGTTCCATATAGCCTAAGCGCACTGTTTGACCGATTTGAAATTCCCCTGTATCAGGCTGTTCTTCTCCAGAGATCATCCGGAACAAGGTGGTTTTACCCGCACCGTTAGGCCCTACAACCCCCACAATTCCTCCTGGGGGTAGGGTGAAATTAAGTCCTTGATACAGGTTTTTTTCACCAAATTTCTTTGAGATATCGTGTGCTTCGATCACCTGAGTGCCGAGTCGTGGACCTGGTGGAAGGTATATTTTGAGTTCCTTAGCTAGTTTATCTTGCTCTTGGTTGAGTAATTGTTCGTATGCGTTGACCCGTGCTTTATTTTTGGCTTGTCGTGCTTTGGGACTCATGCGTATCCATTCAAGCTCTCGTTCGAGTTGTTTGGCACGACGATCCTCCGACTTAGATTCTTTCTCAAGGCGTTTTTGTTTTTGCTCCAGCCATCCGGAGTAGTTGCCTTTGTAAGGGATACCGTGGCCACGATCTAGCTCTAGGATCCAACCCGCTACGTTGTCGAGGAAATACCTATCGTGCGTAATTGCAATAACGGTGCCTTTGTAAGCTTGAAGGTGCTGTTCGAGCCACCCGATAGATTCCGCATCGAGGTGGTTGGTAGGCTCGTCGAGTAGAAGAATGTCGGGCTCTTGGATAAGTAATCGACATAGTGCTACTCGCCGTCTTTCACCTCCAGAAAGGTTCGTGACGGGGAGGTCGCCATCCGGACAATGTAGTGCTTCCATGGCAAAGTTGAGCTTATCGTCCAAAGACCAAGCATCTAAGCGATCTAGTTGATCTTGCACCCTTGCTTGATCTGCAAGTACTTTGTCCATTTCGTCTGCAGAAAGATCTTCGCCAAAGCGTAAGTTGATTTTGTCGAATTCCTCGAGCAGTTTGACGATTTCTGCGGCTCCCTGACGTACGTTTTCTCGTACAGTCATCTCCGGGTTGAGTTCAGGTTCTTGTTTGAGGTACCCTACTGAGTAGCCTTCCGAAAGGTGTACTTCTCCAATAAAGTCCTTATCGACTCCCGCCATAATTTTGAGGAGTGTACTCTTCCCAGCACCATTGAGTCCTAGAACACCGATTTTAGCTCCATAGAAGTAGGACAGAGAAATGTCTCGCAGGACTTTCTTCGTTCCGTGTACTTTACCCACCCCAACCATGGAGTATATAATTTTTTTGTCGTCGACCGTCATATGGTTTCCTCTTAATGACTTTTAGTAAAGAGCATGGTCTTTTGTTCACCGATGCGAGGGAAGTATAAAATATTTTTGGCATATAATCTTCTCATTCTAGCTAAATCTCTGCATAAGGTCAAGAAATGCTCGAATATAGAAATAAGGCAGAATTAAACTCGCAAAGAAATGTTATAAAGAAAACCACCTGCTTTTTAGGGTTGTTATGGGGGTTAAAAAACGTTTGATCTGTATAAAATATATGCGTGTGTTGGCACTCGTTTTGAAACGGTGGATACGGGTATTGTGTTTCGTATGCTTGCCTTTTTCTTCTGGGTATGCTGACAAGTCAGGTTTGGAGGTCGGTCTTGGTTTTTTGGGGCATACGGATATGCGGTTGCATAACGCGGTAGATGTGAGCTGGTCGCGTTTGGGTGACTTTCGGGGGGGGCTGACTTTTGCACGCGAAACCTTTGGGCGAGCTTCCCAGTCTACTTTGCTGGTTTATTTTTCAGAAGCTTTATCGGTGGATCAGTTCACAGATTTTTTGTTTCATTCAGGCTTGGGTTTTTTGCGTTATGATACGGTTGTTCCTGATTTAGAGGATGGGCTGCATAGGGAGATTGAGTACAACTTTGGTTGGGTGGTAGGTTGTCAGTATCGTATTCCTCTCAGTAAGGTACTTCAAGTGCAGTTTAACTCTCGTTCACTTATTGCTCCAGCTGGAGCAGGAGGGCTCTTCTTAGTGACGGGCCGTGTGCACTATTTAGGGGCGGGGGTCACATATGTACTTTAGCTTATGTCCGTATGCTTACGGTACCCATCGTTTGGTATGGGTGTTTGTGCTTTGGCTGTGGGTTGAAATAGCCTGTGGTGGTGATCTTATGCTTAAATTAGGACCACCAGGGGTTGGCAATGGAGGTCCGAACCCATTATCTATTCCTCCAGCGAGTCTTCTGGATTATGAAGTGTCATATTTATCTTCGTCAGATGTTGAGTACTCTTTGAGTGTGGTTCCTGGAATTCTGGTAGGGGTTCGTCATTCGAATGACTCAGGTGTCTTTGCTGGTGTGGGAGGAGGACTGGTGATAAGTGGGCTTGGCAGTGGACTGGGTGGGTACTATAGTGTGGGTTATCGTAGTTCTACGCGTCCTTATGCCTTTGAAATAGACCTTAAGCAAGCTTTTGGTTTGGGTTCTGGTCAGCTTCTGACGGTTTATGCTTTGAGAATGGGACTTGCTTGGTCCCTGTAACGCATATAGTAGGAATAATGATGAAATTGAGAATAGCTTTAACTTTGATTTTTGCTTGTTGGTCTCCCTTGCTCCAAGCATTTGCGCTCATTCATGCCCATAGTCGTGCAAGTTTGAACATTACCCCAGTAAGCCCGGCAGTTGTATTTCACTGGGATGGTCGTTATCCTGATTTGACCGATTTAGAAGAGGTCCCAGAGCTTTTTGCGGATGGAGAGGTCGTTGCAGATATACCTTCTCAGGTCGTTGCATACCGTGCGATGGAATTGGCTATGCAGCAGTGGAATGAAGTGGAGGGAAGTTTTTTAGAGATGGTGTTACAAGCAGATGGCTCCGTGTTGCCAAGCTCACAGGCTGATTTCCATACCATTACAACGGAGGCAAATACGAACCATTCTACAGCCGCTTATGCTGAACCGATTATTCGTGATGGTTGGATTACAAATTGCAATATTTATATTAGTGACCGTCAGGTGCGAGCGACTTCTTTTGTGCGTACTGTTGTGCATGAGCTGGGCCATTGTGCAGGTCTGGGGCATTCTCACGACCACTATGGCGCAATTATGGGGTATAGTAGAGCGGGCAATAGTTATCGTTTGGGTGCAGATGATAAGCTGGGGCTGATTTTCCTATACCCTGCGAGTGCAGAAGATGCTTCTCATGTACAGACCATTGAGTGTGGTCAGTCGGAGTCGGCTTCGGGAACGCGGTTGCCTTTGGTGATGATGCTCTCACCTCTTTTGCTTGCGTGGCTCTGTACCAGGCGTTTTTTGTCTTGATGGGATCTTTTTCATGTTCATATACTTTTTTCGTAGGTGTTCGGGCTGTTTTTCAATGGCATAGCGC